>NZ_DATILJ010000172.1:0-86838 GCF_035476535.1 Aquabacterium sp.
TCAAGCGCGAGCTGATCCTGCTGGCCGACAAGGGCGACACCAAGCGCTGGCTGAAGCTGATGCACCGGCGCCAGCGCGCGATGGACAGGGACGACGGCTTCTTCTGAAGGCCGTGCGGCCTGGCGTCACGCCTGCCGCCAGGCCAGCGTCTCGCCGCCCCGCAGCGGCTTCAAGACTGCATCCCCGAAAGCCACGGTCTCCGGCACGGTCCACGGCGTCTTCTCCAGCGTCACCGTGTCGGCGTTGCGCGGCAGGCCGTAGAACGCCGGGCCGTGGTGGCTGGCGAAACCTTCCAGCTTGTCCAGCGCGCCGGCGGCTTCGAAGGCTTCGGCATACAGCTCCAGCGCACCCAGCGCCGTGTAGCAGCCGGCGCCACAGACGGAGGCCTCTTTCAGCGCAGCCGCATGCGGCGCGCTGTCGGTGCCCAAGAAGAACTTCGCGCTGCCGGAGGTGGCTGCGGCCACCAGCGCCTGGCGGTGTACTTCACGCTTCAGCACCGGCAGGCAGTAGTAGTGCGGGCGCAGGCCGCCCATGAAAATCGCGTTGCGGTTGTAGAGCAGGTGGTGGGCGGTGATGGTCGCAGCGGTGTGCGCATCCGCATCAGCTACGTAGTGCGCAGCGTCTTTCGTCGTGATGTGCTCGAACACCACCTTGAGCTCGGGAAAGTCGCGGCGCAGCGGCTGCATCACCCGCTCGATGAATACGGCCTCGCGGTCGAACACATCGACTGCCGGGTCGGTGACCTCGCCATGCACCAGCAGCAACAGGCCTTCACGCTGCATCGCTTCGAGCACCGGGTGGATCAGGCGGATGTCGGTGACGCCGGCATCGCTGTTGGTGGTGGCACCGGCCGGGTAGAGCTTGGCTGCGACGATGCCGGCCTCGCGGGCGCGGCGGATCTCGTCGGGCGGCAGCTTGTCGGTCAGGTACAGCGTCATCAGCGGCTCGAAGGCCGCGCCGGCCGGCAGCGCGTCCAGGATGCGCTCGCGGTAAGCCAGCGCGGCGGCGGTGCTGGTGATCGGCGGCTTCAGGTTCGGCATCACGATCGCGCGGGCGAACTGGCGCGCGGTGTGGGGCAGCACGGCGGCCATCGCCGCGCCATCGCGCAGATGCAAGTGCCAGTCGTCAGGGCGGGTGAGCGTGAGGCGGGTCGTCATCGGCGGATTTTCGCATCGGGCGCCGGCGCGGCTGCTGGGTGGCCGGCTGCACGCGCAGTCAGGTCCTGACGGCCCGACTCCCACTACGGGTTTGCCGCCACGGCGAGCATGGTTCTTGCGTTCCTATACTCCCGCACGCACCGGAAGGGGTCGACCGACCTGCTTTCGGTGCGGACCAACCCGAGGAGCTGCTGCAAATGAACCATGTCACCGCGAAGACCTTTCTCACTGCCGCCTGCGCCGCGGCCACGCTGGGCCTCGCCGCCCTGCCCGCCCAGGCCGGCAAGACGGTGGACGCGATCAAGGCCCGTGGTCAGCTGGTGTGCGGCGTGAACACCGGCCTGGCTGGCTTCTCGGCGGCCGACAGCCAGGGCAACTGGACCGGCCTGGACGTGGATGTGTGCAAGGCCATCGCCGCGGCGATGCTGGGCGACGCCAGCAAGGTGAAGTACGTGCCGCTGAATGCGCAGCAGCGCTTCACCGCACTGCAGTCCGGCGAGATCGACATCCTGTCGCGGAACACCACCTGGACGCTGACGCGTGATGCCTCGCTGGGCATGCTGTTCACCAACACCACGTACTACGACGGCCAGGGCTTCATGGTGCCGGCCAAGGGCAAGATCAAGAGCGCCAAGCAGTTGAAGGGCGCCACGGTGTGCGTGCAATCGGGCACCACCACCGAGAAGAACCTGACCGACTTCTCGCGCGCCAACAAGCTGGACATCAAGCCGGTGGTCTTCGAGAAGGTCGAAGCCGCCACCGGCGCCTATTTCGCCGGCCGCTGCCAGGCCTACACCACCGATGCGTCGGGCCTGGCCTCGCAGCGCAAGCAGGAGGCCAAGAACCCGGCCGACCACCTGATCCTGCCCGAGCTGATCTCGAAAGAACCGCTGGGCCCCTCGGTGCGCCGCGGCGACGACGAGTTCTTCTCGATCGCCAAGTGGGTGGTCTACGCGCTGGTCGAGGCCGAGGAATACGACCTGACGCAGGCCAATGTCGACCAGCAGAAGAGCAGCACCGATCCGGTGGTGATGCGCATCCTCGGCACCTCGGAAGACACCGGCAAGCTGCTGGGGCTGGACAAGGACTGGGCCTACCGCGCGATCAAGGCCACCGGCAACTACGGCGAGATCTTCGAGCGCAACGTTGGCTCAAAGTCGCAGTTGGGCCTGCCCCGAGGCGTGAACAACCTCTGGAACAAGGGCGGCATCATGTACGCCCCGCCGGTCCGATAAGCCCTGCCCGACAACGACGAGGAACGCGACGGGCGCTTGAGGCCCCGCCGCGCTGGAGGACAGGCAGCGCATGACGGCACGAGCCCTACCGAAGAAGAAGCGTGACTGGTCCCTGCGCAGCCGGGCCGTGCGCGGCCTGCTGTACCAGGTGATGGCGCTGGGCCTGATCGTGCTGGCCGTGTGGTTCCTGGCGCACAACACGCTGGAGAACATGCGGGTCCGCGGCATCCAGAGCGGCTTCGACTTCCTGAAGGGTCCGGCCGGCTTCGACATCGGCGAGTTGCCGATCCCTTACGACGCGCTGGACCCGTACTGGAAGGCCTTCCTGATCGGCGTGCTGAACACGCTGCGCGTGGCCGTCATTGGCATCGTGATGACGACGATCATCGGCACGCTGGTCGGCATCGGCCGCTTCTCGCACAACGCCATCGTGCGCGGGCTGTGTTACGGCTACGTCGAGCTGTTCCGCAACGTGCCGATCCTGCTGCAGCTGCTGACCTGGTACCTGCTGCTGACCGAGTGGCTGCCCGATCCGGGCGAGCCGCTGTCGCTGTTTGGGCTGTTCTTCCTGAGCAAGGGCGGCTTCACCTTTCCGGTGCCGGTGTGGGGCCTGGGCCAGGCGCTGGCCGGCATCGGCGCGCTGATGGGGTTGACCGCCGGCTGGCTGTGGGCTCGCTGGGCACGACAGCGCTTCGAGCAGACCGGCCAGGCGCGGCCGATCTTGCTGCCGGCGCTCGCCATGGTGATCGTCGCTGCGCTGGCCGGCTGGCTGGCCGGCGGTGCGCCGACCGCGTGGAAGCTGCCCACGGTCAGTGACGTGTCGGTCGACGGCGGCAGCGCCTTCACGCCGGAATTCATCTCGGTGCTGCTGGGCCTGACCTTCTACACCGCGGCCTTCGTCGCTGAGGTGGTGCGGGCCGGCATCCAGTCGGTGCCGCGCGGGCAGAGCGAAGCCTCCAACGCGCTGGGCCTGTCGCGCGGCCACCAGATGCGCCTGGTGGTGCTGCCGCAGGCCCTGCGCGTGATCATCCCGCCGATGACCAACCAGTACCTGAACCTGACGAAGAACTCGTCGCTCGCGGTGGCCATCGGCTACCCCGACGTGGTCTCGATCTCGAACACCGCGATCAACCAGACCGGGCGCGCGGTCGAGTGCATCGCGATCATCATGCTGGTGTACCTGACGACCTCGTTGACGACTTCGGGCGTGATGAACTGGTACAACCAGCGCGCGGCGATCAAGGAGCGATGACGATGGATTCGTCCTCGACCTTCCTGCCGATCGCGCCGCGCCCGTCGCCGGTGCGCACCGAGGGCCTGCTGCCCTGGACCAAGCGCAACCTCTTCGGCGACTGGAAGAACGCATTGATCACGGTGCTGATGGCGGCCTTCCTGCTGTGGTGGCTGCCGGGGCTGGTCGACTGGGCGGTGCTGAAGGCCGTGTTCAGCGCCGACGCCGACCGCTGCCAGGCCGCCCGCGGCATCGGCGCCTGCTGGGGCGTGATCAACGAGAAGTACCGCCTGATCATCTTCGGCCGCTACCCCTTCGGCCAGCAATGGCGGCCCGAGATCGCGACCATCCTGTTGGTCGCGCTGCTGATGGTCAGCTGCGTGCGGGTGTTCTGGAAGCCTTGGCTCGCGCTGCTGTGGCTGGCGGTGCTGGCGCTGTTCTTCGGGCTGATGCATGGCGGCGTCGGCGGCCTGGCCGTGGTGCCGACCGATCGCTGGGGCGGCCTGCCGCTGACCGTGCTGCTGGCCACGCTGTCGATCGTGCTGGCTTTTCCGCTGTCGGTGGGGGTGGCGCTGGGTCGTCGCTCGAAGATGCCGGCGATCAAGACGATCTGCGTGATCTATGTCGAACTGATCCGCGGCGTGCCCTTGATCAGCGTGCTGTTCATGGCCAGCTTCATGTTCCCGCTGTTCATGCCGCCCGGCACCAGCATCGACGTGCTGCTGCGCGTGCTGGTGGGCATCACGCTGTTCGCGGCGGCCTACATGGCCGAGATCGTGCGCGGCGGGCTGCAGGCGATCCCCAAGGGCCAGCAGGAAGCGGCCGACACGCTGGGCCTGAGCTACTGGCAGGCGCAGCGCAAGATCGTGCTGCCGCAGGCGCTGGCGCTGGTGGTGCCGGGCATCATGAACAACTTCATCTCGATCTTCAAGGACACCTCGCTGGTCACCATCGTCAGCCTCTACGAGCTGACCGGCGCGATGGGCCTGGCGCTGAACTCCGACGCCAACTGGCGGCCGTTCAAGATCGAGGCCTACCTGTTCATCGCCGCGGTGTATTTCGCCTTCTGCTTCTCGATGTCCCGCTACAGCCTGTGGGTCGAGAAGCGCTTGTCTGCCTCGAAGAATCGTTGACCCCCATGAGCGAACCCATCATCACCTTCGAGAAGGTCAACAAGTGGTACGGCAACAATTTCCATGTGCTGCGCGACATCGACCTGGTCGTCGCCAAGGGTGAGCGCATCGTCATCTGCGGCCCCTCGGGCTCGGGCAAGTCGACGCTGATCCGCTGCATCAACCGGCTCGAAGAGCATCAGGAAGGCGTGCTGCGTGTCGACGGCGTCGAACTCAGCGATGACGTCAAGGCCATCGAGGCCATCCGCAAGCAGGTCGGCATGGTCTTCCAGCAGTTCAACCTGTTCCCGCACCTGACGGTGCTGGAGAACCTGACCCTGGCGCCGATGTGGGTCGGCAAGCTGCCGCGCAAGGAGGCCGAGGAACGCGCGATGGTTCAGCTCAAGCGGGTGCAGATCGCAGAGCAGGCGCAGAAGTACCCGCTGCAGCTCTCCGGTGGCCAGCAGCAGCGCGTGGCCATTGCCCGTGCACTGTGCCTGACGCCCAAGATCATGCTGTTCGACGAGCCGACCTCGGCGCTGGACCCGGAGATGATCAAGGAAGTGCTGGACGTGATGATCGAGCTCGCCAATCAGGGCATCACGATGATCTGCGTGACCCATGAGATGGGCTTCGCCAAGGCCGTGGCCGACCGCGTGATCTTCATGGACCAGGGCCAGATCGTCGAGCAGAACTCGCCGCATGAGTTCTTCGACAACCCGAAGAGCGAGCGCACCAGGGACTTCCTGTCCAAGATCCTCGGCCATTGAGCGCTGACCCGGCGCTGCACCGTTGGCCCACCGCGCTGGCGGGCGCTGAGGTTCAGCCGCGCGGGTCCATGCTCAGGGCGGGCATCATCAACTCGATCTCGTCGGCGTTGCGGCGCGGCAGATGCTGGGCACGGCTGGCAAAGTCGGCGACGGTCTGCGCATTGACGCGTCCGACCTGGGCCGGCAGCTCGGCAAAACGCAGGCCCTGGCTGATCAGCCAGCCAATGCAGGTGTGGCGCAGGACCTGTGGCGTCACCTCGGCAGCGCGATCAATGCCCGCATCGACAGCGGCACCACTCACCATCGCCGCGAGGTCCTCGATGCGCAGAGGCTGACCGGTGGCATCGTGAAGGACGAAGCCCAGCGGCTCGGCAGGCTCGGCCTCGAGTTCGGCCTGCAGCCAGCGCGGCAGCGTGACGCGTCTCGCCGAGCCACCGCTCACCTGCAAGCTGCCGCTCGTGCCGTCCAGGTCAGCGCGGCGCAATGCCACCAGCTCCTGCGCCGCAAGTCCCAGCAGTGCGGCGGCACAAGCCCAGCGGGCCTGACCTTGCGCCGCGGCGAGCAACGCGGCCGCTTCAGGCTGATCAAGCTCTCGCGGAGACGGTGCCGCGAGCAGGGCCTGACCCGGCGGCGGCAAGGCCGCCGCCGACGTGTCCATGGGCCGTGACAGGACAGGCCAGGCTTGCGGCAACACCAGTGCGGCAGGGGACGCGACCGACATGGCCGGTTCGCGGTTGAAGACTTCGACGACGCCCATGACCCCAAGCGCCAGCAGCAAAGAGCCCGCCAGCACCAGTGCGCCGTCGCGCCAGTAGTCCGGCCGGAAGGGCTGGGTCGGCGGGACGGCCGGATCCAGCACGCTCACGCGCGGCGCGCGGCTGCGTTCCTCGGCTTCCAGCCGGGTCAGGCGCTCCAGCGTGTCGCGCCTGGCGCGCTCGATCTGCGCCAGGTCGTCTTCGAGCAATTTTGATTGCGCGTAGCCCGTACTGGCGGACCGCAAGCCTTGCCGCTCGCCCTGCAACTGTTCGCGCAGACGCTCCACCGCGGCGCGTGCGCCGGCAGCCTCTTCCCGGGCCTTGGCGAGGTTCGAATCCCGGTTGTCGATGCGCTGCTGCGCGACTTGTCGTTCCAGTTCTGCCAGCCGCGCCCGCAGTGCGCGCGCCCGGGGATCCATGGCCATGAAGTCGGCGGTGAAGCTGCGTTCCATCTCACGGATCTCTTCGCGCAACTGGGAAATGCGGCTCTCCTGCGCCGCCAGCGTCGGGTCGTCCCTACTGCGCGTCGTGCCGGCGGCTCCAGCCGCGCCTTGCAGCAGCGAGTCCACCCGCGCATCGGCCGCCGCTTGCTTTTCCAGCGCGCTGTTCAGCGCTGTGGACAAGCCGCGACTGCGCGCAACAGCTTCGTTTTCGTCCCGCTCTGTTGTGACGATGCCGGCACGCCCGCGAAATCGATCGAGTTGCCTGCGCCGCTCTTCAGCGGACTTCTCAAGCCGGCCGAGTTCGTCGCGCAAGCCGGCCCCACGCTGCTCGTTCGACTGGCGATAGCTGGTCAGCACGTGTTCGCTGTACAGCGCCATCAACCGGTTCAGCGCCGGCGCAAGGACGCGGGGCGTCGATCCGGTGGCCTGCAACTCCACCACCTCGGTACCGGCCACCGGATGAACGGCGATCATGTCCTGCAGCACGGCCACCGGATCGGACCCGGCGGTATCGAGTGGCACACCCTCCTCGGCGAGGCGGCGTGCCAGCTGCGTCAGCAGCGGTCCGCTGTCGATGACCTGGACCTGCGACAGGAAGTCGGCACCCCACGACGTCGGTCCTCCCGTGGTGGCACTTGCCCCCGCGGGGGCATGGCCGGGCAAGTCGATCTGCAGTCGCGCGCTGGCGCGGTACACGGGTGGGCGCGCCAGATCCCAGGTCAATCCGGCCATCAGGCACAGGCCGAACACCACGCCGAACACGACGAGCCTGCGCCGGTTGCCGCGCACGGCATGGCCATGCGTCGCAACCGGCGATGTCGCCTCGGGATGGGACTGCCAAGCGGTGATGCGTCGCATGCACGTTGTCCCGAGGCTTGTGTTTGTTCAGGAGTGACGCAGAAAGTCCCACAGCGCCTGTGCCGCCGGCTTGGCATGGCGCGCGACCTCGGGCCGCTCGCGGTAGATGCGCACCTCCATTGTCAGCTCGCCGACGCCGGGCGGTGCGGCCGGCACGAGACGCCGCGCCTTCAGCTCCTTGCGCACCGAGCTGGCCGGCAGGAAAGCCAGACCATGGCCTTCGAGCGCCATCGCCTTCAGGCCCTCGGCCATGTCGGTTTCATAGATCGTCTCCAGCGCCGGCGGCGCCGGCATCTGACGAATGATCTGCTCGACCATGTGGCCCATGTAGGCGCCCGAGGCATAGGCCAGCAGCGGCACCGGGCCACTGCCGCCGAGGCGGAACATCGGCTGGCCCTCGCCATCGGCCTTGGCGTAGGCGGCCAGGGTTTCCTGGCCGAGTGAGTGCATCTCGTAGCGATCGGGGCTCAGCTGCAGCGGCTGCGAGGCATGGTGGTAGGCGATCAGCAGGTCGCAGCCGCCTTCGGTCAGACGCAGCACCGCGTCATGCACGTTCAGCGCGATCAGCCGCGTCTTCACCGACGCGAAGCGCCGGCGCAGCTCCATCAGCCAGTGCGGGAAGAAGGTGAAGGCCAGCGTGTGCGGCACCGCGAACTCGATCACGTCCTGCCCGCTGGCACGGTGCGAACGCATCAGGTTGCGTGCCGATTGCAAGGCCACCAGGATTTCCAGCGCCTGGGCATGCAGCGTCTCGCCGGCCGAGGTCAGGCGGGTGGGATAGGCCGAGCGATCGACCAGATCGATGCCAGCCCAGGCCTCCAGCGCCTGGATGCGCCGCGAAAACGCCGGCTGCGTGACATGCCGCAACTGGGCCGAACGCGAGAAACTGCGCGTCTCCGCCAGGCTGACAAAGTCTTCTAGCCACTTGGTTTCCACGGCCGGCAGTGTAGCGGTGGGCGGCGGCCCCGCCGCCAATCGCTTCCCACCCACCGTTTGAGGGGCAGGCTCCGGAAAACCCCCTTAAACGGAGGGGCCCCGGCCCCCGTGATAGCGCAAGGCCTTGGATACAGTCAAGCCCATGTCAACCGCGTGGCATCGCAGCACCCGCCAAGCGACAACCGCCAAACACTCCAGCAGGAAGCAGAACATGTCCAAGACCTTGCGCACCCTGGCCGCCGCGGCCCTGATTGCTGTCGGCCTGCCGCAGATGGCCAGCGCTGCGCTAGTGACGCGAACGCTCGATTTCACAGGCGTAACCACTGCCACGCTGCCCAATTTCTACAACGGCGCGGCAGACACATTGCATGGCCACACCGAGTTCACTGGTGGCAATGGGGCAATCGCCCAGATCGCAGGTCACGGCGCGAACTCCGGCGACCCGGACGGCGCGCTGACCAACGTTCTCTACAACGGCTGCTTGTCGAGTTGCGCCAATACGTCGATCAATTTCACCGTCCACGACGGGTTCGAAGGCACCTTCGACTTCTGGATGAAGAAGACGGGCGGCACCGGTGTGCTCAACATCATCGCCACCACCACGTCCGGCCAAAACATCACTCAAACCCTGGGCGGCGACGGTGCGTCGACCTGGCAGCACATTTTCGTGACCCTCGATTCGGGCGTCGAGTATGCGTCGGTGCAATTCACGGTCGCCCCGCTCGCCTTCTTCTTCGACGACATCAGCTTCCAGACCGACGACGCCACCACCCCGCCCGGTGTGCCCGAGCCCGCCAGTGTCGCGCTGGTCGCCCTGGCACTGGTCGGTGCCGCATCGGCCACCCGCCGCCGCAAGAGCTGAAGCGGTTTCGCTCTGTTCACAACGCCCGCCTTGTGCGGGCGTTTTTCATGGGGCCGCCACCTGCTCGGCCGACAACTCCGCCGATTGCTGCTGCATCCGCCACATCTGCGCATAGCGCCCATCAGCCGCCAGCAGTTCGGCATGCGAGCCGCGCTCCGCCACCCGCCCGGCCTCGAGCACGACGATCTCGTGCGCATCGGCCACGGTCGACAGGCGGTGCGCGATGACCAGCGCGGTCTTGCCTTGCGCTGCGCTCTTCAGCTCGGCCTGGATCGCGCGCTCGTTGCGGGAATCCAGCGCCGAGGTAGCCTCATCGAAGATCAACACCGGCGGGTTCTTCAGCAAGGTGCGGGCAATCGCCACGCGCTGCTTCTCGCCGCCCGACAGCTTCAGACCCCGTTCGCCGACCATGGTGTCGTAGCCCTTGGGCGTCGACGTGATGAAGTCGTGGATGTGCGCGGCCCGCGCCGCGCCTTCCACCTCTTGCGCCGATGCCCCGGCCCGGCCATAGCCGATGTTGTAGCCCACCGTGTCGTTGAACAGCACGGTGTCCTGCGGCACGATGCCGATCGCCCGGCGCAAGCTGGCCTGCGTGACCTGGCGGATGTCCTGCCCGTCGATCGTGATGCGGCCGCCGCTGGCATCGTAGAAGCGGTACAGCAGGCGCGCCAGCGTGCTCTTGCCGGCGCCGGAGGCGCCGACCACCGCCACTGTCTTGCCGGCCGGGATCTCAAAGCTCACGTCATGCAGGATCGGCCGCGCCGGGTCATAGGCAAACGACACCTGCTCGAAGCGCACGATGCCGTCGCTGACCACCAGCACCGCAGCGCCCGGCGCGTCGGCCACCTCGCGTTCACGCTCGAGCAGGTCGAACATGCGGTCCAGGTCGGTCAGGCTCTGCTTGACCTCGCGGTACAGCACGCCAAGAAAATTCAGCGGCACGTACAGCTGGATCAGGAAGGCATTGATCATCACCAGGTCGCCCAGCGTCAGCCGGCCGTCCACCACACCCTGCGTCGCCCGCCACAGCATCGCCACCAGGCTCAGCGCGATGATCAGCTGCTGGCCGGTGTTGAGCATCGACAAGGTGGTCTGCGACTTGATCTGCGCGCGCCGGAACGCATCCAGCCCCTGGTCGTAGCGCGCGGCCTCCAGCGCCTCGTTGTTGAAGTACTTGACGGTTTCGAAGTTCAGCAGCGCGTCGATGGCCCGCGTGTGCGCGCGTGAATCGAGCTCGTTCATCTCGCGCCGGAAGCGCGTGCGCCATTCGGTGACCGAGACGGTGAAGACGATGTAGGCCACCAGCGCCGCCAGCGTGATCCAGACATAACCCGCATCGAAGCGCCAACCCAGGATCGCCAGCACCAGCGTCACTTCGACCAGCGTCGGCAGGATGCTGTACAGCGAATACGACACCAGCGACTGCAGCGCCCGCGTGCCCCGCTCGATGTCGCGCGACAAGCCGCCGGTCTGGCGCTCCAGGTGGAAACGCAGACTCAGCTCGTGCAGGTGGCGAAAGACCTGCAGTGCGATCTGCCGCGACGCGCCGAACGAGGCCTTGGCAAACACCAGTTCACGCAGTTCGGTGAACAACGAGGTCGACAGGCGCAGCCCCGCATAGGCCAGCAGCAGGCCTGCCGGCACCACCACCAGCGCCCGCGGATCACCGGCCTTCAGGTCCAGCGCATCGACCAGGTGCTTCAGCAGCAGCGGCACGCTGACGTTCGCGCCCTTGGCCGCCAGCAGGAACAGCAGCGCCAGCGCCACGCGCCAGCGGTATTCCCACAGGTAGGGCAGCAGCTTGCCCAGCGTCTGCCAGTCCGAGCGGGCGGCGGGTTCGGCGGCGGCAACAGGCAGCGGAGCGGTGGCGGAGCGGCGCATGGGAACAGAGGAGGAACCTGGGGGGTCTCGGGCAGGGCGTGAAAGAATGCGGCGGGTCCGCAACTGCATCAACAGGTGAAGGCAATGACCGACTCCACAAGCTCCGGCCAGATGCCTGAGGTGAAAGCCAATCTGACCGGCCCCTTGAGTTTGCCCGACGGCAGCGAACTGGTGCTGCGCGTGATGCCATTGCCCGCCGATGTCAACGGCAATGGCGACATCTTCGGCGGCTGGTTGATGGCCCAGGTGGACCTGGCCGGCGCGGTGCTGCCATCACGCATCGCCAAGGGCCGCATCGCCACCGTGGCGGTGAACCAGTTCGTCTTCAAGCAGCCGGTGTCGGTCGGCGACCTGGTCAGTTTTTACGCCCGGGTCGAGCGTATCGGCACCACCTCGATCACCGTGCATGTGGAAGTGCTGGCCGAACGCAACCCGGCCAACCTGCAGGTGGTCCGGGTCACCAACGCCAACCTGACCTACGTGGCCATCGACAACGAGGGCAAGCCGCGGCCCATCCCCAAGCCCTGAAGCCCTGAAGCCCGAAGGGGCCTCGGCGGTCAATCGATGAAGAAGTCGGGCAGGAAGTCCGTGGTGCCCGGCACGACGGCATAGCGGTCGAGGTCGGTGACGCCTTCGGCCGCGAGCACCTCGTCGTCGATGAAGAAGTTGCCGCTGGTGGTCTTGGCGTCGCGGGTCAGGATGACGCAGGCGGCGTCGGACAGGATTTCCGGCGTGCGGCACTTGTTGGTATCGACGCCAGGGATCATCTGCAATGCGGCGGTCTTGATCGGCGTGCGCGGCCACAGGCTATTGACGGCTATGCCGTAGCGGCGGAATTCACGCGCGTGGCCCAGCGTGCACATGCTCATGCCGTACTTGGCCAGGGTGTAGGCCACATGCGGCGCAAACCAGTGGTCCTTCATGTTCAGCGGCGGCGACATGGTCAGCACATGCGGGTTGCGCCCGGCTTCGGCCGACTTGATCAGCGCCGGCAGGCAGGCCTGCGTGCAGCAGTAGGTGCCGCGCGCGTTGACGCCCATCATCAGGTCGAAGCGCTTCATCGGCGTGGCGGCCGTCGGCGTCAGGCTGATCGCACTGGCGTTGTTGACCAGGATGTCGATGCCGCCGAAGCGCTCCAGCGCCGCGGCCACCGCGCGGGCCACGGCCTCTTCGTCGCGGATGTCGGTCTGCACCGGCAGCGCCTGGCCGCCGGCGGCTTCGATCTCGGCAGCGGCGCTGGACAAAGTGCCGGGCAGCTTCGGGTTCTGCTCCACCGTCTTGGCCAGCAGCACGATGTTGGCGCCGTCCCGCGCCGCGCGAATCGCGATCGCCAGGCCGATGCCGCGCGAGGCACCGGTGATCAGCAGAGTCTTGTCCTTGAGGCTGCGTTCCATGGTCTGTCTCCTTGCTGCGGCAGGGGCACGTGCCCCGCGGTGTCAGAACTTCGAAAAGTCCGGCTTGCGCTTCTGGAAGAAGGCCTGGAAGGCCTCTATCGCCTCCGGGCTGCGCAGGCGTGAGCTGAAGATCTCGCCTTCGCTGGCCATCACCTGCTGGATCTGTGCCTTGTTGGCCGCTCGCATCAGGCGTTTGGTGTCGCGCACCGCGCCGGGTGGCAGGCCATTGAAGCGCTCGGCCATGCGGCGGGCGTGGTTCACCACCTCGCCGGCGGGCAGCACCGCGTTGGCGATGCCGCAGTCGACCGCATCGGCGCCGTTGAAGGGTTCACCGAGCATCAGCTTCTCGGCTGCCTTCACATGGCCCAACAGCTGCGGCAGCACCAGGCTGGACGCATATTCGGGCACCAGCCCGAGGCTGACGAAAGGCATCGCCAGCCGAGCTTCGTCGCTGACATAGACCAGGTCGCAGTGCAGCAGCATCGTCGTGCCGATGCCCACCGCGCCGCCGGTGACGGCGGCGACCACGGGCTTCTCGCAGTCCAGCAAGGCCCGCATGAAGCGCGCGACGGGCGAATCGCCACTTTGCGGCGGACGCTGCATGAAGTCCTCGAGGTCATTGCCTGAGGTGAAGATGCCGGGCTGGCCGGTGATCAGCACGGCGCGCACCGAAGGGTCAGCCACCGCGGCGTGGATCGCATCGGCCATCGCCTGGTACATCGCCTGCGTCAGCGCGTTCTTCTTCTCCGGGCGTGCGATCTCGATCGTGGCCACGCCATTCAGCGTTGCGGTGCGGATGGTGTCCATCGGGGTCTCCTGGTTGAGGGGCGTGCTCAGGCGCTGGGACCTGGCGCTGGGGGTGTTGTGACGAAGGCCGACCAATGGTTGGCCAGGTGCATCAGGTGGGCGCGGGCATAGGCCGGCTTGTCCAAAGCGCCGTAGGCGAAATGCGGCTTCAAGGCGCCGGTGTGGGCGTCGAAGCGGGCGAACGCGGTCATCAGGCGGCCGATGGCCTGCTCCAGCGGCAGCGTGGCGTCGAGCGTCGTGGCGCCGGGAATGGGTTCGTCCAGCGCGTGCCGCATCGCGCCCCGCGCATTGAACACGCCCCAGGCCGCAGCGCCGACGGTGTGGCGAAACATCGCGGACTTCAGTTCGGGATAACCATCGATCGAGTAGTCGATGCTTTGCGCCGCATGCTGCAAGACCTTGACCAGCGGCCAGCCGTCGGCCGTCCGGGTGCGGCCATCGGCGAGCGCCGCCACGGCGACGCGTGCATCGGCCAGCGTCGCAAAGCGCTGCACGGGCGCGTCACCGCAGCCGGCCAGGCCGGCCGCGAGCGGGGCGCCGGTGGCGGCCAGCAGCAGGCTGCGTCGGCGTGCCATCACACTCTTTCGAAAATACCCGCGGCACCCTGTCCGGTGCCCACGCACATCGTCACCATGCCGTACTTCAGGTTGTGGCGACGCAGCGCGTGCACCACCGTCGCCGCGCGGATCGCACCGGTGGCGCCCAGCGGATGGCCCAGCGCAATCGCGCCGCCCATCGGGTTGACGATCTCGGGGTTCAGGCCGACGGTGTTGATCACCGCCAGCGCTTGCGCCGCGAAAGCTTCGTTCAGCTCGATCCAGCCCATGTCGGCCAGACTCAGGCCGGCGTACTTCAGCGCCGCGGGAATCGCCTCGATCGGACCGATGCCCATGATCTCCGGCGGCACACCGCGCGAAGCGAAGCTGACGAAGCGTGCCAGCGGTTTCAGGTCGAATTGCTTGACAGCTCTCTCACTGGCCAGGATCAGCGCGCCGGCGCCGTCACTCGTCTGCGAGCTGTTGCCTGCCGTCACCGAACCCAGGCCGGTGGGCTTGCCCGACGGGTCCTTCGGTGAAGCAAACACCGTCTTCAGCTTGCCCAACGCTTCGAGCGTGGTGTCGCCCCGCGGACCTTCGTCGAGCGCGACGGTGCGAGACTTGAGCGTGACCTCGCCGCTGTCGAGGTTCGGCAGGCGATCGAGCACGTCGACCGGCACGATCTCATCGGTGAACTCGCCCGCCTGCTGGGCCTTGATCGCCTTCAGGTGCGACTGCAGCGCGAACTGGTCCTGCGCCTCGCGGCTGACCTTCCACTGCTGCGCCACCTTCTCGGCCGTCAGCCCCATGCCGTAGGCGATGCCGACGTTGTCGTCCTTGGCGAACACGGCCGGGTTGAACGAGGGCTTGTTGCCGCTCATCGGCACCATGCTCATGCTCTCGGCGCCGCCGGCGATCATCACGTCGGCTTCACCGACGCGGATGCGGTCGGCCGCCATCTGCACCGCCGACAGGCCCGAGGCGCAGAAGCGGTTGACGGTGATGCCGCCCACCGAATTCGGTAGCCCGGCCAGCAGTGCGGCGACGCGGGCCATGTTCAGGCCCTGTTCACCCTCGGGCATCGCACAGCCGACGATCGCGTCTTCGATGGCCTTGGGGTCCAGCCCCGGCACCTGACGCAGCGCAGCCTGGATGGCCAGCACCAGCAGGTCGTCGGGCCGGGTGTTGCGGAAGACACCGCGGTGTGAACGGCCGATCGGCGTGCGCGCGGCGGCGACGATGTAGGCGTCTTGAACTTGCTTGCTCATGTCGTGCTCCGGATCAGTTGCGGACGGGCTTGCCCGTTTGGAGAAAACCCATCACACGCTCCTGCGTTTTCGGGTGTTCGAGCAAGCTGCAGAAATGCTTGCGCTCCAGCGTCATCAGGTACTCCTCGCTGACCAGCGAGCCGGCATCGACCTCGCCGCCGCAGACCACGTCGGCGATCAGGCCGGCGATGTGATAGTCGTGCGGGCCGATGAAGCCACCGTCGCGCATGGCAACCAGCTGGGCCTTGATCGTCGCGATGCCCGAGCGGCCGGCGACCGGGAACAGCGTCTTCAGCGGTGCGCGCCAGCCGGTGTCAGCCATCGCCTTGGCCTGTGCGATCGCGACGTAGAGCAACTCGTCCTTGTTCGGCACGATCACGTCGTCATCGAGCAGGTAGCCCAGCTTGCGGCTTTCCAGCGCACTGGTGCCCACGGTGGCCATCGCCGCGGCCTGGAAGCCGTCCTTGACAAAAGCCAGGATGTCGGTGGCACCGGCCGCCTTGGCCTTTTCGGCGCCACGGCGGGCGATGTAGGTCAAGCCACCACCGCCGGGCAGCAGGCCGACGCCGACTTCGACCAGGCCGACATAACTCTCCATATGAGCGACCCGTTTCGCACACGCGACGGCGATCTCGCAGCCGCCGCCGAGTGCCATGCCGCGCACCGCCGCCACCGTCGGCACGCCCGCGTAACGCACGCGCAGCAGCGCGTCCTGCAGCTTCTTGATCTCCGGCGCGATGCCCTTGGCGCCCATCTTCATGAAGGTCGGCAGCATCGCTTCGAGGTTGGCGCCGGCCGAGAACGGTTCATCGGGCGACCAGATCACCAAACCCTGGTACTTCTGTTCAGCCAGCTCGACGGCCTTCAGCAGCCCGTCGATGACGCCGGGGCCGATCAGGTGCATCTTGCTGGTGATGCTGGCGATCAGCACCTCACCGTCCAGCGTCCAGGCGCGCAGCTCGTCGTTCTTGAACTCTTCCGTACCCGGAGCCGTAGGCGACCCTGCGCCTTGTGCCAGCGGCGATTGGGCACCCTCGCCTTGCAGCGCTTCCGGGAAGTGCTGGCGAGCGTAAACCGGCAGCGCCGAGCGCGGGAGGTATTTGCCTTGCGCGGCGCTCCACGAACCTTCGGGCGTGTGCACACCGGTGCGTCCGTCGAACACCCAGGCCGGCAGCGGCGCGTTGCTCAGCGTCTTGCCGGCTTCGATGTCTTCCTTCACCCAGGTTGCCACCTGCTGCCAGCCGGCTTCCTGCCACAGCTCGAACGGACCCTGCTTCATGCCGAAGCCCCAGCGCATCGCCAGGTCGACCTCACGCGCCGAATCGGCGATATCAGCCAGGTGCACGGCCACGTAGTGGAAGCTGTTGCGCTGGATGGCCCACAGGAACTGCGCCTGCGGATTGGTCGACTCCCGCAGCAGCTTCAGGCGTTCGGCCGCCGGTTTCTTCAGGATGCGGTCGACGATGGTGTCGGCCTTGCCGCCGGCCGCGACATAGCCGCCGGTCGCCAGGTCGAAACGCTGGATGTCCTTGCCGACCTTCTTGTAGAAGCCGGCGCCGGTCTTCTGGCCCAGTGCGCCGGCACCGATCAGCGCAGCCACCGCAGGCGGCGTGGCATAACTGCCAAAAAACGGGTCGCTCGCCTTGTCCGGTCCCAGGTTGTCCTGCAAGGTCTTGATGACATGCGCCATCGTGTCCAGACCCACCACATCCGCGGTGCGGAAGGTGCCCGAACTGGCACGGCCCAGCTTCTTGCCCGTCAGGTCGTCGACGATGTCGTAGCTCAGGCCAAAGTTCTCGGCCTCCTTGATCGTCGCCAGCATGCCAGCGATGCCGACGCGGTTGGCGACGAAGTTCGGCGTGTCCTTGGCGCGCACGACACCCTTGCCGACGCTGCGCGTGACGAAGGTTTCCAGCTGGTCCAGGATCTCGGGCTGCGTGGTCGGGGTCGGGATCAGCTCGACCAGCTGCATGTAGCGCGGCGGGTTGAAGAAGTGGATGCCGCAAAAGCGCGGCTTGATCGCTTCGGGCAGTGCTTCGCTCAACTTCGTGATCGACAGGCCCGAGGTGTTGGACGCAACGATCGCATGCGGCGCCAGGAAGGGCGCGATCTTGGTGTACAGGTCGAGCTTCCAGTCCATGCGCTCGGCAATCGCTTCGATCACCAGGTCGCAGGATTTCAGCAGTTCAAGGTGCTCTTCGTAGTTGGCTTGGCTGATCAGCGCCAGGTCGTCGGCCGCGCCGATCGGCGAGGGCTTCAGCTTCTTCAGGCCCTCGATGGCCTTCGTGACGATGCCGTTCTTGGCACCCTCTTTCGCCGGCAGGTCGAACAACACCACCGGCACCTTGACGTTGACCAGGTGCGCCGCGATCTGCGCGCCCATCACACCGGCGCCGAGCACAGCCACCTTACGCACATTGAACTTGCTCATTCTTGCTCCATTGAGATTTCTGGGGCCGCGCTACTCGACGCGAATCCATTGTTGGTTGCGGTAGAACGGGCCGATGTAGCCCCGCACTTCCAGCGCCTTGCCGCTGTCCAGCGGTTTCAGGCGCAGCTTGTAGACCTTGCCGTTGTTCGGGTCGAGGATGTCGCCGCCTTCCCATGCCTGTTTCTCCGCATCAGGCTTGGCGTTGCGCACGATGGTCATGCCCAGGATCGGCTTGTCCTTGCGCTCATCGGTGCACTTGTCGCAGACGGCATCGGGCTTGGACTTCGGGTCGAGGAACTTCTCGATCTTGCCGCTGAGCACACCACCGCTCTCGCTGATGCGCACCAGCGATTTCTCGGTCTTGCTCTCATCGTCGATCGTCTTCCACAAGCCCACTGGCGTGGCCTGGGCGCAGGCCGCACCCGCGGCAGCAACGAGCGACAAGCTGACAAGCATCTTCTTCATGGCCAAGCTCTCCTGAGTTGTAGGGGACCGCAGCTTAGAACAAGGCTTCGTCCATCGCCATCAAGGGCGCCAGGCCGGCGCGCGCGGTGCGGATCAGGCCCGCGGTTTCAGGCAGCAGCTTGGCGAAGTAGAAGCGCGCGGTCGCGAGCTTTGCGGTATAGAACGCATCCCCGGAACCCTGCTTTTCCAGCGCCACCTTGGCCATGCGGGCCCAGAAGTAGGCAAAACACAAATGGCCGGCCACGCGCAGGTAGTCCACCGCCGCGGCACCCACTTCATCGGCATTGCCGAAGGCCTTCATGCCCAGCTCGGTGGTCAGCTTGGTCATCTTGTCACCCAGGTCAGCCAGCGGGTTGATGAACTCCTGCATCGCCTCGTGGGTGCCTTCTTCCTCGACGAACTCGGCAATCAGCTTGCCGAATTTCTTCAGCCGCGCACCGTTGTCGCCGAGTACTTTGCGGCCCAGCAGGTCCAGCGATTGCACGGTGTTCGTGCCTTCGTAGATCATGTTGATGCGCGCGTCGCGCACGTACTGTTCCATGCCCGATTCATGGATGTAGCCATGGCCGCCGAACACCTGCATGCAGGCCGAGGTGGCGATCCAGCCGTTGTCGGTGAGGAAGGCCTTGATGATCGGCGTCAGCAGCGCCACGATGTCCTCGGCCTGCTTGCGCTCGTCCTCGTCGTCGGTGGCCAGCATCTTGTCCAGCTGCAATGCCGTGTACATCGACAGGGCGCGGCCGCCTTCGGCATAGGCCCGCGCGGTCAGCAGCATCTTGCGCACATCGGGGTGCACGATGATCGGGTCGGCGGGCTTGTCCAGCGCTTTCGGGCCCGACAGCGCGCGCATCTGGATGCGGTCTTTCGCGTAGGCCACGGCGTTCTGGTAGGCCACTTCGGTCAGGCCCAGCGACTGGTTGCCCACGCCCAGGCGGGCCGCGTTCATCATCACGAACATGGCGGCCAGGCCCTTGTTCGGCTGGCCGACCAGGGTGCCGACGGCGTTCTCCAGCACCAGCTGCGCGGTGGCGTTGCCGTGGATGCCCATCTTGTGTTCGAGGCCGGCGCAGAAGATGCCGTTGCGCGCGCCCGGCGTGCCATCGGGATTCGGCAGGAACTTCGGCACCACGAACAAGGAGATGCCCTTGCTGCCCTGCGGCGCATCCGGCAGGCGCGCGAGTACCAGGTGGATGATGTTCTCGGCCAGGTCATGCTCGCCGGCGGAGATGAAGATCTTCTGGCCGCTGATCTTGTAGCTGCCATCGGCCTGCGGTTCGGCCTTGCTGCGCAGCATGCCCAGATCGGTGCCGCAATGCGGCTCGGTCAGGCACATCGTGCCGGTCCACTGGCCGCTGGTCAGCTTGGGCAGGTACATCTTCTTCTGCTCGTCGGTGCCATGGGCATGCAGCGCTTCATACGCACCATGCGACAGGCCCGGGTACATCGTCCAGGCTTGATTGGCCGAGTTGAGCATCTCGTACATGCACTGGTTCAGCAGCACCGGCAGACCCTGGCCGCCGTAGTCCGGATCGCAGCTCAGCGCCGGCCAGCCGCCTTCGACATACTTGGCATAGGCCTCCTTGAAGCCCTTGGGCGCGGTGACCGCATGCGTGGTCTTGTCCAGCGTGCAGCCTTCGGCATCGCCCGACAGATTCAGCGGCGCGGTGACCTCGGCGGCGAACTTGCCGGCCTCTTCGATCACCGCATTCATCGTGTCGGCGTCGATCTCGGCATGCTTGGGCAAGCGCTTCAGCTCTTCAGCCGCGTTGAGCACTTCATGCAACAGGAACTGCATGTCGCGAAGTGGCGGGTTGTACTGAGGCATGGGAGGCTCCTGGAGAGGGCAAGGGAAACGGGTTCAGCGGGCAGCGCTGCGCGGGGCGTGTGCCGGCGCAGCGGCCAGGTAGGTGGTGATCACACGTTCGAAGCCGACCCGCGCCCGGTCGATCGCGCCGGGCAGGCGCAGGAAACGGGCGTCGTGGTGCAGCGCGAGGATCAGGCCGTGCACCTCGAACAGCATCTGCAGTGAATCGGTGTCGGCGCGCAGGTGGCCTTCTTCGATCGACAGCGCAATCGCGCGCTCCAGCGCGCTTTGCCAGGCCCGCACCATCGAGGCCAGCGCGTCGCGCACGGGGCCGGGCCGGTCGTCGAACTCGACCGCGCCACTGATGTAGATGCAGCCCGAGTCCAGTTCGACCGAGACGCGCCGCACCCAGCGCTCGAACAGCGCGCGCAGCCGGGGCAGGCCGCGCGCCTCGCGCACCGCGGGGAAGAACACTTCCTCTTCGAAGCGCGCGTGGTACTCGCGGATCACCGCGATCTGCAGCTCTTCACGCGAGCCGAAGTGTGCGAAGACGCCGGACTTGCTCATCTGCGTCACTTCGGCCAGCGCACCGATGGACAAGCCCTCCAGCCCCATGTGCGAGGCCTGGCCGAGGGCGGCTTCAAGGATCACGGCCCGCGTCTGCTGCCCTTTTTGCAGCGAACGTGCGCTGCCGCCGGCGGTGCTGCTGCGTTTGCGTGGCGGTGGCAAGGAGGTGACAGTCACGGGACGAACCATGAAACGAACGATCGTGCTATTTTGCAGAATCCGGCCGCGCCGTGGTGCCAACTTCCGCCGTTTTTCTAGAGCCGGACGACTAGACCTGGCGGCGCCCGCGTGCGGAGCGCAGCGCACGCCATGGCGGCGCCCCAGGCGCCTCGCTTGCCCTGGGCCCGATGTCGGGCCGCACGGATGGTTTAAGCTCCGGTTGATTCGACCGGAGGTTATTGACGGTGGATGTGCTGCAGCTCGACGTGTCGGGACGCCCGCAAGCGTGGATCACTCCGCGCGAGGCCGCACTGCTGTATGCCTGCGACGGCGTGGCCTGGACGCTGGGCCGGGCCTGCCAGGTGCTGCGCGGCGGCATCCAGCGCACCACCGGGCTGCAATCACGCATAGAAGTGCATTCAATCATCGCGGTACGCGGCTCGATCCCCAGCCGCGCCTGGCGCCAGACGCCGGCGATGACCAACCCCAAGCTCTTCGTGCGCGACCGGCATCTCTGCGCCTACTGCGGCGGCCGCTTCGGCTTCGACACGCTGACGCGCGAGCACATCATCCCGGTTTCGCGCAGCGGCCGCGACACCTGGATGAACTGCATCACCGCCTGCCGCGCCTGCAACGGCCGCAAGGGCAATCGCATGCCCGAAGAAGCGCGCATGACGCTGCTGTACCTGCCCTACGTGCCCAGCCTGCACGAGGACATGATCCTGCGCGGCCGGCGCATCCTGACCGACCAGATGGAATTCCTGCTGGCCAGCGTGCCTCGTTCCAGTCGCTTGCACGGCTGACGGCCCCTGCGCCTGCACGGCAAGCGCGACATCACAAACAGCAGGACACTCTGAAGGCTGTGACGGCGCCCTGAGCGCGGATGACCCTGATACTTCAGCAGGACCGGGCACGCGGTTTGCCGGCCCCAGGGACACTCCGCCGGACTTAAGCGCCTGGCGTCTCAAACGATGCGCACCCACCACCCCGCCCTGGCCCAGCCCCGCGTCGCCGACGCCGGCAAGCTGGTGCTGCGGGTGACGATCGGCCTGCTCCTGCTGCTGCATGGCCTGTTCAAGCTCATTCATGGCGTCGACGGCATCGCCGGCATGCTGCAAAAAGCCGGACTGCCCGGCGTGCTGGCCTATGCGGTCTACGTGGGCGAGGTGCTGGCCCCGTTGCTGCTGATCGCCGGCCTGTGGACCCGGGCCGCAGGCTTGGTGGTGGTCGCCAACATGCTCGTGGCCATCGGTCTGGCCCACGGCAGCCAGATCCTGACGCTGGGTGAACAAGGCGGCTGGGCGCTCGAACTGCAGGGCCTCTATTTGTTCGGCGCCGTGGCCGTGGCGCTGCTGGGGGCCGGCCGCTACAGCGTCGGCGGCGTGGACGGGCGCTTCAACTGAGTGAGGCGGCCAAGGTGTCCTGGCCCGGCAGGTCGCAGTGCCCATCGGCCAGCCGCTTGCGTTCAACCAGCGCGGCCAGCGCCGACGCCGGCGGCACCAGGTAGCCCAGCGGAAACTGGTGCGCCGGCGTGACGCAGACGACGCGTACTTCACTCGGCAGCCCATCGAGCACCAGCCCCTCGGCATCGACACGCACCGGCACCAGCCTGGCCCCGGCCGAGGCGAGGGCCTGCCGCGCCTGCGGGTAGCCTGGATACCGGAAGGCCCGGGCAAGTGGTCGCGGCCGCTGCGCTTCCTGGCCGGCGGGCGCGGCTGGGTGGAGCTGATGCGGCTGGCGCCCGGCACCAAGCTCGGCCTGCATCGCCACACGGGCGAGGTGCATGCCTACAACCTCGAAGGGCAGCGCCGCCTGTGCAGCGGCGAGCTCGTCGGGCCCGGTGACTACGTGCACGAACCCGCCGGCAATGTCGACTGGTGGGAGGCCGTGGGCGAGGTGCCGCTGGTCGTGCTGGTGGTCGTGATGGGGACCGTCGAGTACGTGTCGCACGACGGCACTGTGAAGCGCCGCATCACGACGGCCGATCGCATGGCTGACTATCAGCGCTACTGCGCCGAAGCCGGCGTCGCACCCGCCGATCTGGTCGAACGCTGAGCCGGCCTTCAGGCTTGGGCGATCAAGGCCGAAACCAGCGGCGCCGGGCTGGACACGAAGGGTGAATGGCTGGTCGTCAAGGTCTGCTGGACAAAACGATTGTTCGGCGTCAGCGCATCGGCCTCGGCAATCATCTTGTCCTGCACGGCGATAGGAATCGCGCGGTCGCCGGTGCAGCGGATGAATGTCCGCGGCACGCTGCCCCAGCGTGCGGCCGTCGCGCCGACCGGCGTGGTGAAGGCCTGGATCGGCTCGTCCGGTGTCAGCAGATGGGCGACGGCGGCAAAGGCCTCGTCGCTGACGTCGTGATAGAAGGCGCTGCGCGCGCGGGCCACGTAGGCCGTATCAGCAGAGGCGTGGTTGATGCGCGAGGCGCCGACCGCGGCCGGATCGGCGACGAACAGCGGCGGCACTTCGGATCCCGCGAAGTCGGGCCGCAGCAGGTACTGCAGCACCGTGGGCAGCGCCACGGGCACGAAAGCCGTCAGGTAGACCAGCCGGCGCACCAGCGCCGGCTCGGCCTCGGCCACGGCGCTCAGCGTGGCACCGCCCAGGCTGTGCCCGACCAGGATCACCGGCCCACTGCCGCCGCCGACGAGCCCGCGGATCACGCGCAGCGCATGGTCGCGGTAGTCGGTGAGCGTGAGTGCGGCCAGCGGCGACGCTTGAGTCGCCAGCGCCGCCGTGTCCTGGGGCTGGGCCAGATAGGCCACCGGGAAGCGGGCCGTGAGGCCATGCCCGGGCAGGTCCAGCGCGACGCTGGGGTAGCCCTGTTCGGCGAGCAGCCGCACCACCTCGGACCAGCACCAGCCGCCATGCCAGGCGCCATGCACGAACACAAAGGTCGGCTTGGCGGCCGTGTCGGCCTGGCCGTCGCCGCAGGCCGCAAGCGCCGCACCGGCGGTAGCGGCCGTGACCCGGCCGACGAAATCTCTGCGCTGCATCGTTGTCTCCTGTTGTTGAGCCCTCAGCGTAGAAGGCGGCAGGAGGTCGCGCTGGCGCCGGCGTGCCAGCGCGATGGCGCGAATGCGTCAGGCCGGACCGCTGCGGCGCCAGCGTGCCGGCGTGGTGCCGAAAGCCTGGTGGAACTCGCGCACGAAATGCGAGGCGTCGCCGAAGCCGCAGCGGTGCGCGATTTCGCCCACAGCCAGCCTTGCCAGCCGCGGCTGCTGCAGCATCTGCCGCGCCTGGGCCAGGCGCATCGCACGCAGGCTGCCGGCGAAGGTGGCCTGCTCGGCCGCAAAGCCGCGGTGCAAGGTGCGCACCGACACGCCCAAGGCCCCGGCCACCGATTCGGCGACCAGTCCATGCTGGCCCAGCCGCTCGGCCATCAGCTGCCGCGCACGCGTGGCCAGGCCGCGCTCCGATGCCGCCGGTGCCGCGGCACCGGCGGCGGGCTCGAACGCCGCCGCCAGCAGCGCACCCAGGTGCCCGGACAACAGCGGCTGCGGGTACTGGTGAGCCAGCGCCGGTTCGTCGGCCAGTTGCAGGCACAGCGCCGACAGGGTCCGGCCCCAGCCCCGGTCGCGCAGTGCCACCCGGGGCAGCGCGCTGTCCACGTTCGTCAGCCACTGGCCCAGCCAATGCCGGGGCAGCTGGATCGACATCACGGCAAACGACTCGGGGAAATGCAGTTCGTAGCGCTGCGCTGAATCCACCAGCGCCACGTCGCCCGGGCGCAGCTGCTGCACATGCCCGTGCTGGCGCAACTGCCACACGCCGTCGCGCTGCACGATCAGGTAGAAGGGGTGCTGCTCGCCGCGCGCGATGCCGGCGGCGGTGCGGTAAACATCCTGCGTCTCGGCCAGCACCTGGTTGAAGATCAGATCCGCGCAACGCACGCTGGTCAGCCGGCCTTCGAAGGCCGTGGGCTGGCGCGAGCTGCAGTCCATCTCCAGAAAAGCCTCGCAGATGGCCCCGACCCAGTAATCCAGCCGGCGCCCGGCATCCACCGCGTCGGTCGACCATTGCCGCACGGCGGCCGCGGGCAGGCCCCCGCCGGTGACCGCGGCCATGCCCGCGAGTCCCGTGGGGCCAGGAGCGGGGCCGCGCCACATGCGATTTAGACCCCGAGGTACTGGTGCACGATGTCCGGCTGCGCGCGCAGCGCGTCCGAGCCGCCCTGCCAGACGATGCGGCCCTTCTCGATCACGTAGTGCCGGTCGGCCAGCTGCAGCAACTGGCCGACGTTCTTGTCGATCACGATCTGCGCCAGGCCTTCACGCTTGAGCTCGCCCAGCGTGTGCCAGATCTCCTGGCGGATCACCGGCGCCAGGCCTTCGGTCGCTTCGTCCAGCACCAGCAGCCGCGGGTTCGTCATCAGCGCGCGGCCGATCGCCAGCATCTGCTGCTCACCGCCCGACAGCTGCCAGCCCAGGTTGCCGCGCCGCTCCTTCAGGCGCGGGAAGAAGCCGTAGATCCGCTCCAGCGTCCACGGCCGCGTGCCGCCCTGCTGCGCGGCGCGCGCGGTGGCGACCAGGTTCTCTTCGACCGTCAGCTGCGTGAAGATCTGACGACCCTCTGGCACCAGCGCCAGGCCGCGCCGCGCGATGCGGTGAGAGGGCTCGCCACGCACCTGCAGGCCGCCGACGACGATGTGCCCGGCGCTGGCCGCCAGCATGCCGAACAGGCATTTCACGGTCGTCGATCGCCCCATGCCGTTGCGGCCCAGCAGCGTTACCACCTGCCCCGCTGCAACGTCGAAGGACACATCGAACAGCACCTGCGCGCGGCCGTAACCGGCCTGCAGTTGCTGCACTGAAAGGAATGCACTCATCGCTCATCCTCGCCCAGGTAGACCGCGCGCACTTCGGGATGGTTGCGGATCTCGTCCGGCGTGCCGCTGAACATCACGCGGCCGTAGACCAGCACGCTGATGCGGTCGGCCAATGCGAACACCGCGTCCATGTCGTGCTCGACCAGCAGGAGGGTGTAGCGGCCTTTCAGCCCGCGCAGCAGCGCGATCACGGCGGCCGACTCCTGCACACTCATGCCGGCCATCGGCTCGTCGAGCAACAGGAACTTCGGCTGCGCCGCCAGTGCCATCGCCAGTTCGAGCTGGCGCCGTTCACCATAGGCCAACTCGCCCGCCTGCACCTGCGCGCGCAGGGCCAGGCCTGCCGCGGCCAGTGCCTCCTGCGCGGCACTGTGGGCGCGTGCGTTCGCCGACATCGGCCGCCAGAAGCCCCAGGCATGTTCGCGCGCGCCCAGCGCCGCCAGCGTGGCGTTCTCGAGCACCGTGAAGTCCTCGAAGATCGAAGTGATCTGGTAGGAGCGCAACAAGCCGCGCCGCGCACGCTGGTGCACCGGCCAGGCGGTGACATCCTCGTCGGCGAAGCGGATGGCGCCTTCGTCGCAGGCCAGCTCACCGCTCAGCTGGTTGATCAGCGTGGTCTTGCCGGCGCCGTTGGGGCCGATCACCGCATGCAGCTCGCCCGGCGCGATGTCCAGCGACACCTGGTCGGTGACCAGCAGCGCGCCGTAGCGCTTGACCAGCCCGGTGGTTTGCAGTGCAGCGGCCATCACGCGCCGCCTTTCGCAACGGCAGCAGGCGTCACAGCCGTCGTGCCCGCAGCAGGCCGCACGCGGTCCAGCCGCTGCAGCACACCGGCGATGCCCTGCTTGCCGGTCAGCGCCATCAGCACGATCAGCGGCCCGAACACCGCCATCCAGTGCTCGGTGAGGCCCTTCAACACTTCTTCGAGACCGAGGAAGACCAGCGCACCGAGCATCGGCCCCCATACTGTGCCCATGCCGCCCAGCACCACCATCACGATCAGCTCGCCGGAGACGGTCCAGGCCAGCGTGCTCGGCGAGGCAAAGGCGTTGAGGTTGGCCAGCAGCAGCCCGGCCACGCCGCACAGCATGCCCGACAGCACATAGCCGACGAGTTGGTAGCGCAGCGCCTGCAGGCCGATCGCATCGACGCGGCGGGCGTTCTGCCGCGCACCGCGCAGCGCCATGCCGAATGGCGCCACGCGCAGCCGCGCCAGCCACCAAGTGGCGAGCACCAGCACGATGAAGGACACGCTGTACACCGCGAGCGGCGAGCCGAGGTTCAGCGGGCCGAAACGGCTGGTCTGCGTGATCGGCAAACCGTCGTCGCCGCCGAAGTTCTTCAGGCTGACGAACAGGAAGTAGCCCATCTGCGCGAAGGCCAGCGTGATCATGATGAAGGCAATGCCCGACGTTCGCAGGCTGATCGCGCCGGTGAGCAAGGCCGCGACACCGCTCATCACCAGGCACAGCGCAAGGTGCACCCAGCCGCTGCCCACCTCGTGGAACGAGGGCAGCGCCACCGCATACGCGCCGAGCCCGAGGAACAGCGCATGGCCGAAGCTCACCAGGCCGCCATAACCCAGCGCGAGGTTGAGCGCGCTGGCCGCGATCGCGTAGATCACGATGCGCGCGAAGAACGCGATCCAGAACGGCTGGCCGATCGCCATGGCGACGAAGGGCAGCGCAGCCAGCGCGACCAGCAGCGCCAGGGGCACGGCCGTGCTCGGCCGCAAGAGCGTTGAAGTCATGGTGTCACCCTCGCTGGGCCGGAAACAGGCCTTGGGGCCGGCACGCCAGCACCACCGCCATCAACAGGTACACGCTCATCGAGGCCAGCGCTGGCCCGGCCGCATCAGCCACCGACCGTTCAGCCACCTGGCGCAGCAGTGCCGGCAGGAAGGCCCGGCCCAGCGTGTCGACCAGGCCCACGATCAGCGCCGCGTAGAAGGCGCCGCTGACTGAGCCGATGCCACCGATCACGATGACCACCAGCGTGGTGATCAGCACCGGCTCGCCCATGCCGGACTGCACCGACAGGATCGGCCCGGCCATTGCGCCGGCCAGGCCGGCGAGCATCGCGCCGACGCCGAACAGCAGCGCATTGAGCAGCCGGATGTTGACGCCGAGTGCCGCCACCATCTGCGGGTTCTGCGCGCCGGCGCGGATCAGCATGCCAATGCGTGTCTTGTGGATCAGCAGGTAGGAGCCGACGGCCACCAGCAGCCCTGCAGCGATGATTGCAAAGCGGTAGGACGGGTAGGAGAAGCCGAGCAGGTCGATCGTGCCGGACAGCGCCTCGGGCACTGGCACGAAGTAGGGCTGCGGCCCCCAGACCCAACGCACCAGTTCGTTGAAGAACAGCACCAGGCCGAAGGTGGCCAGCACATGGTCGAGGTGGTCTCGCCGGTACAAGCGCGACACCACCACGAGTTCGAGCACCAAACCCAGCACCAGCGCCGCGCCGGCGCCGGCCAGCACGGCCAGCGTGAAGGACTCGGTCGCGCCATAAGCGACGGCCGCCGCATACGCGCCCATCATGTAGAGCGAGCCATGCGCCAGGTTCACGAAGCTCATGATGCCGAACACCAGCGTCAGCCCGGCGGCCAGCAGGAACAGCAGCACGCCGTACTGCAAGCCATTGAGCAGCTGCGCGAACAGCAGGGTGAAGCTCATGGCAGGCTCTTCAGTGCGCACTGCGCGTGGTAGGCGTCGGCGTGCTCCTTCAGCGGCGTGCCCAGTGGCTTCATCACCACCTTGCCGCCCTCTTTCACCGCCTGGAAGGCGTAGTAGTTCTGCACCGGCAGGTTGTTGTTGTTGAAGCGGAACGGCCCGCGCACCGACTTGAACTCGCTGCCTGCGGCCTTCACTGCGGCGGCCAGCGCCTTGGCATCGCCGGCCGCGCCACCCAGCTTGCGAAGCGCCGTGTCCAGCAGGTTGGCGGCGTCGAATGCGGTGGCCGCGTATTCACTCGGCGTGCGCTTGTACTTCGCCTCGAAGGCCGCGACGAACTTCTTGTTCTCGGGCGTGTCGAGCGCCGCATCCCACATCGCGCCGCTGATCGTGCCGGCCGCCGCATCGCGCAACGAGGGCAGCGTCGTGCCGTCCACCGTGAACACCGAATACAGCGGCAGCTTGGGCAGCAGGCCGGCCTGGCTCATCTGCTTGACGAAGTTGACACCCATGCCGCCGGGGTAGAACACGAAGGCGGCGTCGGCCTTGGCCGACTGCAGCTGCGCCAGTTCGGCGGCGTAGTCGGGCTGGTTGACCTGGGTGTAGGCCTCGTCGACCACCTCGCCCTTGTAGAAGCGCTTGAAGCCGGCCAGCATGTCCTTGCCGGCCTGGTAGTTCGGCGCCATCAGCACCACGCGCTTGACGCCGCGGTCCTGCGCGAACTTGCCCATCGCCTCGGCCGCGCCGTCGTTCTGCCAGGCCACCGAGAACACGTTGGGCTTGCACGATGCGCCGGCCAGCGGCGACGGCCCGGCGTTGGTGGCGATGGCCACGGTGCCCGATTCGGCCAGGCGCGGCAGGCTGCCCATCAGCACGTTCGAGAAGCTCAGGCCGACGATCGCGTCGACCTTGTCCTTGTCGATGAACTTGCGCACGATCTGCTGGCCGATCTCGGGCTTGAGCTGGTCGTCCTCCTTCAGCACGCTGGCCGGCTGGCCGCCGAGCTTGCCGCCGAGTTGCTCCAGCGCGAGCATGAAGCCGTCGACCTGGTCCTGGCCGACCAGGGCCTGCGGGCCGGACAGCGGCGCCATGAGGCCGATGGTGGCGGCCTGCGATGCGGCCAGGCCGCCCAGCGATGCGCCAGCCGCGACAGCCAGGCGAAGGAATCGTGAATGCATGTTTGTCTCCAGTTTCAGGGTGAGCGCGGCCGTCGGCGCCGGCAGGTGCCGGCGGCCGCGTCGCTTGAGGACTAGGAATCGGAAGGTTGTCAGTCGACGCGCACGAACACGCGCCGCCCCTCGACCTTCACCGGGTAGCTGCGCAGGCCTTCGGTGACGGGCTCGCACATCGGCCGGCCATCGCGCACGTCGAACTTGCCCTGGTGCAGGGGACACTCGATCTCGTGGCCATCGAGAAAGCCGTCGCACAGGCGCGCCTGGCCATGGGTGCAGATGTTGTCGGTGGCATAGACGGCATCGCCGACGGTGTAGAGCGCGATGTCGCGCCCGTTCACCTCCACGCCGATCACGTCGTCGGTGGGCAGCTCATCGGCCGCGAGGGCGTCGATCCAGTTCGTATCGCTCATGTCGGCCTCAGATCGGGTAGATGATGGAGTTGGGGATCATTTCGCTGTCGTAGATGCACTGGCGCGACTTGAACTTCAGGCCCGCCGGCGTGCGCACGACCACGTCGATGTAGCGGCCGACGTTGAACACGGTGGACGCGTCCGACAGCTTGGTGCGGAACACCGCGTAGTTGGCCTCGCACTCGAAGCGCTCGCCGTCGGCCTTGCGCAGCACCGGGCTGCCGACCACGTGGCGCTGGTAGTACGGGTCGTGGAACAGCGTCTCCTGGATGCCGTAGACGCGGTCTTTCAGCATGCCCTTGCTCTCGAAGGACAGTGTCGCGAGCGGGAAGCCGCGCTCGAAGTTCTCACGCGGCTGCAGCCGGTAGACGCAGTCGTCGACGAAGAACTCGGGCCACAGGTCCCACTGGCCCGAGTCGACCGCAATTGCATAGTCGGCATAGAGCTGGGTCAGCGCCAGGTAGTCGTCGAAGGTGATGGCAGTGCTCATCGCTCAGGCCTCCATCACGTCGCGCCAGTAGCGGTACATGCCGCGGATCAGCGTCTCGGTGACCATGTGCTCGGTGTCGCCCACCTCGTGCCCACCCAGCTCGGCCAGCGTGCGGTGGAAGGGCTTGCTCTCAAAAGCCTGCTGCGAGAACTCGATCACCTCGCCGTCGTCCGCCGAGACGAAGCCGGCCGGACCGAACAGATTGGCCTGGCGCAGGCGGCGGCGCGTCATCTCGTCGCTGTCATCCTCGAAGCCGAAGTGCGTCCAGACGAAGTCGAAAGTGCCATGGCCATTCGGCTGGATGTGACGCGTCGAGACGCTGTTGACCTGCTGCTGCAGGATCACGCTCGGAAAGATCGTCGTCATCACCGCCGTCGGACCGCCCCACCAGGGCTCGGGCACGATGTCCAGGAAGCTCGGATCGTTGAGCTGCATGTTGGCCTTGAAGCTGGCCACCTGCGTCACCTGCTCGGCATTGCCGGCCGCGCCGCGGGTGGAGATCATCGCTGCGTGGCGATGCTTCTCGTCCATGCGCAAGGCCGACTTGTTGTCGGCGCGCCAGAGGCCGAAGGTGACAAACCAGGTGTGCAGCAGGCCCGGGTGGTACGGGTCCTTGATGTTCTCCTGCATCAGCTTCCAGTTGCCGGGAATGCGCTGGCGGTTGTAGCCCAGGATCTTCAGCGGGCGGCCGTTGAACAGGCGGTCGAAGTAGCCGAGGATCGTCGGGCCCATGAACTCCTCGAAGGGCTCGACCTCGGGGTCGAAGGACGCGAACACCACGCCGCCGCGCGTGGCGACCTTCAGCTTGGTCAGCCCGTGCTCGCTGGTCTTGAAATCCGCCGGCATGCCACCCACGGCCTTGCCGTCCTGCTTGACGCCGCGCCGGAATGGCACGCCCTGCAGATCGCCTTTCAGCGTGTAGCTCCACTGGTGGTACGGGCAGACGAATTCCTTGCGGTTGCCGTGCCGCTCGCGGCAGAAGCGCATGCCGCGGTGCGCGCAGACGTTCTCGACGACATTCACGGCGCCGTCGGCATCCCGCACCAGGATCACCGAGCGCTCGCCGATCACCGTGCGCTTGAAGTCGCCCGGGTTCGGGACCTCGGCCTCCAGCCCGACATAACACCAGTGGCCCTTGTAGAAGAAGCGCTCCAGCTCGCGCTGGTACAGCTGCGGGTCGGTGTAGGCCAGGAAGGGGATGCGGTGCGTGCCGTCGCCTTCCCAGTGCGGTTCGCGCGGGAACACGGTGGATGCGGGGGTCATGTTTGTCTCCTCGTACCGGGGGGATCAGGCGAAGAATCAGGCGCTCACGCTGACCTGGATCTCGCCCAGGCCGGCGATCGCGCCCTGCATCACGTCGCCGCGCACGACGGCGTTCACGCCTTCGGGCGTGCCGGTCATGATCAGGTCACCGGGCTCGAGCGCTTCATACACCGACAGGTAGGCGATGCACTCCGACACCGACCAGATCAGCTTGTCGATGTCGGACGATTGCCGCGGCTGGCCGTTCACCATAAGCGCTATCGATGCGGCGCTCGGGTGGCCGACATCCTGCGCCCGGTGCAGCACGCCGATCGGCGCCGACAGTGCGAAGGACTTGCCGAACTCCCAGGGCCGGCCCTTGTCACGCGCTTCCAGCTGCAGGTCGCGCCGCGTCATGTCCAGTCCGACGGCGTAGCCGTAGACATGCTTCAGCGCGTCGGCCACCGCGATGTCCCGGCCGCCCTGGCCGATCGCGACGACGAGCTCGATCTCGTGGTGGTAGTTGGCGGTCTTCGGCGGATAAGGCACGCTGGCGGGGCGTGCCGCGTCGACCACCGCATTGGCCGGCTTCATGAAGAAGAACGGTGCTTCGCGATCCGGGTCCTTGCCCATCTCGCGCGCATGGGCCGCGTAGTTGCGGCCGACGCAGAACACGCGGTTGACGGGGAAGCGCTCGCCGCGCCCGGCGACGGTGAGCGTTGGCAAAACAGGGGCGGGAACAGCGTAGTCCATGGTGGCCAGGGTGTGAGGGAGTTGAAGGAGGAAGCGATTCACAGGCGCTGTTCGCGCCACAGGCCGAGCACTTGCTGCACCGGCCGGTCGGAATAGCTGAACAGCAGCGTGGAACGGCCCGCGCGCAGGCGCAGCGTCTGCCACGAGGGCACGACGAAGACATCGTTTTCGGCGAAGCGCCAGGTCTGATCGCCGACCAGAACCTCGCCCTCGCCTTCCAGGCAGACGTAGACGCTGCCGTCCGTGCTGCGGTAGGGCTGCGTCTCGAAGCCGGCCGGCAGCCATTGCGAGAACGCGCCGATCGTCGGCATCGGCGATGCGCCGGTGGCCGGATTGACGTAGCGCAGCTTGAAGCCGAAGTGAGCGTCCGGTGTGTCGTGCGCGATGCCCAGCAGCGCCTCGCGTGTGCGCTGGTACGGGTAGACGAAGACGCGCGTCGGCTCCGACGGTGCCTGGCGGAAATCCACCGGCAGCATGTTCGAGCCGTAGCGCGCCAGCGCATCGCCTTCGGGCCGCAGCGGCTGCTGGGACTGCTGCTCGCTCTTCTCGGCAAAGCCGGCATCGAGGAAGCGCAGCAGCGGAATGTCCAGGCCATCCAGCCACACGACAGGCTGATCGCCCGGGTTGCCGTGGTCGTGCCAGGTCCAGGCCGGCGTGATGATGAAGTCGCCGCGGCGCATCGTCGTGCGCTCGCCGTCGACCGCCGTGTAGGCGCCTTCGCCGTCGAGCACCAGGCGCAGCGCCGACTGCGTGTGCCGGTGCGCGGGCGCCACTTCGCCGGGCAGGATCAGCTGCAGTCCGGCGTAGAGCGACTGCGTGATGCACGACTGCCCGCGCAGGCCGGGGTTCTCGAGGATCAGCACGCGGCGCTCGGCCTCTTCGGCGCTGATCAGGCGGCCGGCCTCCATCACGTGCTCGCGCAGTTCGGCGTAGCGCCAGAGCGCGGGCACCACCGGCGGCCGCGGCTGCGGCGGCACCAGCGCGCCCAGCACCTCCCACAGCGGCGTCATGTGGTGGTGGGCGATGCGCTCGTAGTAGGCGCTGCGTTCGCGCAGGGCTTCGGGGGATCGTGCTGCGATGTGCATGGTCTTGTGTTTCCTCAGATGCCTTGCGTGTAGAAGGCGTCGGCGTAGATGCGCTCGGCGGCGATGCCCTTTCGCCTGGCCAGCAGGGTCGCAGCCTCCACCATCGGCGGTGAGCCGCACAGGTAGGCGCGCCAGCCATCGAGATCCGGCAGGTCCTGCGCGATCGCATCGGTGACCAGGCCGCGGCGGTGCCCGCTGCCGTCGGCGCCGGACGTGACGACGACATGCAGGTGCAGCGCCGGATGCTCCCGCTGCAGCGCCTGCAGCCAGGCCAGGCCGTAGACATCGCGCGGCGAACGCACGCCGAAGTACAGGTGGATGGGATTGGCCATGCCGCGCGCAATCGCGCCGCGGATGATCGCCAGGATCGGCGCCAGCCCGGTGCCGCCGGCCACGCACAGCATCGGCCCTTCGTGCTTCTGCCGCAGGTAGGCCGAGCCCAGCGGGCCGCTGATGCGCACCGCATCGCCGGCCTTCAGCGTGCTGGCGATGTAGCCGCTCACGCGGCCGTCGGGCACGCGCCGCACGTGGAACTCCAGCTCGCCATCGCTGCACAGGCCGGCCATCGAATAGGGCCGCACATGCTCCGGCGTGAACTGCAGCTGCGCGTACTGGCCGGGCGAGTATTCCAGCGGCTTGGCCGGTTTGAGCCGCAGCCGCTGGATGTCGTGCGTCATGTGCTCGATGGCCGTCACGGTGGCCTTGAGGATGCGCGCCGGGTGCACGACGATCTCGTCGGGCTCCGGGATCTCGATCGTGCAGGGTTCGGTCAGGAAGGTCTGGCAGGCCAGCACGAACTGCGCTTCGCCGTCGAGCGGCCGCTGCTGTTCCTTGCCGCCGTCGAGCACCTCGCCGTCGACCACCTTGCAGCGGCAAGTGCCGCAGCGCCCCGCCATGCAGCTGTACGACATCGGCACCTGGTGCGCGCGCAGCACCTCCAACAGGTTGGCGCCGGGCTGCACGTTCAGCACGCGTTGCAAGGGACGAATGAGCACTTCCATGGCCGGCATCATGGTCGTCCCGATCCGATCAGCCAATAGAATGCGCTGAATACGGCACATCACCGATCTGAATGTCGAACGCGATGGAGTTGGAGCAGATCGATCTCAACCTGCTGGTGCTGTTCAACCAGCTGCTCGTCGAACGCCGCGTCTCCAAGGTGGCCGACAACCTGGGCCTGACGCAACCGGCGGTGAGCAACGCGCTGGCGCGGCTGCGCAAGCTGCTGGGCGACGAGTTGTTCCTGCGCACGCCGGCCGGCATGGTGCCCACACCCTTCGCCGACCAGCTGGCCGAGCCGGTGACCTATGCGCTGGGCATGATCCACAGCGCGCTGAACCAGCGCAACACCTTCACCCCGGGCGACAGCACGCGCTCGTTCACCGTCGGCATGACCGACATCGGCGAGATCTACTTCCTGCCCGCGCTGATGGACAGGCTGCGGCAGGCCGCGCCCGGCGTCTCGCTGAGTACGGTGCGCAACACCGCGGTCAACCTGAAGGACGAGATGGAGGCCGGCAAGGTCGACCTGGCGATCGGCCTGCTGCCGCAGCTGAAGGGCGGCTTCTTCCAGCGCCGCCTGTTCCGCCAGCGCTATGTGTGCCTGTTCCGCCAGGGCCACCGGCTGGGCAAGAAGACGATGTCGCTGGCGGACTTCTCGGCCGCCGAGCACCTGGTGGTCGTGTCCTCGGGCACCGGCCACGGCAAGGTCGACGAGGTGCTCAAGCGCAGCGGCATCGAGCGCAAGGTGCGGCTGACCGTGCCGCACTTCGTGAGCGTCGGGCACATCCTGCAGTCCACCGATCTGGTGGCCACGGTGCCGGAGCGCCTGGCACAGCGGCTCGTCGAGCCCTTCGGCCTGAGCTGCGTGACGCATCCGGCCAAGCTGCCCGAGGTCGCGATCAACGTGTTCTGGCACGCCAAGTTCCACAAGGCGCCGGCCAACCAGTGGTTGCGCAGCCTGGTCTTCGACATGTTCGCGGACGGGGGCCCGGCGGACAACCCCGTCGTCCCGCCGACGACGGACTGAGTCCTCTGGTTCGTCTCTACGGCCGTCTTTACGACCGTCAGAAGTCGGCATATCATCCGGCCCGCTACTTGCTTATCTGTCGACAGTTGACTGCCGACGCACCACATTGAGGAAAGAAGAACCATGCAGATGCAGGCAAGCCCCCGAAGCTCGTCCGCCGTACCAGACGCCGAACGCCAGGTGCGCGAAGACCTGGCCGCCGCGTACCGGCTGGTCGCCCTGCACGGCATGGACGACAGCATCTACACCCACATCTCGGCGCGTGTGCCCGGCACCGAGGACCAGTTCCTGATCAACCCCTTCGGCATGCTGTTCAAGGACATCACGGCCTCCTCGCTGGTCAAGATCGATCTGCAGGGGCGCATCCTGCAGGACACCCCGCACGACGTGAACCCGGCCGGCTTCACGATCCACAGCGCGGTGCATGCGGCGCGCCATGACGCCCATTGCGTGCTGCACACCCACACGGTCGCCGGCGTCGCGGTGTCGTCGCTGGCCTGCGGGCTGCAGCCGTGCAACCAGTGGGCGCTGCAGTTCCACCAGCGCGTGGCGTACCACGACTTCGAAGGCATCGCGCTGGATCACGAAGAACGCGCCCGCCTGATCGCCGACCTGGGGCCTCGCCTGCGCGCGCTGATCCTGCGCAACCACGGGCTGCTGACGCTGGGGCGCACTGTCGCCGAGGCCTTCATCCTGATGCACAACCTCGAGCGGGCCTGCCGCGTGCAACTGGCCATCCAGGCCAGCGGTCAGCCGGTATGTCCCGTGTCCGACGAGGTTTGCGAACGCACCGCGCACCAGTACGAAACCGGCGACAGCAGCCGGCTGCCCGGCAACCCGGACCCGAGTGCACGCGAATGGCGCGCCTTGCTGCAGCGGCTGGAGCCGCCGGCTACGGCGTCGTACCGCGACTGAGTGTGCGACTGACTCTGCGATTGACCGCGCAACTGATTGCGCCTGACCCCACTGAGCTTGTCACCCCTTCCGTTGTCCCGACCCACCAGGAGTTCTCTTCATGATGAAGCGCCGCAAGATGATCCAACTGGGCACCGCCGGCTTCGGCCTGTCCATCGCGGGGGTGCCGCTGCACCTGCTGGCCGCCGGCAAGAAGGGCGGCGTGATCAACGTCGCGGTGCAACCCGAACCGCCGGGCCTGATGCTGGGCATCGTGCAGAACGGCCCGACACAGCTGGTGGCCGGCAACCTCTACGAAGGCCTGCTGCGCTACGACGACAAGCTCACGCCGCAGCCGCTGCTGGCCACCGCGTGGACGGTCAGCAAGGACGGCACGCTCTACACCTTCAAGCTCAAGCCCAACGTCAGCTGGCACGACGGCAAGCCCTTCACGTCGGCCGACGTGGTGTTCTCGGCCGATGTCTTCCTGCGCAAGACCCATGCGCGCTTTCGCGCCAACCTGGCGGCGGTGGAAAGCATCCGCGCGCTCGACCCGCTGACGGTGGAGTTCAAGCTCAAGTTCCCCTTCGCGCCCTTCCTCGGCATCTTCGAGACCGGCACCATGCCGATGGTGCCCAAGCACATTTACGATGGCACCGACTTCCTGACCAACCCCGCCAATGCCACGCCCATCGGCACCGGGCCGCTGAAGTTCAAGGAATGGGTCAAGGGCTCCTACATCCAGCTGGTGGCCAACGACAAGTACCACGAAGCCGGCGTGCCGCTGGTCGACAGCGTGTACTTCCACGTCATCCCTGACGCCGCCTCGCGCGCTGCGGCCTTCGAGGCCGGCAAGATCGACGTGATGCCCGGCGGCACGGTGGAGTACTTCGACGTGCTGCGCCTGTCCAAGCTGCCCGGCGCACAGGTCACGACCAAGGGCTGGGAGTTCTTCGCGCCGCACTCCTGGTTGTGGATCAACAACCGCAAGGCGCCGATGGACAAGGTCAAGTTCCGCCAGGCCGTGATGTTCGCGCTGGACCGCGAGGCCATGGCCAAGGTGGCCTGGCAGGGCTTCGCGAAGGTGGCCACCGGCCCCTTCAACAGCCACATCAAGTTCCACAGCACCGACGTCGCCAAGTACCCGCGCGACGTCAACAAGGCCAAGGCCTTGCTGGCCGAAGCCGGCTACAAGGGCGAGACGCTGCGCCTGCTGCCGCTGCCCTATGGCGAGACCTGGTCGCGCATGGCCGAGATGGTGCGCCAGAACCTGGCCCAGGCCGGCATCAAGGTCGAGACCACGGCCACCGATGTCGCGGGCTGGAACCAGCGCCTCAACGAGTGGGACTACGACCTGGCCTTCACCTACGTCTACCAGTACGGCGACCCGGCGCTGGGCGTGGCGCGCAACTACACCAGCACCAACATCGCCAAGGGCTCGCCCTTCAACAACGTCGAGGGCTACAGCAACCCGAAGGTCGACGAGCTCTTCGATGCCGGCGCCCGCGAACCCGATTCCGCCAAGCGCGCCGCGATCTACCTGCAGGTACAGAAGATCCTGCTTGACGACGTGCCGGTGGCCTGGCTGCACGAGATCAATTTCCCCACGCTGTACCGCAGCAAGGTGGAGAACCTGATCAGCTCCGGCATCGGCCTGAACGACAGCCTGAGCAGGGCTTCAGTGACATGAACCACCCCCGAAGCGCCTTCGGCGCTTGGGAACGCCCGGTCGCGCGAAGCACGGTGGAGAAACTGGGATGAAGCGCACTCGATTCATGCTGGCACGCCTGGCCCAGGGCATTGGCGCCTTGCTGGTCATCGCGATCGTCAACTTCCTGCTGATCCGCGCGGCGCCGGGCGACCCGGTGTCGGTGCTGGCAGGCGAAGCGGGCGCCTCCGATGCGCAGTTCGTGGCCCAGCTGCGCAGTCAGTTCGGGCTGGACAAGCCCTTGCCGCAGCAGCTGGCCACCTATGTCGGCAAGGTGGTTCAGCTGGACCTGGGCTTCTCCTACCGCCAGCAGCAGCCCGTGCTCACGCTGATCGCCGACCGGCTGCCGGCGACGCTACTGCTCACCGGCACGGCTTTCGTGCTGTCGCTGCTGCTCGGCATCACGCTGGGGGCGCTGTCGGCGCGGCATGCCGGCAGCTGGGTCGACCGCGCGATCAGCATCGTCTCGCTGGTCTTCTACGCCACGCCGCTGTACTGGCTGGCGCTGATGGCGGTGCTGCTGTTCACCGTGCAGCTGCAGTGGCTGCCCGGCTTCGGCTACACGACGGTGGGCGCCGGCCTCGGCGGCGCGGCGCTGGTGCTGGACATCGCCAGGCACCTGGTGCTGCCGGCGCTGACGCTGGCCTTGTTCTACATGGCCGTCTACGCGCGCATGACACGGGCCACGATGCTCGAAGTGATGCAGATGGATTTCGTCAAGACCGCCCGCGCCAAGGGCGTGCGGCCCGGCCGCATCCTGCGTGCGCACGTGCTGCGCAATGCGCTGCTGCCGGTGGTCACGCTGGCCGGCATCCAGGCCGGCGGCATGATCGGCGGCGCCGTGCTCACCGAGACCGTGTTCGCCTGGCCCGGCATCGGACGGCTGATGTTCGATGCACTGCTGCAGCGCGACTACAACCTGCTGCTCGGCGCCTTCCTCGTGACAGCCACGCTGGCGGTGCTGTTCAACCTGATCACCGACCTCGTCTACACGCTGGTCGACCCGCGGATCGAATTGACATGACGAGCTCGTTCTGGCGGCGCTTCAGCCGCAACAAGGGTGCCGTGGCCGGGCTGCTGGTGCTGCTGCTGGCCACGCTGGTGGCCTTGGCCGGACCCTGGCTCGCCAGCAACGACCCGTGGAACATGGTGGAGCGACCGTTCCTGCCGCCGCTGCAGGAGTCCGGCCTGCCGATGGGCACCGACACGCTGGGCCGCGACATCCTCTCGGGCCTGATCCACGGCGCGCGCATCTCGCTGCTGATCGGCCTGGTCTCGACGATCGCATCGCTGCTGATCGGCGTCACGCTGGGCGCCGTGGCCGGTTACTTCGGCGGTTGGGTGGATGCCGCGCTGATGCGCTTCACCGAGCTGTTCCAGGCAGTGCCGAGCTTCGCGCTGGCCATCGTGCTGGTGGCGATCTTCCAGCCCAGCGCGCAGTCCATCGTCGCGGCCATCGCACTCGTCTCCTGGCCGCCGGTGGCGCGCCTGGTGCGCAGCGAGTTCCTCACGCTGCGCCAGCGTGAGTTCGTGCAGGCCGCGCTGCTGGCCGGCCAGTCGACGCCGCGCATCATCCTGACGCAGATCCTGCCGAACGCCGCCTCGCCGATCGTCGTGATGGGCTCGTTGATGGTGGCCACCGCGATCCTGCTCGAATCGAGCCTGAGCTTCCTGGGCCTCGGCGATCCCAACCAGATGAGCTGGGGCTACATGGTCGGCTCGGCCCGCACCGTGCTGCTGCAGGCCTGGTGGATGGCCGTGTTCCCGGGGCTCGCGATCGTGCTCACCGTGCTGGCGCTGAACCTGGTCGGCGAAGGGCTCAACGACGGCCTCAATGCACGGCTGGACGGGAGGCAGCAATGAACGCCCCGATGAGCCCCGCAGCAGCGCAGCCTGTGCTGGAGGTGCAAGGCCTGAGCATCGCGCTGCCGCCCGGCGCGGACCGCCCGCTCGCCGTCACGCAAGCCTCGCTGGTGCTGATGCCGGGCCAGACACTGTGCGTCGTCGGCGAATCGGGCTCGGGCAAGTCGATGATCGCCAATGCGCTGATGGGCCTGCTGCCGCCGCGGGTCGCGCCGGTGGCCGGCCGCATCCTGTTCGAAGGGCGGGACCTGCTGCAACTGGACGAAGAGCAGATGCGCGAACTGCGCGGGCGCCGCATCGGCATGGTGTTCCAGGAGCCGATGACGGCGCTGAACCCGCTGATGCGCATCGGCGAGCAGATCGGCGAGGTGTTCGATGCCCACGTCACGCTACCCGCCGCGGAGAAGCGGCGCCGCATCGTCGCGGCGCTGGCCGACGTGGGCCTGCCCGAGCCCGAGCTGCTGGTCGACAGCTACCCGTTCCGGCTGTCCGGCGGGCAGCGCCAGCGCGTGATGATCGCCTGCGCGCTGGCGCTCGAGCCGCGCTTGCTGATCGCCGACGAGCCAACCACCGCGCTCGACGTCACGACGCAGGCGCAGATCCTGCAGCTGATGCGCGAGCTGCAGCAGCGCCGCGGCACGGCCGTGCTGTTCATCACGCACGACTTCGGCGTCGTCTCCGAGATCGCCGACCAGGTGGTGGTGATGCAGGCCGGCGCGGTGGTCGAATCGGGTCCCGCGCAGCAGGTGCTGGCCCGGCCGCAGCATGCCTACACGCGCCAGCTGATCGCCGCGATCCCGCAGGGCCGGATGCGCAGCGCGCTGCCCTCGGAAGACTTGCACCGCGTGCTGCAGGTGCAGGACCTGTGCAAGACCTACGTCTCCGGCGGCGGGCTGTTCCGGCGCGGCCGCACGGTGCAGGCGGCCAGCGACGTCAACTTCGAACTGCGGCGCGGCGAGACGCTGGGCCTGGTCGGCGAGTCCGGTTCGGGCAAGTCCACCGTCGGCCGCTGCATCGTCGGGCTCAACGAGTTCAACAGCGGCCGCATCCTGTTCCAGGGCCGCCCGCTGCTGTCCGGCAATCGCTTCCGCAGCCAGGCGCACGGCAAGATCCAGATGGTGTTCCAGGATCCCTATGCCTCGCTGAACCCGCGCCACCGCATCGGCCCGGCGATCGCGGCCGGGCCGATCGCCCAGGGGGTGCCCAAGGCCAAAGCCATGGCCACGGCGATCGAGCTGCTGGGGCTGGTGGGCCTGGGCGCGGAAGCCGCGGACCGCTTCCCGCACGAGTTCTCCGGCGGCCAGCGCCAGCGCATCGGCATCGCCCGCGCGCTGGCGCTGCAGCCCGAGTTGCTGGTGGCCGACGAGCCGGTCTCGGCACTGGACGTCTCGGTGCAGGCCCAGGTGCTGGCGCTGTTCGCCCAGGTGCGCGAACGCTTCCAGCTGGCGATGGTGTTCATCACCCACGACCTGCGCGTGGCCGGCGAGATGTGCGACCACATCGCGGTGATGCAGCGCGGGCGCATCGTCGAATACGGCGAGACGACGCGCGTGCTGGCGAATCCGCAGCATGCCTACACGCGCACGCTGATCGACGCGGTGCCGCGGCTGGCCGCCACACCGCCGGCCATCGCCCTGGCCGGCGCATGAGCGCGCCGGGCCACCCCAAGGGCGAATACCGAAGTGCGCAGCACGAAGGTACAAAAGTGAGCGCGCCGGGCCGTCCGAAGACCTGAGTTCGACATCATGCTGCAGACTCCTGACCCCATGAACGATCCCGGCACCGCGTCCTTCGCCACCATCGAGGCCTCCGACCTGGTGGCCGAGGTCGAAGCCCAGCTGATCCGCGCCATCGTCGCCGGGCAGCTGCCGCCCGGCAGCCGCATCGTCGAGGCCGACATCGCCCGCCGCATGTCGGTCAGCCGCGCGCCTGTGCGTGAGGCAGCGCGGCGGCTGGAGCGCCAGGGCGTATTGGTGTCGAAGCCGCGCCATGGCTTCGCGGTGCGCACCATCAGCGCCAAGGAAGTCGACGACCTGTTCCAGGTACGGCTCCACCTCGAGCTGATGGCCGCGTCGCTCGCCTGCGAGCATGCCAGCGACGCCCAGCTCGGGCACCTGCTGGCGCGCGTCGATGTGATGGTGGGACAGGCCGACCGGCTGACGCGCGCCGAGCGGGTGGCGCTGGACCTGGCCTTCCATTCCTGCGTCTGCGAGATCTCAGGTAACAGCTATTTGCAGCGGCTGTTCTCCAACATGCAGACCGAGGTGCGCATGATGCTGGCGCTGAACGAAGAGGTCAGCCGCGACCCGAAGTTCGTCGCCGAATCGCACCGCCCGATCGCCGAGGCCATCGTCCGGCGCGACGTGGCTGGCGCGTCGCAGGCGCTGCGTCTGCATCTGGAAGAAGCGCGCGTGCATGTGCGCGCGCTGTTCATGTCCGCCGGAGCCGCCACGCCATGAAGATCGTCTACAGCCCCGACCACGAGGGCCACGACCCGCAGCAGTTCCTCGTGCGCGGGCGCTTGAAGCGCAGCAACGAACAGCCGGAACGCGCCTTCCGGCTGCTGGCCGCGGCACGCGCAGGGGGCCACGAGATCGTGTCGCCGGCCGACCACGGGCCTGAACCGCGCGCGGCGATCCACACACCGCAGTACCTGCGCTTCCTCGAGACGGCTTGGCAGCGCTGGCAGGACCTCGGTGACGCCTCCGACGAAGTGATGCCCAACATCCACCCTTTCCCCGGCCAGCCCTGCAGCTACCCGGACAGCGTGGTCGGCCAGGCCGGCTTCCACATGGGCGACAACGCCTGTGCCATCGGCCGGCACACCTGGCGGGCCGCGACCCAATCGGCCCATGTCGCGACACATGCCGCGCAGCTGGTGAGCGATGGCGAACGCGCAGCCTATGCGCTGTGCCGCCCGCCCGGCCACCATGCCTATGCCGACCGCGCCAACGGCTTCTGCTACCTGAACAACGCCGCCATCGCCGCGCAGCACCTGCGCCGGCGCCATGCGCGCGTGGCCATCCTGGACATCGACGTACACCACGGCAACGGCACGCAAGGCATCTTCTGGCGGCGCAGCGATGTGCTGACGATCTCGCTGCATGGCGACCCGCGCGTCTTCACGCCGTTCTTCACCGGCCATGCGCACGAGCGCGGCGAAGGCGACGGCCTGGGCTACAACATCAACCGGCCGCTGCCGCGCGGCACCGGCGACGAGGCCTACCTGGGCGTGCTGCGCGAGGCCTGCGCGGATCTGCGCGCCTTCGCGCCCGGCGCGCTGGTGGTGGCGCTGGGCCTGGACGCTCACGAGAAAGACCCCTACCAGGCACTGGCGATCACGACGCCCGGATTTGCGCGCATCGCGGCAGAGATAGCCCGCCTGGCCTTGCCCACGGTGCTGGTGCAGGAGGGGGGCTATCTGTCGGACGACCTGGGGCCCAACCTCAGCAGTGCGCTGCAGGGCTTCGAGCGCGGCGCATGAAGCTTGTCGATGCATTTCCTGAGGCCGCGGTCCTGAGCGCTGCCGCGGCGCCGGTGCCCATGGCCTGGGCCGCATCGCTGCTGCGCGAGCGCTACGGCCTCGCCGGCCCGCTGACGCCGCTGAGCGGCGAACGCGACGCGAACTTCCTGCTGCACGCAGCGGACGCCAAGCAGGCCACGCCGCGCCAGTACATGCTGAAAGTGTCGCACCCGCTCGAGACGCCGCGCGTGGCCGACTTCCAGACGCAGGCATTGCTGCACATCGCCGCCAGGGACCCGGCGCTGCCGGTGCAGCGCATCGTGCCGACCGTGGACGGACGCCCCTCTTTCGACGCTGAGGCGCCCGATGGCGCGCGGCGCGTGGTGCGCCTGTTCAGCTACCTGCCGGGCCTGCCGATGCCGCAGGCCCGCCGCTCTGCGGCGCAGCGCGCCAACGTGGCGCGCACACTGGCGCGGCTGGATCGTGCGTTGGCCAACCTGCGGCATCCGGCCGGCGAGTTGGAGCTGCCTTGGGACATCCAGCGCGCCGAGCGCGTGCACGGCCTGCTGGCCCACGTGCATGACCCGGCGCGCCGCGCACTGGCCGAACGCGCGCTCGACGGCTTCGTGCTGCGCGCCAAGCCGCTGCTGAGCGGCCTGCGCCGCCAGCCCATCCACAACGACTTCAACATCTACAACCTGCTGGTCGACGCGCAGGATCACGAGCACATCGCCGGCATCCTGGATTTCGGCGACATGGTGCAGGCCCCGCTGATCGACGACCTGGCGGTGGCCGCGTCCTACCAGATCGAAGAAGACGGCGATGCGCTGGCGGCCATCGTGCAGTTCGCGGCGGCCTACCATGCGCTGCTGCCGCTGCAGCCGGCCGAGCTCGACCTGCTGCTCGACCTGGTGCGCGCGCGCCTGGTGATGGTGGTGGCCATCAGCGGCTGGCGCGCCGCGCGCCAGCCCGACAACGCCGCCTACCTGCTGCGCAACAACGCAGTGTCCTGGGCCCGCCTGCAGGCCTGCGATGCCATTGGCGCTGACGAGGCACGCGCAGTCCTGCGCCGGGCCTGCGCCACGGCCTGAGGAACCCGACGATGACGACCTCCCCGACCCCTTCGGCCACCGAGCTGTTGGCCCGCCGCGCGCGCGTGCTCGGGCCGGCCTATCGCCTGTTCTACGAGGAGCCGGTGCACCTGGTGCGCGGCGAGGGCGTCTGGCTCCACGCCGCCGACGGCACGCGCTACCTCGATGCCTACAACAACGTGGCCTCGGTAGGGCACAGCCATCCGCACGTGGTGCAGGCCATCGCCCGGCAGGCGGCGCAGCTGAACACCCATACGCGCTATCTACACGAGGACATTCTGAGTTACGCCGAACGCCTGCTGGCAACGATGCCGCCGGCGCTGGGTCACGCGATGTTCACCTGCACCGGCAGCGAGGCCAACGACCTGGCGCTGCGCATCGCCCGCTCGCACACGCAGGCCACCGGCCTGATCGTCACCGAGTTCGCGTACCACGGCGTCACTGCGGCCCTGGCCGAGGCCTCGCCCTCGCTGGGCCACCACGTGACGCTGGGCGCGCATGTGCGCACTGTCCGGGCACCCGACAGCTACCGCATCGCGCCCGAACGCCTGGGCGCCGTGTTTGCCGACGGCGTGCGCGCCGCCATCGACGACCTGCAGGCGCATGGCCTGCGCCCGGCCGCGCTGCTGGTCGACACGGTGTTCTCCAGCGACGGCATCTTCACGCACCCGCCGGGCTTCTTGACTGAGGCCGTGCAGGCCCTGCGCGACGCGGGCGGGCTGTTCATCGCCGACGAGGTGCAGCCCGGGCTGGGTCGCACCGGCGAGGCGCTGTGGGGCTTCCAGCGACATGGCCTGGTGCCCGACATCGTGACGCTGGGCAAGCCCATGGGCAACGGCCATCCGCTGGCCGGGCTGGCGGTGCAGCCGCCGGTGCTCGAGGCCTTCGCGCGCGAATGCCGCTACTTCAACACCTTCGGCGGCAACCCGGTGTCGGTCGCCGCCGGCATGGCGGTGCTGGATGTCATCGAGCGCGAGGACCTCGTCGCCAACGCGCAGCGCGTCGGGCGGCATCTCCGGGAGCAGCTCTCGGCACTCGCGCGCCGGCATGCGCTGATCGGCGACGTGCGCGGCAGCGGCCTGTTCGTCGCTGTCGAGTTCGTCGGCGATCGTGAGGCACGCACGCCGGCGAGCGCCGAAACCACCCGCATCGTCAACGGACTGCGCGACCGCGGCGTGCTGGCCGGCGCCACCGGGCCGCAGGCCAACGTGCTGAAGCTGCGGCCGCCGCTGGTGTTTTCCACGACCAACGCCGACCTGCTGGTGGCGGCCCTGGACGAAACCCTGACGGCGGTGGCGAGCGGCGGCCGCTGAATCGAATCCGGCCCGTGGATTCGTGCACACGCGCGGCGGCCGGGCCACCGATGCCGCGGCCTCTTTCGATGGACGCGTCGGTAACATCGCGTGACGGTCTGCCGGGCTTGGGCTCGCAGGTTTCAACGTCGAGAGGGAGCGCCCAGCGTGACAGATACCTATCGTGGACGTGTGCTGGGCCGATGGGCCGGCGGCGCCGTCTTGCCCGGTTCTGGCGACATCGCATCGAGTGCCGCCGCGTACCTGAAGTCGGACCTGCTGAAACAGATTCAGCAAGCGTATTTCCAGGACACCACGGACTACGACAAGAAGAGTGACATCGCGGAGAACGACGCGCTGCAGGCCATCCGCTATGCCCGATCGAAGAAGCTGACGAAGTCGCACCGCAAGGGTGTGCTGGGCGCCGTGAAGGTGGCCGGCTTCGTGGTCGGCGCCGCGACCGGCGCCACGCTGGGATCCGTCGTGCCGGTGGCCGGCACGGTGGCGGGTGGTGCGATCGGCGCCGTTGGGGTGTCGACGGTGGTCGGTGGCGGCGCTTTCACGCTGGACCACCTGAAGAGAAAGACCAAAGGCTTCTACAAATACCTGCGCGGCACACGCGGCGAACATCGCCACCAGTGCGCTCACGCGCTGCTCTACTGCCATGGACATCTGGACTCGGCAGACCCCAAGCAGAAGGCCGCCACCGAGGCCCTCGTCGCGATCCTGGAGGACGAGTACGCCGAAGTGATGGCGATGCCCGAGGCCCAGCGGCTTGAGCGGCTTGCAGATCGCTTGAAGTCGAACTGAGGGCCGCTACCGCCGAGCGGTGCAGGATTTCCGCGCGGGCGCCCCGCGCGTCATGTCAAAAGGAGTAAACGCTTTGCCGAACCCGGATATCTCGACCATCCACACCATGGGCGACAAGAAGAAAGCGCTCGCCCTCACTGGGCAGGCGCTGAAGCCCTACTGCGTGGCGAACTACAGCCAGGACGCGGCGATCACCAAAGCACTCGGCGCCGGTTCGGACGTGAAAGGCGGCGTCTGCCTTGCGCTGTCCATGCATTGGATGCGCACGCACCAGAACAGCCGCAACACACCCCGCTTCGGCGACGTCGGGCTGCTCAACAGCCAGCAGGTGCTGGTCGCGGCACGGAACATTCAACTCGCCTACCAAGGCAGCAAGGGACGGGCCGGCGGCCAGGGCGAGGAGGCGTCGCAGCAGGCGGGCATCGCCTTCGCCTGCAAGCTGTTCGGCATGTCGATGGTCGGGGCGCTGGCCAAACATGCCATGAGCGACGATGGGCTGCGCTCGAAGCTGCGCCAGGTTCATCGCTACCATGTGATCGCGATGACCGGCTTCGGGATCGGACACGCCATCGCCGCCTACATGTCCTCGGGCAAGATCTTCGGGCTTTCGCGGCACGTCTATATCTTCGATCCCAACATCGGCGAACTGAAGATTCCCGAGAGCGAGCTGGCCTACGTGCTGCAGGCCCTGACCGGGCGCTACAAGCTGCTGGGCTCGAACTTCACCGGCTGCTACCTGGCCGAGATCAAGCCCTGAGGGGTTTCGGGCTGGGCGCGGACAAGCCGCTACGCTGCCAGCCGCGGGCAACGCGCCAGCGCGGCCGCCAGCAGATCCCGGTCCAGCGGCTTGACGAGGTAATCGTCCATGCCGGCGTCGCGGCAGGCCTGCTGCTCGTCGGCCTCCACGCTGGCCGTCAACGCAATGATGCGCGGGCGGGTGGCAGCCGGCCATTCCTGACGGATGCGCTGCGTGGCTTCGATGCCGCCCATCACGGGCATCTTCACATCCATCAGCACCACATCGAAGGTCTCGCGCCGCAGCGCATCCAGGGCCTCGGCGCCGTTGGTTGCCACGCCGAAGCTGTGGCCCAGCAGATCGCCGAGCACGAAGGTCATCAGCGCGACATTGAGCTCGTTGTCGTCGGCGACCAGGATGCGCAGCGGCACCGCCTGGGCGGCGGCCGCCGACGCTGACGTTGCCTGATTGCTATCCCTCATGTTTCCTTGGTAGGCCGTGTTGGACTTGAACCAACGACCAAAGGATTATGAGTCCTCTGCTCTGACCAACTGAGCTAACGGCCCGCTGCATGTTGCGGCGGCGATTGTAGGTGGCGGGCCAGGCTCAGCACGCCGTCGCGCACGGCATCGAGCGCGCGGCCGACCGGACCCTTCACCTGATCGCTGACGCGGTGCCATTGCAGCGGCGCGCGGCCCAGCACCACCAGGCAGGCGCTGCGCAGCGCCGAGACGTTCACCGTGCCGGCTGCCTTGATGGTGTGCACGTGGCCGGCATCGACCATCACATCCTCCGGCTGGCCATCGACCGTGACCCACAGCGTGCCGCAATCGCTGCGCAGCCGGTCGCCGGCTTGCAGCTCCAGCGCGATCAGGTCGTGCTGGCTCAGCGCCATCGAGGTGTGCAGTGGCAGCGCCTTGCCGGAAACCACTCTGAGATGCGTGTTGTTCATGATCGGGCTCCAGATGGATTGACGATGGCTGTATTTCAGCCGAGGATGGCTCTCAAATCCAACGACTAATTCGCCTGGTTCGCATGCGCCCAGCTCATGGATAACCCGCTCGCCCGCCTGCCCTCGCTGGACTTGCTGCGTGGCTTCGTTGCGGTGGCACGACGCGGCAGCGTCACGCAGGCGGCGGCAGACCTGTTCCTGACGCAATCGGCGATCAGCCGGCAGATCCGCGGCCTGGAGGAGCATTTGGGACTGCCGCTGTTCCACCGCCGGCACCGCGCACTGGAACTCACGGCGGACGGTGAACGGCTGTTCCGCCTGGCCGATGCCTGGTTGACGCAATTGGGCGAACACCTGGAATCGCTGCGGCAGCGCGCCACCGAACACCCGGTGACACTGACCTCGACGATCGGCCTGATCTCGCTGTGGCTCTTGCCGCGGCTGGGCGACTTCCAGGCGGCGCAGCCTGGCGTGGATGTGCGGGTGTCCGCCGGCAACCGGGCGGTCGACCTGGAGCGTGAAGCGGTGGATGTCGCGATGCGCTACGGCCCGGCCGAGCGTGCGCCGGAGGGCGCGGTGCGCCTGTTCGACGAAGAGATCGTGGCCGTGGCCAGTCCCTCGCTCGGCCTGCTGCCTGAACTCGAGCGCAACGACTTCAGCCGCCTCACGCTGCTGGAATACGACGAGCTGGCACGGCCGTGGCTGCGCTGGGCCGACTGGGCCGCGCCGCTGGGCATCAAGCAGCTGAAACCCCGCGCGCGCCTGGGCTTCAACCAGTACGACCAGGTGATCTTCGCGGCGCTCGCCGGCCACGGCCTGGCGCTGGGGCGCTGGCCACTGGTGGCGCAGCAGGTGGCCGATGGGCGGCTGGTCGCCCTGCGCACCATCGGCCACCCGATGGCCGCTGACTTTGCGTATTGGCTGATCCAGCGTCGCGGCGGGGACACACCGGCCCGCCAGCAGCTGATTCAGTGGCTGTGCGACGAGGCCGCGCGCACGCGTGCGCTGCGCGCCACGCTGGGCTGACCACCGGCAGACCACCGCATCACTTCGGCGTCGACAGCGCGTTGCTGACCAGCCGCGACGTGATGTCCACCAGCTGGATCATGCGTTCGTAGGCCATGCGGGTCGGCCCGATCACGCCCAGCGTGCCGACCACCTGGCCGTTGACCTCATAGGGCGCCGACACCACCGACAGCTCCTCGTACGGCACCACGCCGGATTCACCACCGATGTAGATGCGCACGCCCTCGGCGCGGCTGGAGTTTTCCAGCAGGCGCATCAGCTCGGTCTTCTGCTCGAACAGGTTGAACATCTTGCGCAGCGAGCCCAGGTCATGGCCAAAGTCTTCCACGCCCAGCAGGTTGCGCTCGCCGGAGACCACCACTTGCTCGGTGTTTTCGCTCAAGGCATCGCTGCCGGCCTGCACCGCGGCCTTCATCAGCTGCGCGATCTCGTCGCGCAGCGAATCGATCTCGCCGCGCAGCCGCAGCCGCACCTCGTCGATGCCCAGACCCATGTAATGCGCGTTCAACAGGTTGGTGGCCTCGATCAGCTCGCTTTGAGAATAGTCGCGCTGCGTGAAGATCACGCGGTTCTGCACGTCGCCATCGGTCGAGACCAGGATCACCAGCACGCGCTTGTCGCCCAGGCGCAGGAACTCGATGTGCTGGAACACGCTGGCCCGCTTGGGCGAGGTGACCACGCCGACGAACTGCGACAGGTTCGACAGCAGCAGCGCGGCCTGGGCGATCACCCGCTGGGGCTGGTCAGGGCGCAGCTGTTCACGCACACCGGCCATGTCCGGCGGCGCATGGTGGATGTCGATCGGCCGTGCGGTCAGCATGGTGTCGACGAAAACGCGGTAGCCGCGCGGTGTGGGGATGCGTCCGGCCGAGGTGTGCGGGCTGGCGATCAGGCCCAGGTCTTCGAGGTCGGCCATCACATTGCGGATGGTCGCCGGCGACAACTCCAGCCCCGACGCGCGGGACAGGGTTCGCGAGCCTACCGGCTGGCCGTCGGCAATGTAGCGTTCGACCAGGGTTTTCAGCAGGCTGCGGGCGCGCTCGTCCATGGTGATTTTCATTGTACGGACAGCAGCCGCACTGTCATCGTTGACAGGCCTTCACGACACAGCGCTGTGGTGTAATCCGCCGCATTCCCTCCCCTCCTCTATGGCCCGACGTTTTCATCACGCCGCGCTGGTCGGCAAGTACCAGGCCGACGGTATCCGTCCGGTGCTGGAGGAGATCGCTCAGTTCCTGGTGCGTGAGGGACTGGAAGTCTCGTTCGAACACCAGACCGCGCTGAACACCGGCGTCACCGACTACGACGGGCTCACGCCCGAGCAGATCGGTGCGCGCTGCGACGTGGCGGTGGTGGTTGGCGGCGACGGCACGATGCTCGGTTTCGCGCGCGGCCTGGCCCGCTACGACCTGCCGCTGATCGGCATCAACCAGGGGCGGCTGGGCTTCATCACCGATGTGGCGATCGGCCAGTTCCGCGAAGCGCTGGCGCCGATGCTGGCCGGCGACTTCGAGGAAGAGCACCGCACGATGCTGGAGAGCGAAGTCTGGCGCGACGACGAATGCATCTTCGAAGGCCTGTCGATGAACGACGTGGTGGTCAGCCGCGGCGCCACCGCCGGCATGGTCGAACTGCGGGTGGACAGCGGCGACGAGTTCATCGCCAACATCCGCGCCGATGGCCTGATCGTCGCGTCGCCGACCGGCTCCACCGCGTATTCGCTGTCGGCCGGCGGACCGCTGCTGCACCCGGGCATCGCCGGCTGGGTGCTGGTGCCGATCGCCTCGCACACCATGTCCAACCGGCCGATCGTGCTGCCCGACGACCGTGAAGTGCGCATCACCGTGGTCGCCGGGCGCGACGCCTCGGCCAACTTCGACATGCAGCGCCTGGCCAGCCTGCTGCACGGCGATCAGGTGCGGGTGCAGCGCTCGGCCCACAAGGTGCGCTTCCTGCACCCACGCGGCTGGAGCTACTACGCCACCTTGCGCCGCAAGCTGCGCTGGTACGAGGGAGTCGTCTAGGCATGCTGCGCCGGCTGGCTTTGCGCGATTTCGTCATCGTGCCCGCGCTGGAACTGGACTTCCATGCCGGCTTCTCGGTGCTCACCGGCGAAACAGGCGCCGGCAAATCCATCCTCGTCGATGCGCTGCAACTGGCGCTGGGCAGCCGGGGCGATGCGAGCGTGGTGCGTGAAGGTGCGGCGCGCGCCGAAGTCAGCGCCGAGTTCGACACCCCTGCCACGCTGGCCACCTGGCTCGACGACGCCGGCTTCAGCAACGACGACACGCTGCTGCTGCGCCGGACCATCGACGCCCAGGGCAAGAGCCGCACCTGGATCAACGGCAGCGCCGCCACGGTGACGCAACTGCGCGAGCTGGCCGACCAGTTGCTGGACATCCACGGCCAGCATGCCTGGCAGGGCCTGACCCGGCCGGCCGCCACGCGCGAACTGCTCGACGGCCAGGCGGGCATCGACACCCAGCCGCTGACGCTGGCCTTTGCCGAGCGCAAGGCCGCCGCCGACGCGCTGGAACGAGCGCGCGAGCGCAGCGACGAGATCGCGCGCGAACGGGAGCGCCTGGCCTGGCAGATCGGCGAACTGGACAAGCTGGGCCCGGCCGAGGGCGAATGGGTCGAACTGAGCGCCGAGCACCAGCGCCTGGCCCATGCGCAATCGCTGATCGACGCTGCCCGGCAAGCGCTGGAAGCGCTGGCTGACGGCGAAACGCATGCCGAAGGCCTGGCCGGCCGTGCGCTCGATGCGCTGCAGGATGTGGTCGAGCACGATGAGCGGTTGCTGCCAGTGATCGAGGTGCTGCAGGGGGCCATGGTGCAGCTGCAGGACGCCGCGCACACGCTGAACAGCTACCTCGGTCATGCCGAACTCGACCCCGAGCGCCTGAGCGAGGTCGACGGCCGCCTGTCGGCCTGGATGAGCCTGGCGCGCCGCTACCGCCGCCCGCCGGAGGACTTGCCGGCGCTGTTGGCGTCCTGGCGTGCCGAGCTGCAGGCGCTGGACGCCGCGACCGACACCGCGACGCTGGAGCAGGCCCTGGCTACGTCAGATGCGCGTTATCGCCAGGAGGCCAAACTCGTCAGCGCCGCGCGCAAGAAGGCCGCAGCCGGCTTGTCGACCGCAGTGACGCAGGCGATGCAGACGCTGGGCATGGGCGGCGGCCGTTTCGAGGTGCAGCTGCCGCCGGTGAGCACACCACAGAGTTTCGGCCTCGAGTCGGTGGAGTTCGCCGTCGCCGGCCATGCCGGCAGCACGCCGCGGCCGCTGGCCAAGGTGGCCTCGGGCGGTGAGCTGTCGCGGCTGGCGCTGGCGATCGTCGTGACCACGGTGCAGTCCAGCCAAAACGCGGGCGACGGCGCCGGTACGCTGATCTTCGACGAGATCGATGCCGGCATCGGCGGCGCGGTGGGCGACACCGTTGGCGCGCTGATGAAGCAGCTGGGCCGCGAACGCCAGGTGCTGGCCGTGACGCACCTGGCGCAGGTGGCGTCCTGCGCCGATCATCACTACGTCGTCGCCAAGGCGCAGCGCGGCGGCAGCACGGCCAGCGACGTGCAGGCGGTGATCGGCGAAGCGCGCGTGGCCGAGGTCGCCCGCATGCTGGGCGGCGAGCGCATGGCCGGTACCAGCCTGGCACATGCGCAGGCGATGTTGCAGGATGGCAAGCCGGGCGCGGGCGCCAAGCCGTCCGCTGCCAAATCTGCCGCGGCCAAGGGCCGCACGCGAGCATGAGCGACGCAGTCCCCGACTCCAGCACGCAGTTCGACGAACCAGGCGACGAACGAGGCGACGAACTCGGCCGCCCCCGCGAGCTGGTGCTGATCACCGGCATCTCCGGCTCGGGCAAGTCAGTCGCCTTGCATGCGCTGGAGGATGCCGGCTACTTCTGCGTCGACAACCTGCCGCCGGAGCTGCTGCGCGACTACATGCGGCTGCAGCACCCGCGCTACACCGAACGTGTGGCGATTGCGGTGGACGTGCGTGCGGCGCGTTCGCTGCCGGCGCTGGTGCCGCTGATCTTCGAGCTGCGCGGCGAAGGCGTGACGATCCGGCCGCTCTTTTTGGACGCCAGCACCGACACGCTGCTGCGCCGCTTCTCAGAGACCCGCCGCCCGCACCCCTTGAGCCAGCCCGACGGGTCGGGTGGCACCCAGCATGCGCTGGTGGAGGCCATCGAGCTGGAGCGCCTGCTGCTGGCCGAACTGCGCGAGGTCTCCACCGTCATCGACACCAGCACCTTGCGCCCGGCCGGGCTGCGGGCGCAGGTGCGCGACCTGGTCGCCGCGCGCCATGACCGGTTGACGCTGGTGTTCGAATCCTTCGCCTTCAAGTACGGCGTGCCGCTGGACGCCGACTATGTGTTCGACGTGCGCATGCTGCCGAATCCGTACTACGTGCGCGAACTGCGGCCGCTGTCCGGCCGCGACGCGCCGGTGGCGCAGTACCTGAGCGCACAGCCCGAAGCCGGCGAGATGCTGTCGCAGATCGAAGCCTTCCTGCGCCGCTGGCTGCCGGCGCTGGCCACCGATCAGCGCGCCTACGTCACCGTGGCCATCGGCTGCACCGGCGGCCAGCACCGCTCGGTCTACATCGTTGAACAACTCAGCCAGCGCTTCACCGGCCACGGTGCTACGCTGGTCAGACACCGTGAACTGGATGCCCTCGATTGACTGACTCGGCCTCGCACCTTGCCGGCCTGCCGCTGTTCCCGCTGCAAACCGTGCTGTTCCCGGGTGGCGCGCTGAGCCTGAAGGTCTTCGAAGCGCGCTACCTCGATCTGGTCAGCCGGTGCATGCGCGAAAACTCGCCCTTCGGGGTGGTCTGCCTGAACCAGGGCTCCGAAGTGCGCAGCACCGGTGGCGAACGCGTTCGCTTCGAAGCCGTGGGCGTGCTGGCCCGCCTGCAGGACGTGGATGCCGAGCAGACCGGCATCCTGCGCGTGCGCTGCCTCGGTGCCCAGCGCTTTCGGGTCGGGCCACCGCGACAGCAGGATGATGGCCTGTGGTTCGCCGGCGTGGACCTGATCGACGCCGACGCCACTGTCGCACCACCGGCGGAACTGGCGCCCACCGTGGTGGCGCTGACGAACGCGATCGAGTCGCTGCGCACGCAAGGCCACCTGCCCTTCATCGAACCCTTCCAGATGGACGATGCCGGCTGGGTGGCCAACCGCTGGTGCGAAATCCTGCCGATCTCGCTGGCCGCCAAGCAGAAGCTGATGGAACTGGAAGAGCCGACGCTGCGCTTGAAACTCGTCGACGAATTCCTGCGCGGCAAAGGCGTGGTTCAGGGCAACTGAGCCAGCAGCCGGCGCACCGGCGCGGGCAGGCCCAGCGCCAAGGCATCGGGTCGCGCGAACCAGCGGCCTTCGGGCAACGCGGCTTCAATGCGTTTGCGGGCCGTCGCCGACACTCGCGCCGGCAACGCCCAGTGCCAGGGCCGCAGCAGCCAATCGAAGTGCGTCAGCACATGGGTCAGCGCCGGCCAGGCCTGCGGCTCGCCGGGCCCGTCGCCGGCCAGCGCCTGCAGTGCGTCGTCGTCGACAAAGTCCGGCAGGCTCCACAGGCCCGCCCACACGCCGGTTTGCGGGCGCTGCACCAGCCACACCTGCTGCGCTTGTGTCAGCAGCAGCAGGCTGCTGGCACGCTGGCCGCGCTTGAGCTTGCGCGTCTTCACCGGGTAGGCCTCGGGACGGCCCTGCACGCGGGCGGCGCACACCTCTGTCCAGGGGCAGACGATGCAGGCCGGGCGCCGGGCCGTGCACAGCGTCGCGCCCAGGTCCATCAGGCCCTGCGTATAGGCCTCGATGTCGCGCTCGGGCAGCAGGCCTTGCGCGTGCTGCCATAGCGTGCGCTCGTGCTTTGCTTCGGCGAGGTCGTGGCCGAAGCCCAGCGCACGCGTCAGCACCCGCTTGACGTTGCCGTCGAGGATGGCGATGCGTTCGCCGAAGCAGAAGGCCGCAATCGCGGCGGCGGTCGACCGGCCGATGCCGGGCAGTTCAGCCAGCGCGGCGCTGCTGCGGGGAAATTCGCCGCCATGCTCGGCCGCCAGCACCTGCGCGCAGCGGTGCAGGTTGCGGGCGCGGCTGTAGTAACCCAGCCCGCTCCACAGCGCCAGCACGTCGTCCTGCGGCGCGGCGGCCAGTGCCTGGACATCGGGAAAGCGCTGCAGGAAGCGCTCGTAATAGCTCAGCACCGTGCTGACCTGGGTTTGCTGCAGCATGATCTCGGACAGCCACACGCGGTATGGATCCCGCGTGTTCTGCCACGGCAGGTCGTGCCGGCCGTGGATGCGTTGCCAGTCGATCAGAAACCCGGCCAGCGTTGCCGCGGCCGGGGTCATGCCGCGCCGCGCGACGCCTGCCCTGCGGCCGAGTGGACCAGCGACAGGCGCGGTGCGGGTTCGGTCACCGCTTCGGCGCGCGGCGGCGAGGCCGCCAGGATGCGCAGCGCGTCCACGGCCGCATCGATGCGCTCGCTGGTCTGTTGCAGACGCTGGTCTTGCGCCTCGACCTCGGTGATGCGTTGCTCCAGTTCACCCTCGGCGGCCTGGATGCGCGTGAAGGCCTCGCGCCGGTGCTGCAGGCTGCGGCGCCGTTCGCGCAATTGGGATTCCATCTGGGACGTGGCGGTCTTGCTCCACAGCTCGATCTCGACCGCGGCGCTTTCGAACACCACGCGCAGCCGTGACAACAGCACCTGCAGGAACTGCGTCAGGAAGCCTGGCTCCGACAGCCGCCACAGCTTGGTGATGCCGAAGTAACGGCTGTAGCTCGCTTCGATGCGCTTCAGCTCGCGCCGGTAGCCGTCGAGCATCGGCTTGGGCGAAGCGGCCAGGGAAAAGCCGAAATCCGCATTCAGCTGCCGGTGGCTCGCGGCCAGCATCTGGTCGATCTCGGCGATGCCCTGGCTCGCGGCATCCAGCAAGGCGCGCAGGCGCGTGCCCAGTTGCGTGAAGGCCTTGCCGGCACCCAGCTTGAAGAAGCTGGCCTCGCTGTCGCTTTGCATGCGGGCGATCTCGGCACGCACGCGGTCGCTGGACAGGTGGTGCAGCACCTCGCGTAGTTGGCGCGCCTGCACCACCCGCAGCGCGCTCAGCCGCGGCATGCATTCCTCAAAGGCCGCGGCATCGGTTTCGAAGCGCCGGCTCATCAGCTGCAGTTTGGCGCTGCTCTTACCGCGCAGGCCACGCAAGTCCAGCAGTTGCTCGGTGACCTGGCGGCGCCGGTCGGCCAGCCGGCGCAGCGCACGCTGCTGCAGCACCAACACGCCGTCTTCGACCATGCGGCCGATCACCGCACTGCGCTGTGGCAGCAGTTCGCCGGCCAGCGCGTGTTCGAGTGCGGGCAGGCCGCCGTCGCCGGCATGCTCGCCCGAGTTGCCGCCCAGGCGCGCCATCAGCGCTTCGCGGGCCGAAATCGGAAACACGCGCTGCGGCGGCACGCCCAGGGTGTCGGACACCGAGCTGCATTGCTGGCGGATCTGCGCCTGCACCTGGCCGGCATCGAGCAGCGGGTCGTTCAGCGTGTCGATCTTGTTCAGCACGACGAAGCGTTCAAGCGAACGATCGCCCAGGTGGTCGCGCCAGATCGACAGGTCCGAGCGTGTCACACCGGTGTCCGCAGCCAGCAGGAAGACGATGGCATGCGCCGAGGGCAGCAGGCCCAGTGTCAGCTCGGGCTCGGCGCCGATGGCGTTCAGGCCCGGCGTGTCCACCACCACCAGCCCGCGCTTGAGCAGCGGGTGCGGGTAGTTGATCAGCGCATGGCGCCAGGCCGGCACCTCGACCTGGTCGTTCTCGTCGCGCGACGGGTTGTCTTCCGGATGTTCGTCGTTCCACAGGCCCAGCTCGCGGGCCTCGCCCATCGACACCCGCTGCGTGCGGGTGACTTCTTCCAGCACCTGGGCCAGCGCCAGCGGATCGGCGATCGGCAGTACATGGTGCTGCCACAGCTCGCCGCGTTCGCGCAGCGCGGACACCGGCTGGCCGCCGCGGCGCGTGCCGATCGGCAGCAGCGACAGCAGCGGTGACTCCTGCGCATCCCAGGCCAGTTCGACCGGGCACATCGTCGTGCGGCCCGGCGTGGCCGGCAGCACGCGGCGGCCGCTGTCGGCAAAGAACAGCGCATTGATCAGCTCGGACTTGCCGCGCGAGAACTCGGCCACGAAGGCCAGCACCAGCCGGTCGGTGGCCAGGCGCTGGCGCAGCGTGGTGGCCAAGCCGGCCGCTTCGGCATCGAGCACATCCTGGTCGGCCAGCAGGCCGGCGAAATGCTCGATGCGGCGATCGAGGTTGCGGCGCCAGTCGGCCAGGGAATCGAGATCACGAGACAGCGTCGTGGACATGGATCAACAGCCCGTGGGATTTGGCGGCATCCTAGCGCAGGGCCTGGCGGTCACACTCGCAAAAACGGCAAGTGTGCGCAAGATGCCGCAGACGCCGGGGCCGACACCTACCGTCGCTGGCAGCCAGTGCAGAAGTAGGTCGAGCGCTGCGCTTGCACGATGCGCCGCACCGTGCCGCCGCAGCGCTGGCAGGGCTGGCCCTCGCGACCATAGACCAGGGCTTCGTCCTGGAATGCGCCGCTCATGCCGTGGGCGTCACGGAAATCGCGCAATGTCGAGCCGCCCAGCGCGATGGCCCGCGACAGGGTCTGACGCAGCGCCGCGAGCAGTTTCTCCGCACGGGGTTTGCTCACGGCATCGCTGCGTGCCCGAGGGTCGATGCCGGCCCGGAACAGCGCCTCGCTGACATAGATGTTGCCGGCGCCGACCACCAGTTCGCCCGACAGCAGCGCCGCCTTGATCGGCGTGCGCCGCGCCTTCAGTGCCCGATGAAAGCTCAGCGGCGTCAGCGCCGGATCAAAGGGCTCGGGGCCCAGCCGGGCCAGCAGTCGCGCGGCCGGGTCTGCATCGATCGCGTCGGACCAGACGATGGCGCCGAAACGCCGCGGGTCGGTCAGCCGCAGCGTGCCACGGGTGGTGACGAGCTCGAAGTGGTCGTGCGCGCCCGGTGGCAGTGGTGCATCGGCCAGGTTCAGCGAGCCGGACATGCCCAGGTGCATCAACAAGCCGCCGGCATCCTGCGTGCCCGACAAAGGCAACCACAAGTATTTGCCGCGGCGTGCCATCTCGCCGATGCGCAGCCCGGCCAGGCGTTGCGGCGCGCAGCCCAGCGGCCAGCGCAAGGGTTTGCCCAGCCGGGCCGATGTGACCTGCCCGCCGCACAAGCGCTCGGCCAGCGTGATACGTGTCACTTCGACCTCTGGCAACTCGGGCATCTGGGAATTATGGTCGGCAAATAGAATCGATCACTCTTTCAGGAGTCACGATGGCCGGTTTCAAAGTCTGCTTCGGCAGCAAGCGGCGCTGGGTTGCGGCGGCCGCCGCCATCGGTGCCAGCTGCGCGATGGCGCAGCCCACCACCCCGGTCGCCAACTCGCCGCTGGACGGGCCGCTGTTCCTGCAACTGCTGATCGGTGAACTGGAAATGAGCGCCGGGCGCGCCGGCGAGGCCTATGGCTGGATGCTCGAGGCCGCCCGCCGCAGCGGCGATGACGGGCTTTACCAGCGCGTGATCGAGATCGCGCTGCAGGGCAAGGCCCCCGCCCAGGCGCTGGCCGCCGCCCGCGCATGGCGCCAAGCCAAGCCGAAGTCGGTGGAAGCGATCCGCTTCGAATCGCAGTTGCTGCTGGCCTTGAACCGGCTGGACGAACTGGCGGTGCCCTTGAGCGCGTGGCTGGCCGAGTCCTCGGTGGTCGAGCGCCCGGCACTGATTGCCGCGATCCCGCGCTTGTTGCAACGTGCATCGGATCGCAAGCAGGCACTGGCGCTGGTGGAGCGTGTGCTGGAGCCGTACCGCAGCGATCCGGGCACCCGGGTGCCGGCGCTGGTGGCGATAGGCCGCGCCAACTTCGGCGCGGGCAACAGTGCACAAGCACTGGACCTGGCGCGCCAGGCCCAGGCCATCGACCCCAAGGCCATGGGCCCGGCGCTGCTGGCACTGGACATGCTGCCGGGCGCAGCCGAGATCGAACGCCTGGTCACGGACTACCTGGCGCTGCCCGACACCGAACCCGGCGTGCGCCTGGGTTATGTGCGCATGCTGACGCAATCACAGCGCTATGCCGATGCCTCGGCGCAACTGGAAACGCTGACGCGCGAGCGCCCGCAACTGGCCGAACCCTGGTTGTCGCTCGGTGCGCTGCGGCTGGAGCTGAAGCAGCCGCGCGAGGCCGAAGCCGCGCTGATGCAGTTCGTTGAGCTGGCCGGCAAAGCCGAGCCAACGCTCCCCTCACCCGCTGCAGACAACGATGACGACGACTCCCCCGCCGCCACCAAGGATCGCAACCTGACCCAGGCCTGGCTGCTGCTGGCCCAGGCAGCGGAACAGCGCGGCGACCTGAAGGCGGCAGAGACCTGGCTGGCGCGCATCGACAACCCGCAGCGCGCGCTGGAAGTGCAATCGCGCAAGGCCTCGATCCTGGCACGCCAGGGCAACCTGAAGGAGGCGCGTGCGCTGATCCAGGCCGTGCCCGAACGCCAGCCCGACGACGCGCGTGCCAAGCTGCTGGCCGAAGCACAGCTACTGCGCGAGGCCAAACGCTGGCGCGAGGCCGCCGACCTTCTGGCCGACGCCAACAAGCGCTTCAAGGACGACGTCGATCTGATCTACGAGCAGGCCATGGCCGAAGAAAAGGTCGAACGCTTTCCGGAGATGGAGCGCCTGCTGCGCCGCGTGATCGAACTCAAGCCCGCGCACCCGCATGCGCACAATGCGCTGGGCTACTCGCTGGCCGATCGCAACCAGCGCCTGCCCGAGGCACGCGACCTGATCCGCAAGGCGCTGGACCTGTCGCCCGGCGACCCCTTCATCACCGACAGCCTGGGCTGGGTGGAGTTCCGCCTCGGCAACCGCGACGAAGCAGCGCGCCTGCTGCGCCAGGCCTACCGCGCCCGGCCGGACACCGAGATCGCCGCGCATTTGGGTGAGGTGCTGTGGGCCATCGGCGAGCGCGACGAAGCCCGCCGCATCTGGCAGGACGCGCGCGGCCGCGATGCCGCCAACGAGGTGCTGCGCGAAACACTCGCGCGGCTCAAGGTCGGCCTGTGATCGCAGCGCTGCGGCGCGGCCTGTCAGTCTGGGCGCTGGGCGCGTTGCTGGCAGTGCTGATGGCGGGCTGTGCCACGCCGCGCAGCCCGCAAGCGGCGGCCGACACCTTGGCCGGGCGGCTGTCGATACGCGTCGAGGGGCCCGCCGCGCGAAGCGTCAGCGCCGCGTTCGAGTTGAGTGGCTCACCGACGCAAGGCCAGTTGGTGCTCAGTGGGCCGCTCGGCTCCACCGCGGCCCAGGCCCGCTGGGCGCCTGGCGAAGCCGCGCTGATCACCGGCGATCGGCGCAGCGACTACTCCGATCTCGATTCCCTGGCGATGGAAGCGCTGGGCGAGCGCATCCCGATTGCCGCGCTGTTCGATTGGCTGCGGGGCCGCGCCTGGGCCGGCGCCGCATCGAAACCACGCAGCGATGGCGAAGCCGGTTTCGAACAACTGGGCTGGCAGATCAGCCTGGCCCGGTGGACCGAAGGCTGGGTTGAGGCGCGGCGCGCGGCTGCACCGGTGGTGACCGTGCGCGCCAAGCTGGACAGCGCGCCGTGACGATGCAGGCGCTGTACGAGGTTCCCGCGCCGGCCAAGCTGAACCTGTTCCTGCACGTCATCGGCCAACGGCCGGATGGCTACCACCTGCTGCAATCGGTCTTCGTGCTGATCGATTGGTGCGACACCTTGCACTTCGAGCGCCGCAGCGACGGCCACCTGCGGCGCCACGACCTCTGCGAAGCCTTGCCCGCAGACGACTTGTGCCTGCGCGCAGCGCGTGCACTGAAGCAGGCCAGTGGCACGACGCTGGGCGCCAACATCGCCATCGCCAAGGTGGTGCCGTGGGGCGCAGGCCTCGGCGGCGGCAGTTCGGACGCGGCCAGCACGCTGCTGGCACTGAACCGCTTGTGGGGTTTGAACTGGCCACGCGACCGCCTGATGCCGCTCGCGCTGGCCCTGGGCGCGGATGTGCCCTTCTTTGTCGGCGGGCACAACGCCTTTGTCGAAGGCATCGGCGAACAGCTGACACCGATCCCCGTCACGCCAGCAAGTTTTGCCGTCGTGAAGCCTCGGGCATCGATCACCACGCCCTCGATTTTTCGCAGCCCGATGCTGCGGCGCGATAGTGATGCTGTTATAGTCACGAGCTTTCTCGCAGACACCCAACTACAGCGGCGGTTGTCGGCAGGATTCGGTTGTAATGATCTGCAGCCCCCCGCCGAAAACCTTTGTCCCGAGGTGACGCAAGTCGCCCGGTGGTTGGCAGCCCGATTCGGCAACAGCCGCATGTCGGGCTCCGGCAGTGCAGTGTTTTCGAGAGCAGGCACAGGAGACCAACCTGGGGCGACATGGGACGGAAGTGATCTCTTGAGGGATCTTCCACCTCACTGGGTCGGTCGTTTGTGCCGCAGTCTGCAACACCATCCGCTCGTCGGCTGGGCAGACTGACAAGGTTTCAAGGGTTGGGCGCAAGCGCAATCCTGTGTAGGGGAGTCGCCAAGTTGGTCAAGGCATCGGATTTTGATTCCGACATGCGAGGGTTCGAGTCCTTCCTCCCCTGCCAAACATCTTCGCTGCATCCATCCCGGTTGTCCTGAAAGTCTCCACGGAGCGAGCCGTGCTGTTCAATACCGTGCTGTTCACCGGCAACGCCAATCCTGCACTGGCCCAGGAAATCGCCAAGAGTCTCGGCGTCGAACTCGGCAAGGCGAGTGTCGGCCGCTTCTCCGATGGCGAGGTCACGGTCGAGGTGCACCAGAACGTGCGCGCCCGCGATGTGTTCGTCGTGCAGCCCACCTGCGCGCCGACCAACGAGAACCTGATGGAACTGTTGATCATGGTCGATGCGTTGAAGCGCGCTAGCGCGCGCCGCATCACCGCCGTGATCCCGTACTACGGCTATGCGCGGCAGGACCGCCGCCCGCGCTCGATGCGCGTACCCATCAGCGCCAAGGTCGTTGCCAACCTGCTGGAAACCGTCGGCGTCGAACGCCTGCTGACGATGGACCTGCACGCCGACCAGATCCAGGGCTTCTTCGACATCCCGGTCGACAACATCTACGCCTCGCCGGTGCTGCTGTCGGACCTGAAGAGCAAGGCCTACCCGGACCTGGTGGTGGTGTCGCCCGATGTCGGCGGCGTGGTGCGCGCCCGTGCGCTGGCCAAGCAATTGGGCAGCGACCTGGCGATCATCGACAAGCGCCGTCCGCGCGCCAATGTCTCCGAGGTGATGCATGTCATCGGCGAGATCGAAGGCCGCAACTGCGTGATCATGGACGACATGATCGACACCGCCGGCACGCTGGTCAAAGCTGCCGAGGTGCTGAAGGAACGCGGCGCCAAGCGCGTGTTTGCGTATTGCACGCACCCGATCTTCTCGGGCCCGGCGATCGAGCGCATCGCCGGCAGCAAGCTCGACGAAGTGGTCATCACCAACACCATCCCGCTGTCCGACGCAGCCAAGGCCAGCAAGAAGATCCGCCAGTTGTCGGTGGCCTTCCTGTTTGCCGAGACGATCCGGCGGATTTCCGATGGTGAGTCGGTGACCTCGCTCTTTGCGGAGCAAAACAATAATTTCTAGATGGAGGAGCGGGCAGCTGTCGCAGCCCTTTCCTTCTGTTTCTGGCGGCCTTCGGGCCGCTTTCACCAAAGCGCCTGGTCGCGGGCGCTTCACATGGAGCACACCATGAAATTCGTCGCTTTCGAGCGCAATCTGCAGGGGACCGGAGCGAGCCGCCGCCTGCGCATTTCCGGCAAGGTGCCGGGCATCGTTTATGGGGCCGGCGAGCCCAAGATGATCGAGCTCGATCACAACGCGCTGTACTTCGCGTTGAAGAAAGAGGCTTTCCACTCGTCGATCCTTGACATGGAACTGGCTGGCGCCACGCAGAGGGTTCTGCTGCGCGACTTCCAGATGCACGCCTGGAAGCAACAGGTGATGCACATCGATTTCCAGCGTGTCGATGACACGACGCGTCTGCACAAGAAGGTGCCGATTCACTTCTCGGGCGAAGAGAACTCGGTCGCCGTGAAGACCGACAAGTGCCTGATCAACCACATCGCCACAGAAGTGGAAGTCGAGTGCCTGGCCACGCAGCTGCCCGAGTTCATCGCGGTGGACCTGTCGGGCCTGGTCAAGGGCCAGTCACTTCATGCGTCGGACCTGAAGATGCCCGAGGGCATCAAGGTCGTTCGCCACGGCACGCTGAACCCGGTGATCGTCTCGGCCACCGCGCCGAAGATCGAGGAAGAAGCCGCGCCGGAAGCTGCTGCTGCACCGGCCGCGCCGGCCAAGGGCGGCAAGGGTGCGCCGGCCAAGGCGGCCCCCGCCAAGGCCGCACCGGCCAAGGATGCCGCGAAGAAGAAGTGATGCACAGGCCCGCAGGGGCCTGGCAGCAAGAAAGCACCGCGTAGGCCCCGTATGGGCCGCGTTGCACGAAGCCCCGTCTCGACGGGGCTTTTTTTCGTCAGCTGATCAGCTGCTCGGCGCTTACGTGGGGGTAACCCAGCTGCTGGGCCACCGGCTCGCAGGTGACCTGGCCCAGCGCCACGTTGAGACCGGCGCGCAGGTGCGGGTTGTCGCGCAAGGCCTGGCGCCAGCCCTTGTCGGCCAGCGCCAGCGCGTGGCCGATCGTCGCGTTGTTCAGCGCAAAGGTCGAGGTGCGCGCCACCGCACCGGGCATGTTGGCAACGCAGTAGTGCACCACGCCGTCGACCAGATAGGTCGGCTCGGCATGCGTCGTCGCGCGCGAGGTCTCGAAGCAGCCGCCCTGGTCGATCGCCACGTCGACAACCACGGCTCCGGGCCGCATACGCGAAACCATCGCCCGCGTCACCAACTTCGGCGCCGCAGCGCCGGGTATCAGTACCCCGCCGATCACCAGGTCCGCGGCGAGCACGGCTTCTTCGACGCTCAATGCGGTCGAGTACAGCGTGCTGATGCGGTTGCCGAACACCAGGTCGAGCTGGCGCAGCCGATCGACGTTCTTGTCCAGCACCGTCACGCGTGCGCCCATGCCGACGGCCATCTGCAGCGCATGCGTGCCGACCACGCCGGCGCCGAGGATCACGACATGGGCGGGGGCCACACCCGGCACGCCGCCCAGCAACAGCCCCATGCCGCCCTTGGACTTCTCCAGGTGCGCGGCGCCGGCCTGCACCGACATGCGGCCGGCCACCTCGCTCATCGGCGCCAGCAGCGGCAGGCCGCCGCCGGGACCGGTCACGGTTTCGTAGGCGATGCACACCGCACCCGACTTCAACAAGCCAGCGGTCTGCGCGGGGTCCGGCGCCAGGTGCAGGTAGGTGTAGAGCAACTGGCCTTCGCGCAGCATCGCGATCTCGCCGGCTTGCGGCTCCTTGACCTTGACGATCATCTCGCCGCGCGCGAACGCTTCAGCTGCATCGGCGGCCAGCTTGGCGCCTGCCGCGAAGTACTGTTCGTCGGGCAGACCGATTGCGGCACCCGCACCGGTCTGGACCCACACCTCGTGGCCGTGGCTGACCAGTTCACGCACGCTGGCCGGCGTCAGCCCGACCCGGTATTCGTGATTCTTGATTTCCTTGGGGACGGCAATGCGCATGGTCGGGGTCTCCGGTGATGAGTTGCCGGATTGTCGAAACGCCAGCCCACTAGCCTGAAGCCGCATCTGGATTTGTGCGCTTACATTAGCGCCTCTGATTTGCGCCCACCATGCAAGCCCTCGACCCCGCCGCGCTCGAATGCCTGGCCGCATTGGCCGACGGCGGCAGCTTCGAGCGTGCCGCGCAGCTGTTGTCGATCAGCCAGTCCGCCGTGTCGCAGCGCCTGCGGGCACTGGAAACCGGCATGGGCCGGCTGCTGGTCGTGCGTTCACGCCCGCTGCGGCTGACCGAGCCCGGCAAGGTGCTGTTGCGCTACGCGCGGCAGATGCAGGCCATGCGCGCCGACCTGTCGCGCGAACTCGGCGCCACGCTGGGCGGGGATGAACGGCTGCCGATTGCAGTGAACGCCGACAGCCTGGCCACCTGGGTGCTGCCGGCGCTGGACGCGATCGTGCACGCCGGACAACGCGACGGCTACGGACTGGAGCTGATCGTCGACGACCAGGACTTCACGCACGACTGGCTGCGTCAAGGCGCGGTGCTCGGCTGCGTCAGCACCGTATCGGAGGCCTTGCACGGCTGCAGTGTCGAGGCGCTCGGTGCGATGCGCTACATCGCGGTGGCCAGCCCGGCGCTGTGCGAACGCCTGCTGCCGCAGGGCCTGGACCGGGCCAACTTCACACAGGTGCCCTGGCTGGTGTTCAACCGCAAAGACGACATGCACGCCCTGTGGGTGGGTCAGGCTTTCGGGCTGCGCGGCCCGCACCTGATGGAGCGCTTCGTGCCGTCGACCGAGGCTCATGTGCGCGCTGCCGTGATGGGCTGGGGCATCGGCGTGATGCCCGAGCAGATGGCCGCGCCCTGGTTGGCCGGCGGGCAGTTGCGGGCGCTGTTCCCCGAGGTGCACATCGACGTGCTGCTGCATTGGCACCAATGGAAGCTGCGCAGCGACGAATCGCCTCAGCCGCTGCTGCGCACCAGCGCGCTGGACGGCATCGGCCAGGCGCTGACCGCCGGCGCTCGGCTTGCGCTGCGCCCTGCCCCGGCCACCATCGCTAGCACGGGATAATCGCGGCCATGATCCGATTGCTGGTCGGCCTGGGCAACCCGGGCGCTGAATACGAAGGCACGCGCCACAACGCCGGCTTCTGGTGGGTGGACGCCGCCGCGCGGGCGCTGGGGGCTCAACTGGCCTACGACCGGGCCTATCACGGCCTCGTCGCGCGGGTGAACCGGCCTGGCGATGCGGCGAGGCCGGTGTGGCTGCTGCAGCCGCAGACCTACATGAACCTGTCAGGCAAGTCCGTCAGTGCGCTGGTGCGCTTCTTCAAGATCGAGCCCGAACAGATCCTGGTGATCCATGACGAACTGGATTTGCTGCCCGGGCAGGTGAAGCTCAAGCAGGGCGGTGGTGCCGCGGGGCACAACGGCTTGAAGGACATCCTGGCGCAACTCGGCACGCCGGACTTCTGGCGCCTGCGCATCGGCATCGGCCACCCCGGCGTGCGCGCCGAAGTTTCCAACTGGGTGCTGCGCAAGCCGGCGCCGGATCAGCGCGAAGCCATCGAGCACTGCGTCGCACAATCGATCGAGGCCTTGCCACTGCTGCTGGACGGGCCGATGGACCGGGCGATGATGAAAATCCACGCCAAGCCGCCGCGCCCCAAACCACCCCCGCGCGCTGCCGAGGAGAAAACCGCGTGATTGATACGCTTCGACCGCTGCTTGCCGTCCTGGGCCTGATGATGATGGCGATGGGTGCGGCTGCACAAACAGCACCCGGTGACTCGGTGTACCGCTGCGGCCCGGACGGGCGCAGCTATTCAACGACCCCTTGCGCCAGCGGCAAGCCCGTCGAGGTGGCCGATCCGCGCAGCGCGGAGCAGCAGCGCCAGGCGCGTGATGCCGCGCAACGTGAGCGTCAGATGGCCGACAAACTCATTGCAGAGCGCGTGCAGCGCGAGAAGGCGACAGTGCCCGCTGCGGCTGGCCACATCGGCCCGCCGGCCAAGGCCTCTGCGCCAAAGTCGACCAAGCCGAAAAAGAAGAAGAAGGGCAAAGCGGTGGACCCGACGATGTCGGAGCCCATCCGCACCGTCACGCCGACGAAGTAGGCAAGGTCGACGCCGCTGGTGCCGGCGGCACCGCCGGCTCGACCAGCAGCCTGTACTTGGCCCACAGCTGGTCGCGCGACTCGATGTTCTTCGGATCCACCGGAATGCAGGCCACCGGACAGACCTGCACGCACTGCGGCTCATCGAAGTGCCCGACACACTCGGTGCACTTGCGCGGGTCGATCTCGTAGATCTCCACACCCAGCGAGATCGCCTGGTTCGGACATTCGGGTTCGCAGACGTCGCAGTTGATGCAATCGTCCGTGATCATCAGGGCCATGGTTCAGGCGTCGACAACGGTCGCGACGCGCTCCTTCAATCGGTTCAAGACCGAGGGTGCCACGAACTTCGAGACATCACCGCCCAAGGTGGCAATCTCGCGCACGAAGGTACCGCTGACGAACTGGAACTGGTCCGACGGTGTCAGGAACAGCGTTTCCACTTCTGGCATCAATTGCCGGTTCATGCCGGCCATCTGGAACTCGTACTCGAAGTCGCTGACGGCGCGCAGACCGCGCACCACCACTTGGCCGCTGTTGGCGACGACGAAGTCGCGCAGCAGGCCGCGGAAGGCCACGACCTCGACATTGCGGTAGGGCAGCGCAATCTCGGTGGCGATTTCCAGGCGCTCGGCGATGGTGAACATCGTGCGCTTGTGATGGCCGGCAGCCACGGCCAGGATCAGCTTGTCGAACAGCCGGGAGGCCCGGCGCATCAGGTCTTCATGGCCCAGCGTCATCGGGTCGAAAGTGCCCGGATAGACAGCAATCAGCGGCTTGGGGTGTTGCAACACAGGCACTCCTCGTCGGCTCGGCGGGCAGTTTAGCTGTTGCGCCGCAGCAAGTGGAAATGCACCGCACCGGCGCGGCCGGAGCGCCACAGCTCGAAGCCGGCTGGCGCATTGGCCAGGGCTTCGGGCGCTTCGACGTAGAGGTAGCCCGCGTCAACGACCAACGGCAGCGCGGCGCTCAGGGCCGAAGCGCCCAGTCCCGCATCGAAGGGCGGATCCAGCAGCACCAGTTCGAAGCGGCTGGGTGCACAGCGGGCCATCCATCCGACGGCCTCGGCCGGCTCGATGCGCAGACCCTCCGCCTTCAACCGCGTCTGGCTCGCCCGCAGGCTGGCCACCAGGACTGCGTCACGCTCCAACAGGATCACCTCCGCCGCACCGCGCGAAGCCGCCTCGAAGCCCAGCGCGCCGCTGCCGGCAAAAGCATCCAGGCAGCGCCAACCCGACAGATCCTGACCCAGCCAGTTGAACAACGTTTCACGCACACGGTCCGGCGTCGGCCGCAGGCCGGGCCGATCGGCCACCGGCAGCTTGCTACGCTTCCACAGGCCGCCGATCAGGCGCACCTCGCGCGGCAGGGCCGAAGCACCCCGCCCCGGCGCACGCTTGGCCGCCGGCTTCATGGCCGCACCGGAATGCCGCGGCTGGCCAGCAACGCCTTGGCCTGGCCGACGCTGAACTCGCCGTAGTGGAAGATGCTGGCGGCCAGCACCGCGTCGGCGCCGCCGATCTGGATGCCTTCGGCCAGGTGCTCCAGCGTGCCGACGCCGCCCGAGGCAATCACCGGCACCGGCACCGCGTCGCTGACCGCGCGTGTCAGGCCCAGGTCGAAACCGATCTTCGTGCCGTCGCGGTCCATGCTGGTCAGCAGGATCTCGCCTGCGCCATGGTCGGCCATCTGCCGGGCCCAGGCCACCGCGTCGAGGCCGGTGTTCTTGCGCCCGCCGTGGCTGTAGACGTCCCAGCCCGAACCATCGGCTCGTGCCTTGGCATCGATCGCCACCACGATGGCCTGCGCACCGTACTTGCCCGACGCGTCCCGAATCACCTGCGGGCTGGCGATCGCCGCCGAGTTGAAGCTGACCTTGTCGGCGCCAGCATTGAGCAGGCGCCGCACGTCTTCCACCGTGCGAACGCCACCGCCAACGGTCAGCGGAATGAAGACCTGTGAGGCCACAGCCTCGATGATGTGCAGGATCAGGTCGCGGCCGTCACTGGTGGCGGTGATATCGAGGAAGGTCAGCTCGTCGGCACCCTGCTCGTTGTAGCGCGCGGCGATTTCCACCGGGTCGCCGGCATCGCGCAACTCGACGAAATTGACGCCCTTGACGACACGGCCGCCGGTCACGTCGAGGCAGGGAATGATGCGTTTGGCGAGCATGGGGACGAGGACCGCTCAGCTGCCCAGTTCGTCGGCACGCCGCTGCGCGGCGGCGAAGTCCAGCGCACCGGAGTAGATCGAACGTCCGCAGATCACACCTTCCACGCCTTCGCCTTCCACCGCGCACAAGCGTTCAATGTCAGCGAGGTCAGACAGCCCGCCCGATGCGATGACCGGAATCGACAGCGCTTGCGCCAGCTTCACCGTGGCCTCGATGTTGATGCCGGTGAGCATGCCGTCGCGGCCGATGTCGGTGTAGATCACACCTTCGACGCCGTAGTCCTCGAACTTCTTCGCGAGGTCAACGACTTCGTGGCCGGTGAGCTTGCTCCAGCCATCGGTGGCGACCTTGCCGTCCTTGGCGTCCAGGCCGACGATGATGTGGCCGCCAAATGCCGTGCAGGCATCTTTCAGGAAGCCCGGGTTCTTGACCGCGGCGGTTCCGATGATGATGAAGCTCAGGCCATCGTCGAGGTAGCGCTCGATGGTGTCGAGGTCGCGGATGCCGCCACCCAGCTGCACCGGAATTTCATTGCCAACCTCAGCCAGGATGGCCTTGATCGCCGGCTCGTTGACCGGCTTGCCGGCAAACGCGCCGTTCAGGTCGACCAGGTGCAGCCGTCTCGCGCCGGCATTGACCCAGCGCCGCGCCATTGCGGCCGGGTCTTCGCCGAAGGTGGTGGACGCGTTCATGTCGCCCTGCCGCAAGCGCACGCACTTGCCGTCTTTGAGATCAATCGCTGGAATCAGCAGCATGGCGAGTGGGCGGTGCTGGAAAGGGAAAGGGACAAGAAGCAGGCGCGTTCAGGGCTTCCAGGCAAGGAAGTTCCGATACAGGCTGAGGCCGTGTGCTGCGCTCTTCTCAGGGTGGAATTGGGTGGCAAAAATGTTATCCCGCGCCACGGCGCAGGTAAAGCGGTCGCCGTAGTCGGTTTCGCCGGCGCTGTGGTGCGGCACCGACGGTTGCGTGAAATAGCTGTGCACGAAGTAGAAATAACTGCCATCTGGCACGCCATCCCAAATCTGATGGCGGCGTCCGCCGGGCGCGCATGGGTAGACCTGGTTCCAGCCCATCTGCGGCACCTTGTAGCGGCTGCCATCGGGCTGCAATCGACCCTCGAGTTCGAAGCGGTGCACACCACCGGGGATCAGCCCAAGGCCTGCGGTGTTCTGCTCGTCACTGTGGTCGAACAGCATCTGCATGCCGACACACACGCCCATCATCGGCTTGTTGGCGGCCGCGTCGAGCACGGCTTCCTTCAGGCCGGAGTCGTGCAGTTCGCGCATGCAATCGCGGATCGCGCCCTGGCCGGGCAGCACGATGCGCTCTGCCGCAAACACGTCCTCCGGCCGCTGCGTGATGACGACCTCGAAGCCGCTGCCCACGGCCACATGCTGGACCGCCTGCGACACCGAGCGCAGGTTGCCCATGCCGTAGTCGACCACTGCCACGGTGCGCGCCATGATCAGAGGCTCCCCTTGGTCGACGGGATCACGCCGGCGGAGCGCGGATCAGGCGTCAGCGCCATGCGCAGTGCGCGGCCGAAGGCCTTGAACACTGTTTCGGCTTGGTGGTGGGCGTTTGCGCCCTTCAGGTTGTCGATGTGCAAGGTGACCAGCGCGTGGTTGACGAAGCCCTGGAAAAATTCATAGGTCAGCTGCGTGTCGAACGCGCCGACCATGCCGGCCTTGAACGGGATGTCCATGTGCAGCCCCGGGCGACCAGAAAAGTCGACCACCACGCGCGACAAGGCTTCATCCAGCGGCACATACGAATGGCCGTAGCGGGTGATGCCCTTCTTGTCGCCTATCGCCTGCGCCACCGCCATGCCGAGCGTGATGCCGACATCCTCGACCGTGTGATGGCCGTCGATGTGCAGGTCACCGGCGGCCTCGATGTCCAGGTCGATCAGGCCATGGCGCGCCACCTGGTCGAGCATGTGGTCGAAGAAGCCGATGCCGGTGGCCAGTTTCGATTGGCCACTGCCATCGAGGTTCAGGCGAACGCGGATCTGCGTTTCCTTGGTGTCGCGCCGGACTTCGGCGATGCGGTCCATGGTGGTGTGCTTTCTCACAGCGAGGCGCGCAAGGCCTCGATCATTTGCCGATTCTCGTCGGGCGTGCCGATGGTCAGGCGCAGACAGTTGGCCAGCAGCGGGTGTATTGCCGACACATTCTTGACCAGCACGCCGCGCTGGCGGATGCCTGCAAACGCCGCGGCGGCGTCGGGTACACGGGTGAGGATCATGTTGGCTTGGCTGGGGTAGGGACGCACGCCGGGCAGATCCTGCAACTGGGCAAAGACACGCTCGCGTTCGCTGCGAATGGCTGCTGCCTGGGCCGCGTATTCATCGGCGTGCTCCACCGCGAACAGGGCGGCTTCTGCGTTCAGCACACTGATGTTGTAGGGCGGCCGCAGCTTGTCGATCTCGCTGATCAATGCGCGCTGGCCGATCAGGTAGCCGATGCGCACGCCGGCCAAGCCGAACTTGCTCATGGTGCGCATCAGCAGCACATGCGGGTAGCGCTTCAGGCGGCTCATCGAGTCGCGCGATGCGAAGGGCTGGTAGGCCTCGTCCATCACCACCAGACCGTTGATCCGGCCCATCGCTTCGATCAGCCGATCGATCACCGCGTCGTCCCACAGGTTGCCGGTGGGATTGTTCGGGTAGGCCAGGTACAGCAGCGTCGGCCGGTGTTCTTCAATCGCGGCCAGCATCGCGATCTCGTCCAGCTCGAAGTCAACGGTCAGCGGCACGCCGACAAACCGAATGCCTTGCAGCGAGGCCGACATCGCATACATCACAAAGCCCGGCAGCGGCGCCATCACCACCGCACCGGGAACGTCGCCGGCCATGCTGAGCATCGTGATCAGTTCGTCCGAGCCATTGCCCAGCGTGATCGCGCAATCGGCCGGCGCACCGGCATGGGCAGCCAGCGCAGCACCCAGCACGGCAGCTTGCTGAGCTGGATAGCGGTTCATCGCAACGCGGCCCAGCCGCTCGCCCAGGGCCTGCTGCAACGCTTCAGGCAGGCGGTACGGGTTCTCCATCGAGTCGAGCTTGACCAGGCCGGCGCTGGGCTGCACGGCATAAGCGTGCATGTCCTGGATGTCGCGTCGGATCACTCGGCTCATGCAGGCGGACAGGTCGGTCATGATGGGCTGTCGAGCACTTCGGGCCCGACCAGGAAAGGGTTGAGGATGCGCACGCTGTCGATCTGCTGTTCATGCTGCAGGTCTTCCGACAGCAGGAAACGGCAGCCCTGGGCCTGGGCCGACGCGACGATCAGCGCGTCCCAGTAATTCAGGCCGAAGCGGCTCTCGACGGCCCAGGCCGTCTCCACCGTGGTGTGGTCGATGGCCCAGGGCCGCCAGCGCTGGTAGCGCCGGACTTCGGCGCGCGCGTCGCCGGCCGGCATGGCAGGCCGCAGTTTGCGCGTGGCATTGACGTAAAACTCATTGAGCACCTGCGTGCTCAGCCGGCCGCGTTGCTTCATCCACAGCATGCTGAGCCACTCGATGGCGCGCTTCTGCTTGTCCGCATCGGCGCCGTCCTCGCTGTAGATCAACACGTTGGTGTCAACGAACACCGCGTTCATGCGTGGCCTCTCGGCTGGGGTAGGCGGAACCGTCGGATTTCCAACTGCGTTCGCGGCTGAGCCACTCGTTCATCGCGCGCTCGTAGGCGTCGTCATGCCGCATCTTCTCGGCCAGCATCTCGCCGATCAGCCGCGAAACGCTGGTGTTGCGGCGCGCGGCTTCCATGCGGGCCCATTCGGCAACGCTGTCTTCCATCGTGACGGTGACGTTTTTCATCGAAGTACACGAAATCAGTGTTGCACTATTCTCGTGTTGCACGAAGTTCGTGTCAAGTCGGTTCGCAGCGCATTTCGGCGGCACGCGCGTGGGCTTGCAAGCCTTCGCCGTAGGCCAGTTCAGCGGCGATCGGCCCCAGTTGGCGGGCGCCTGCTTCGCTGACTTCGATCAGGCTGCTGCGCTTCTGGAAGTCGTAGACGCCCAGCGGCGAACTGAAGCGCGAGGTGCCCGACGTCGGCAATACATGGTTCGGACCGGCGCAGTAGTCGCCCAGGCTTTCGCTGGTGTAGGCGCCGAGGAAGATCGCACCGGCGTGGCGCAGCAGCGGCTCCCATTGGCCGGGCTGGCTGGCACTGACTTCCAGGTGTTCGGGGGCGATACGGTTGCTGATCTCGCAGGCCTCCTGCATCGACCGGGTGTGGATCAGTGCGCCGCGGCCTTCGAGCGATGCGCGGATCACCGCCTGGCGCGGCATGCCGGGCAACAGCCGGTCGATGGCCGACCGCACGGCCGCGATGTAGCCGGCATCCGGACACAGCAGGATGCTCTGCGCCAGTTCGTCGTGCTCGGCCTGGCTGAACAGGTCCATCGCGACCCAGTCGGCCGGCGTGCTGCCATCGGCCAGCACCAGGATCTCGCTGGGGCCGGCGATCATGTCGATGCCGACCTGGCCGAACACCCGGCGCTTGGCACTGGCGACATAGGCATTGCCCGGGCCGGTGATCTTGTCGACGCGCGGAATCGTGGCAGTGCCGCAGGCCAAAGCGCCGATGGCCTGCGCACCGCCGATCGTGAACGCTCGCGTGACGCCGGCGATGGAAGCCGCCGCCAGCACCAGCGCATTCTTCTCGCCGCGAGGTGTGGGCACGACCATGATGATCTCGCCGACCCCGGCCACCTGGGCCGGCAGCGCGTTCATCAGCACCGACGACGGATACGCCGCCTTGCCGCCCGGCACATAGATGCCCACCCGATCCAGCGGCGTGACTTTCTGGCCGAGCAGCGTGCCGTTCTCGTCACGGTACTGCCAGCTCAGGCCGCAGGCTTGCAGTTGGCGCTCGTGGTAGCTGCGCACCCGCGCGGCGGCGGCCTGCAGTGCATCGCGCTGGGCGGGCGTGATCGCAGCCAGGGCCTGGCGCAACTCACCGCGGGGCAACTCCAGCGCGGCCACGGTGTCGGCCTTCAGCGCATCGAAGCGTTCGGTGTACGCCAGCACGGCGGCATCGCCGCGGCTGCGCACGTCGGCCAGGATTTCGGTCACCCGCTGCTCGATCGCGTCGTCGGTTTCGGCCGACCAGTGCAGCACACGATGGAACTGGTCTTCGAAGTCCGGAGCCGTGGTGCTGAGCTGGCGGATGTTGACGGCAGACATGGCGCTCAAGTCCTGGTTTCGGTGACACGGGCGAAAGCGTCGATCAAGCGGCGGATCGGTTCACGCTTGAGCTTCAGCGCGGCCTGGTTGACGACCAGGCGCGAGCTGATGTCCATGATGCGTTCGACCTCGACCAGGTGGTTCGCCGCCAGCGTGCTGCCGGTCGACACCAGGTCGACGATGGCGTCGGCCAGACCGGTCAGCGGCGCGAGCTCCATCGAGCCATAGAGTTTGATCAAGTCGACGTGCACGCCCTTGTCGGCGAAATGCTGGCGCGCGATCTGCGTGTATTTGGTCGCCACGCGGATGCGCGAACCCTGCTTGACGGCGGCGGCGTAGTCGAAATCGGCGCGTGTGGCCACGCTCATGCGGCAACGTGCAATGCGCAGGTCCAGCGGCTGGTACAGACCCGCGCAACCGTGTTCCAGCAAGATGTCGAAACCGGCCACACCCAGGTCGGCGCCCCCTTGCTCCACATAGGTGGGCACGTCAGTGGCGCGCACCAGCACCACCCGCACATCGGGCTGGCTGGTGGACAGGATCAGCTTGCGGCTCTTCTCGGGGTCTTCGGTGACTTCGATGCCGGCCGCGGCCAGCAGCGGCAGTGTCTCGTCGAAGATGCGGCCCTTGGAAAGCGCCAGCGTCAGGGTGCCGTTCATTGGATTCTCTCGGTGTCGGCGCCAAGGCCCGTGATGATGACCCCCACGGGCGGCGGATCGGGCTGGTCGTCTTGGGGGGACGACAACCGTCATCCGCAGCGCTGGAGGCCGCGGATGATCAGTGGTGGGGGTGTTGCGGTGCCGCGGGGGCCGAGGCCCACTCGGCTGGAGTGAGGGTCTTCATCGACAGCGCGTGGATCTGCTCGCGCATCCTGTCGCCGAGGGCCGCATAGACCCGCTGATGGCGGACCACGCGGCTCTTGCCGTTGAAGTCTGCCGACACGATGGTGGCGAAGAAATGCCGGCCATCACCTTCGACCTCGAGATGATCGCAAGCAATGCCTGCAGCGATGAAGCTGCGAACGTCGTCGGCAGTGGGGTCGGCCATGGTGGACGGATTATCTCATCGGCCACTGGCATGGGCCTGCGGCACGCCTCAATGCCGCAGCTTGTAGCCCGTGGCCAGCAGCCGCAGGGCCACGCTGGACACCAGCAGGAAGCTCAGGCCCACCACGGCCAGGCTGACCCACGGCGAGATGTCGCTGTGGCCGAAGAAGCCGCGCCGGAAGCCGTCGATCATGTAGAAGAACGGGTTCAGGTGGCTCACCGCCTGCCACACCGCGGGCAGCGACTTCACCGAATAGAACACGCCGGACAGGAAGGTCATCGGCATGATGATGAAGTTCTGGAACGCCGCCATCTGGTCGAACTTCTCGGCCCAGAGGCCGGCAATCAGACCCAGCGAGCCCAGCATGCCGGCGCCCAGCGCGGCGAAGACCACGATCCACCAAGGTTCGGCGAACGTCGGCGGCGCGAACCAGACGGTGACGACGAACACGCCCACACCGACCGCCAGCCCGCGCACCACCGAGGCGCCCACATAGGCCGCAAACCAGGCCCAGTGCGACAGCGGCGAGACCAGCAGGAACACCAAGTTGCCGGTGATCTTGCTCTGGATCAGGCTGGACGAGCTGTTCGCGAAGCTGTTCTGCAGCACGCTCATCATCACCAGGCCGGGAATCAGGAAGCTGGTGTAGCCGACACCCTCGAACACCTGCACCCGATCTTCCAGCACATGGCCGAAGATCAGCAGGTACATCACCGCGGTAAGCACCGGGGCGGCCACCGTCTGGAAGGACACCTTCCAGAAACGCAGCACCTCCTTGTAGAACAGCGTTCGTGCGCCGGCGAGCTTCATGCGGCCACCTTGTGCTGCGCGGGCGCCTGCATGATGTCCAGGAACACGTCTTCCAGGTCGGCACGGCCGATCTCCAGATCTTCGACTGGCACCTTGGCTTGGCGCAGCGCGCTCAGCATCTGTTCGACTTCCGCGGCGTCATGCGCCTTCAGTTGCACGATGCGCCCGGTTACCCGTGCCTGCGCCGCGATGGCCGCCGGCAGCACATGGTCGGTCTTGAAGCGCAGCATGGTGCTGGCCATGCCGCGCAACAGTTCGGCCGTGCGGTCCAGTGCCACCAGCCTGCCCTGCTTGAGCATGCCGATGCGGTGACACAGCGCTTCGGCCTCTTCGAGGTAGTGCGTGGTCAGCAGTACCGTGTGGCCTTCGCGGTTCAGCCGCGCGATGAAGGCCCACAAGGTCTGACGCAACTCGACATCGACGCCGGCCGTCGGCTCGTCCAGCACGATCACCGGCGGGCGATGCACCAGTGCCTGCGCCACCAGCACACGCCGCTTCATGCCGCCCGACAGCTGGCGCATGTTGGCGCCGGCCTTGTCGGCCAGGCCCAGGTTGTGCAGCAACTCGTCGATCCAGGCGTCGTTGTGGCGCACGCCGAAGTAGCCGCTCTGGATGCGCAAGGCCTCGCGCACGGTGAAGAAGGGGTCGAAGACCAGTTCCTGCGGCACGATGCCGAGCGACATGCGGGCCTGCGCGTAATCAGCCCGCACATCGTGACCCATCACCGTGACACGGCCGCCGGTGGCGCGCGAGAGCCCGGCGAGGATGCTGATCAGGGTGGTTTTGCCGGCGCCGTTGGGGCCGAGCAGACCGAAGAACTCGCCCCGCTCGATGTCGAAACTGACGCCGTCAAGCGCCTGGAAACTCCCCTTCGGCCCGGAGTAGGTCTTGGCGACCTGGTGAAAGCTGACTGCGGGCATGGCGGCGGATTGTAGGGAGAGCGATCGATCCATGCAGGCGGCCTTGGTGCTAGATTCCCGCGAGCCCTCCAAGCCCCCATGCAACCCACTCCCAAGAAGCCGCGCCGCACGGCCGAACGCATCCTCGAGATCACGCTCGATCTGTTCAACCGCTTCGGCGAACCCAATGTCAGCACCACGCTGATCTCGGCCGAACTGGGCATCAGCCCCGGCAACCTGTACTACCACTACCCGGCGAAGGACGAGCTGATCAACGCGCTGTTCGACCGCTACGAGCGATCGTTGTCCGAGTTGCTGCATGCAGCCGACAACGTCGGTAACGTCGAAGACGCGTGGCTGTTCTTCCACATGCTGTTCGAGCTGATCTGGCAGTACCGCTTCCTCTACCGCGACCTGAACGATCTGCTCAGCAAGAACCGGCGGCTGGAGACGCACTTCCAGTTCGTGCTGAAGAACAAGTCGCGCGCCGTCAGCGTGGTCCTGGGCGGCCTGACCCGCCAGCGCAACCTGAAGATCGACGCGCGTGAGGCCGACACCGTGGCCAGTGCCATGGTGGTGGTGCTGACCTACTGGCTGAGCTACGAATACGTGCGCGACCCGCGCAAGGCGTTGGAGCCCGAAAGCGCGGCCGCAGCCCTGTCGCGCGGCGCCTACCATGTGCTGAGCCTGCTGATGCCCTACCTGGACCTGCAGGCCCGCGAACACCTGTTCCAGATTGCCGGCGCCTACCGCAACGGCGACTGACCCAACTGACAAGGAGACGATTGATGGCCAAGTGGACCGCTTTTCCCTATGACGACGTCGACTACCACCTGGACGCAGCGGCGCTGAAGAAGCAATGGGCCCGGCTGCACATGGGCGATGCCGAACCGCTGCCGAAGGACGACAAGGTGCTCGCTGCCTGGGCGCTGTTCCATGCGGGTGAGTTCCAGAAGGCTTGTGAAGCCGGCCTGAAGGCCGGTGGCGCCGGCATCACGGTCGCCAACAAGGCACAGGCGATCTACGCCAACTACCTGGAGAAGAGCGAAAAGACCAAGCTCGCGATGTTCCAGGAAGTGGCCGAACGCGCCGAGGCGCAGGCCGCCGAAGACCCGAAGAACCCGAACGCGCTTTACTGGATGGCGTATGCCCTGGGCCGCTACAGCCAGGGCATCAGTGTTGCGAAGGCGCTCGCGCAGGGGCTGGGCAACAAGGTCAAGACGGCGTTGGAAACCACGATCAAGCTCGCGCCCAAGCATGCCGATGCCCACATCGCGCTCGGCGCCTTCCATGCCGAGGTGATCGACAAGGTCGGCAAGCTACTGGGCCGGACCCAGGGCGCAGATGCCGCCACTGGTTTGAAGCTCTACCAGCAGGCGTTGAAGCTCAACCCGAGCTCGGCGATCGCGATGATCGAGTACGCCAACGGCCTGGTGATGCTCGAGGGCGACAAACGCATGAAGGAGGCCGAGAAGCTCTACGCGCAGGCCGCCGAGAGCGAGCCCGCCGATGCGATGGAGCGCCTGGATGTCGAAATGGCGAAGGAAGAGCTGGAGGACTGAGCGGTCCTCACCGGCTGCAAGTCAGGCGAGGACCAGGTTGTCGCGGTGGATCAATTCAGTCTCGTTGACGTAGCCCAGCAACCCCAGGATTTGCGACGACGGTTTGCGTGCGATCAATCGGGCCTCGGTCGACGAATAGTTGGCCAGGCCCCGTGCGATTTCGGTACCGGCGGGTGAACGAACCGCGATCACGTCGCCGCGCTGGAAATCGCCTTCGACAAGGGTGACGCCGATCGGCAGCAAGCTCTTGCCTTCCTCGCGCAGCTTCAGCACGGCGCCATCATCGACCACCACGGCACCGCGCAGTTGCAGATGGTCGGCCATCCATTGCTTGCGCGCCGCCAGCTTCGCGGTACCGGCGACCAAGGCAGTGCCGATGGACTCACCCGCGGCCAGACGCAGCAGCACATCCGGCTCTCGGCCCCAGGCGATGACCGTCGACGCGCCGCTACCGGCGGCCCGCTTGGCCGCGAGCACCTTGGTCAGCATGCCGCCGCGGCCGATGGCCGAACCGGCACCGCCGGCCATCAACTCCAACGACACGTCGCCCGCTGTCGCTTCATCGATGAAGCGCGCTGCGGGATCCTTGCGCGGGTCCGCCGAATACAGCCCTCGCTGGTCGGTCAGGATCACCAGCGCGTCGGCCTCGACCAGATTGGCCACCAAGGCCCCGAGGGTGTCGTTATCGCCGAACTTGATCTCGTCGTTGACGACGGTGTCGTTCTCGTTGATCACCGGAATAACCTGCAAAGACAGCAGCGTCAGCAGCGTCGAGCGGGCATTGAGGTAGCGCTCGCGGTCGGCCAGGTCGGCATGCGTCAGCAGCACCTGCGCGCTGCGCATGCCGTGCTGCGACAGCTGCGTCTCGTACACCTGCGCCAGGCCCATCTGGCCCACCGCGGCGGCAGCCTGTTGTTCATGCAGTTCAGTGGGCCGAGTCGACCAGCCCAGGCGCTTCATGCCCTCGGCGATCGCCCCGCTGGAGACCATCACCAACTCGCGGCCCTGTCCGGCCAGCGTCGCCAACTGGCGTGACCAATTGCCAACGGCCTGGGCGTCGATGCCGCGCCCTTCGTTGGTGACCAGGCTGGAGCCGACTTTGACGACGATGCGTCGTGCGTTCTTCAGCAAGTCAGGCATCGGCGGCCCCGGGCTGGTCATCGAAGCGCGGGTCGACCTCCGGTGGCATCGCCTGACGTTGCGAGGCCACATGCTGGTAGATCGTCTGCACCAGCGGGTCCAGCCCGTCGCGGGCCAGCGCCGAGATCTGGAACACCGGACCCTTCCAGCGCAGGCGCTTGACGAAATCCTTCACGCGGGCTTCGCGTTCTTCCGCAGGCACCATGTCGAGCTTGTTCAGCACCAGCCAACGTGGCTTCTCGTACAGGCTCTCGTCGTACTTGCGCAACTCCTTGACGATGGCCTTGGCCTGCGCCACCGGATCGACGCTGTCGTCGAACGGCGCGAAGTCGACCACGTGCAACAGCAGACGCGTGCGCTGCAAATGCCGCAGGAACTGGTGACCGAGGCCGGCGCCTTCGGACGCCCCTTCGATCAGGCCAGGAATATCGGCCACGACAAAGCTGCGCTCCGGTCCGGCCCGCACCACACCGAGGTTGGGATGCAAGGTCGTGAACGGGTAGTCGGCGATCTTCGGCCGCGCGTTCGAGATTGACGCGATCAGCGTGGACTTGCCGGCATTGGGCATGCCCAGCAAACCCACGTCGGCGAGCACACGCAACTCCAGCTTGAGCTTCTTCTGCTCACCCGGCCAGCCAGGCGTCTTCTGACGCGGCGCGCGGTTGGTACTCGTCTTGTAGTGCAGGTTACCGAAGCCACCGTCACCGCCCTTGGCCAGCAACACCGGCTCGTCGGGCACCAGCAGTTCGGCGATGACCTGATCGGTCTCCAGATCCTTGATGATCGTGCCGACCGGCATGCGCAGCACGATATCGTCCGAAGCGGCGCCGTACTGGTCGGAGCCACGACCCGGCTCACCGTTGCGCGCCTCGTGGCGCCGCGCGTAACGGTAGTCGATCAGCGTGTTCAGGTTGCGGTCGGCCACTGCGAACACGCTGCCGCCCTTGCCACCGTCGCCGCCGTTGGGTCCGCCGAAGGGGATGAACTTCTCGCGCCGGAAGCTGACGCAGCCGGCACCACCGTTGCCGGCTGCGATATCGATGGTGGCTTCGTCGACGAATTTCATGTTCTCAGTGTCCGTGCAGCGCGGCCAAAACAAAAGCCCCGGCAGGCCGGGGCTTTCGACTCAGAAACCCTGGCAGGCCAGGGTCTTTCGACAAGAAAACCCCGGCAAGCCAGGGTTTGTCGGGCCTGGGCTTGAAGCGTCAGACCGGCGTGACGATGACCGTCTGGCGGTTCAGCGCGCCCTTGATGGCAAAGCTCACTTGGCCATCGACCAGCGCGAACAGCGTGTGGTCCTTGCCCATGCCGACGTTGACGCCGGCATGAAACTTGGTGCCGCGCTGGCGCACGATGATCGAGCCGGCCGGGATGACCTGGCCGCCGAAGGCCTTGACGCCCAGCATCTTCGGTTGGGAATCGCGGCCGTTCCGGGTGGAACCGCCGCCCTTTTTCTGTGCCATGGTTCAGAACTCCTTGAAGTGCTGGCAGGTCAGGCGCTGACGGCGCCGATCTGAAGTTCGGTATAGGTCTGGCGGTGACCGCCATGCCGCTGGTAGTGCTTGCGGCGGCGCATCTTGAAGATGCGAACCTTGTCGTGCTTGCCGTGCGATACCACCGTGGCTGTCACGGTGGCGCCGGCCACCAAGGGAGTCCCGATCGTCAGGTCAGCGCCGTTGCCGACTGCCAGTACCTGGTCGATGGTGATCTCTTGGCCCACGTCCGCAGCTATCTGTTCTACTTTGATCTTTTCGCCGGCAGCAACCTTGTATTGCTTGCCACCGGTTTTTATGACCGCGTACATATGTGCCTCTTTACAAAAAGACTCGACTGAGTTTGGTGCTTCCTTTCGACCAATGCGGCCGAAAGAACCGAAGATTCTAGCACGCTAGTTGCCGCCCGCACGTCCTGCGGAATGACCCCAGCGTGCCTGACGACGCAAAAGCAGCCCTCCCTATAATTTGCGGCTGACTACCCCGCGCTCACCGTGACCGAACTTTCCGCTTCCTCACTGGCCACGGCCGACCCGATGGCTGCGGAAATGCAACAGGTCGATGAAGTGATCCGCCGCCGCTTGTCGTCCGACGTGGCGCTGATCAACCAGATCTCCCACTACATCGTCAGCGCCGGCGGCAAGCGCATCCGCCCCCGTCTGGTGCTGTTGTTCGCCTCCGCCCTGGGATTCGACGGCGCCGCACGGTTCGAGATGGCCGCAACCGTGGAATTCATCCACACCGCCACGCTGTTGCATGACGACGTGGTCGACGAATCGTCGCTGCGGCGGGGACGGCAGACCGCCAACGCGCTGTTCGGCAACGCGGCCAGCGTGCTGGTCGGCGACTTCCTCTACTCCCGCGCTTTCCAGATGATGGTGGGCGTCGAACGCATGCGGGTACTGGAGGTTCTGGCAGACGCCACCAACATCATCGCCGAGGGTGAAGTGCTGCAGTTGATGAACATGCACGACCCCGACCTGTCGGTCGACGACTACCTGCGTGTAATCCGTTTCAAAACCGCCAAGCTGTTCGAAGCCAGCGCCCGTCTCGGCGCGGTATTGGCCGATGCTGAGCCGGCACTGGAGGAGGCCTGCGCCGACTATGGGCGCTCGCTCGGCACGGCGTTCCAGTTGGTCGACGACTTGCTCGACTACGAAGGTGATACCCACGCACTGGGAAAGAATGTCGGCGACGACCTGCGCGAAGGCAAACCCACCTTGCCTCTTTTGCTGGCCATGCAGAGCGGCACGGCAGCGCAACGGCAGTTGATCCGTCACGCAATCGAGCACGGTGAGAACGAGCGCCTGGGCGACATCGTCGATATCGTGCGCTCAACCGGCGCCATAGCGGCCACTCGCCAAGCTGCGCGCACCGAGGCGAACAAGGCACGGCAGAGCTTGCGCGCATTGCCCGAATCGCCGGCCCGCGAAGCTCTGCTAGAATTATGCGTTCGGTCAGTGGAGAGATCCTCCTGACCGCAAGATGACCGTCAGGGCGCCCTAGTTGCGCGCCGTGCACGCGACACATCGGGGTGTAGCTTAGCCTGGTAGAGCGCTACGTTCGGGACGTAGAGGCCGGAGGTTCGAATCCTCTCACCCCGACCAGATTTTTGAATCTGGTCTTTCCTCCTTGGTTTTCCTGCCTCGTTCTTTGCTTCTTGGGGCAATCGGTACGGCGGCAGCCGTAACCTTGAGTGAACTGGGCCAGGAACCTGACGCTTCTTCGGTTTACAGTGCGCAATGGATCGGTGATCATGCTTTGATCACTGCCTTGTCAGCCCTCTCGGAACCGCGTGGATACATTGGTCGATAGCCCGCAATCCAGCCTCTCCGGTGTCGCGAGAGTACTTGTGCACGCCGGCAAGCTCAGCGCCAAGGCGGCAGAAGACCTGTCCAAGATCGCCACCGACCGCAAGATCGGCTTCGTAGCCTCGGTCATCGCATCGGGTGCGGTATCCGCGTCGGAATTGGCACACACTTTGTCGGCCACGCTGGCCGTGCCGCTGGTTGACCTGAACGCAGTTGACGTCGAGAAGATGCCCAAAGGCATCGTCGACAACAAACTGACGCAGCAATACCAGGTCGTTGCGCTGGCGCGACGCGGTAGTCGCCTGTTCATCGGCGGCGCCGACCCCACCGATCAGGAAGCCACCGAGCGCATCAAGTTCGCCACACAACTGTCGCCCGAGTGGGTGATCGTTGAGTACGACAAACTCGCTCGCATGCTGGAGGCCCAGAGCACCAGCGCCAACGAGTCGCTGGAAAACATCGCCGGCAGTGACTTCGAGTTCGATATCACCGAAGAGGAATCGGCCTCCGAATCAGCCGAAGTCGTCTCCGATGTCGAGGACGCACCGGTCGTGCGCTTCCTGCAGAAGATGCTGATCGATGCGATCAACCTGCGCGCCTCGGACCTGCACTTCGAACCCTACGAGAACATCTACCGTGTGCGCTTTCGGGTGGACGGTGAGTTGCGGGAAATCACTCAGCCGCCAGTCGCCATCAAGGAGAAGCTGGCCTCGCGCATCAAAGTCATCAGCCGGATGGACATTTCGGAGAAGCGTGTGCCGCAAGACGGGCGCATGAAACTGAAGTTCGGCAACAAGGCCATCGACTTCCGCATCTCGACGCTGCCGACCTTGTTCGGCGAAAAGATCGTCATCCGTATCCTGGACCCGTCGAGCGCCCGGCTCGGCATCGAAGCGCTGGGCTACGAGAAGATCGAAAAAGACCGCCTGATGACCGCGATCGTGCGGCCCTACGGCATGATCCTGGTCACCGGCCCCACAGGCTCCGGCAAGACGGTGTCGCTGTACACCTGCCTGAACATCCTCAACCAGCCGGGGGTCAACATATCGACCGTTGAAGACCCGGCCGAAATCAACCTGCCGGGCATCAATCAGGTCAATGTCAACGACAAGGCGGGCCTCACTTTTGCCGCAGCGCTGAAGTCCTTCCTGCGCCAGGACCCGGACATCATCATGGTCGGCGAAATCCGCGACCTGGAGACGGCCGACATCGCCATCAAGGCCGCCCAGACCGGGCACATGGTGATGTCGACGCTGCACACCAACGACGCGCCCACAACGCTGACGCGCCTGCTGAACATGGGCGTGGCGCCGTTCAACATCGCCTCCAGCGTGATCCTGATCACGGCGCAACGGCTGGCGCGCCGCCTTTGTGAGAACTGCAAGCAGCAAGCCGACTACCCTCGCGAGGCGATGTTGCGCGCCGGCTATCAGCCGGAAGACCTGGATGGCAGTTGGCGTCCTTACCGCGCGGTAGGTTGCTCGGCCTGCACCGCCGGCTACAGAGGGCGTGTCGGCATCTACCAGGTGATGCCGATGAGCGACGCCCAGCAACGCATCATCCTCGCCGAGGGCACGGCGGTGGACATTGCCGATCAGGCCCGCAAGGACGGTGTGCGCGACCTGCGCCAATCGGGCTTGGTCAAGGTCCGTCAGGGCCTGACCACGCTTGAGGAAGTGATCGCGGTGACCAATGAATGAGCCTGGGCGCGCACTGCCCTGGGTGTGAAACGAAAGAGCCGGAGAAGTCATGGCGACTGCACAAGCCGCAAGAAGCATCAAGGAAATGGTGTTCGAGTGGGAGGGGCGCGACAAGAACGGCAAGGTCGTTCGGGGTGAAGTGCGCGCCGGCGGCGAAGCCGCGGTCAGTGCCAGCCTGCGCCGTCAAGGCATCCTGCTGACCAAGGTGAAAAAGCGCCGCACAACGGGCGGCCGCTCTATCAAGCAGAAGGACATCGCGCTCTTCACGCGCCAACTGGCGACGATGATGAAGGCCGGCGTGCCGCTGTTGCAGTCATTCGACATCGTCGGACGGGGCGCAACCAATCCAAAGCTGACGCGCCTGCTCAACGACATCCGCTCCGACGTCGAGACCGGCACCAGCCTGTCCGCCGCGTTTCGCAAGCACCCGATGCACTTCGACGGTCTGTACTGCAACCTGATCGAAGCTGGCGAGGCTGGCGGTATTCTCGAAGCCCTGCTCGACCGTCTGGCGATCTACCAGGAAAAAACGCTGGCGTTGAAGAGCAAGATCAAGTCAGCGCTGATGTACCCGACTTCGGTGATCGTGGTGGCTTTCATCGTGCTGACCGTCATCATGATCAAGGTGATCCCTGCGTTCAAGGACGTGTTCAAGTCCTTCGGCGCAGACTTGCCGGCGCCCACGTTGTTCGTGATCGCGATGTCGGAGTTCTTCGTGTCCTACTGGTACGTCATTTTCGGCGTGCTGATTGGCGGCGGCTACTTCTTCTTCGAGAGCTGGAAGCGGTCGGAGAAGATGCAGATGTTCATGGACCGTCTGCTGCTGCGGCTCCCGCTGTTTGGCTCGCTGATCAACAAATCGGTGATCGCACGCTGGACACGTACCTTGGCGACGATGTTTGCGGCGGGGGTGCCTCTCGTTGAAGCGCTCGATTCGGTGGGCGGCGCTTCCGGCAACGCGGTCTACGCCGAAGCTACCCAGGCGATCCAGCGAGATGTGTCCACCGGCTCCGCGCTGACCACCGCGATGCAGTCGACCGGCGTGTTCCCGAACATGGTGCTGCAGATGACGGCGATTGGCGAGGAAGCCGGTTCGCTGGACCACATGCTGAGCAAGGCGGCCGAGTTTTACGAGGAAGAGGTCGACGACATGGTCAAAGGCCTGTCGAGCCTGATGGAGCCGTTCATCATCGTGATCCTCGGCGTGCTGATCGGTGGCATTGTGGTGTCCATGTACTTGCCGATCTTCAAGCTTGGCTCGGTGGTCTGAGAACTCATGCAGGGTCTGGTGTGGGAGTGGCTGCTCTCGCCGCTGATGTTGGGCGTGCTCGGCCTGATGATCGGCAGCTTCCTGAATGTGGTGGTCCACCGCAAGCCGGTTCTGCTGGAGCGTGAATGGCTGGGCGACGCTGCCGCCTACCTGCAGGACGGTGACGCGATGCAGCGCGTGCTGGGCCGGGGGGCACGGCTGGGCGAACTGGCGAAGGTCGGCCAGTCGCTGGGCCAGGATCTGCAAGCGCTGCCGGTGCTGAGCCTGTCGCGCCCGCGATCGCGCTGCCCAAGCTGCGGCCACGCGATTGCCTGGCACGAGAACATCCCGCTGCTGGGTTGGCTGCGCCTGCGCGGGCGCTGTGCCGGCTGCAGCGCTCGCATCTCCGCACGCTACCCTGCCGTTGAGCTCCTGACCGGAACGCTCTTTTTCGCGGTGACCTGGCGATTCGGGCCGACGCCGACAACCCTGGTCTATTGCGCCGCCGTCGCGCTGCTGGTCGCCGCAGCCTTCATCGACCTCGACACCACGCTGCTGCCCGACGACTTGACATTGCCGCTGATCGGGCTGGGCCTGGTCGCCGCCTGGCAGCAATGGAGCCAGGTGTCCTTGAATGACGCTGCACTCGGCGCCTTCTTCGGCTACTTCTCGTTGTGGGCCGTGGCCCGCTTGTACAAGGCTGTGCGCCATGTTGACGGCATGGCCGAAGGCGACTTCAAACTGTTGGCCGGGCTGGGCGCC
>NZ_DATILJ010000173.1:0-4261 GCF_035476535.1 Aquabacterium sp.
GCCGCGCTGCGCGAAGGCGATCTGCTGCCCGAGCAGGTGCTGCGTTCGCTGGCGCGCCTGCAAGCGCTGGCCCAGCGCTACCCGGCCGCTCCGCAGGTCTACGGCGAAGCCCAGCGCAGCGCCGACGACGCGCTGATGCACAGCGCCTGGGCCCGCGGCCTCAGCGCGCTGGGCGGCGCCCGGCCGCCGCGCCGGGATGCGCCACTGCGCGTGGTGACGCAGGCCAGCGTGGCCAGCGATGGGGTCTCGGAGGCCGGCGCGCCGGCCGAGGCGGCGGCCGCGCTGTTCACCGGCTTCACCGATGTGCAGTGGGTCAGCGTGCCGGACCTGTGCCGGCTGACGCCCGACGCGATGCCAGCCGATGGCCGCGTCAATCTGCTGGTATCGAACCACCGCACGCGATATCCCGACAGCGCCGCCGCGCTGCGCCCCGACCTGCACCTGGTGCTGTGGAACCCGTTCCAGGCCGGGGACATCGCCGCGCCGGCCATCGTCAGCTGGGGTTATGCCGATGGCGCCCTGGCCGCCTTGCGCACCTGGCTCGAAGGCAAAGCCGAAGCCACCGGCCTGGCCCCGGTGCCGCTGGCCACCCGTGCCCTGCCCGCCTGACATCGCCCAACCCCCAAGCGCCCCGAGCACACGGAAAGCACCGCCCATGGACAGCCCTGTCACCACGCCCGGCCCTTTGGTGGCACCCCCCGCGGCGCCGCCTGCACCTGCCAGGCCGCGTTCGCCGATCCGCTGGGTGCCCAGCCTGTACTTCGTGCAGGGCCTGCAGTTCTTCGTGGTGATGCTGATCGCCGGGCTGATGTTCAAGAACATGGGCGTCGCCAACGAGCAGATCACGCGCTGGACCGGCGTGCTGGGCCTGGCCTGGGCCTTCAAGCCGCTGTGGAGCCCCTTCCTCGAGTTGGCGCGCAGCAAGAAGGCGCTGGTGGTGCTGTTCCAGTTCACCGGCGCCGTCGGGCTGGCGCTGCTGGCGCTGGCGATCCAGCTGCCGATGTTCTTTGCCGCCAGCATCGCCGTGCTGTTCCTGCTGGCCTATGCCTCGGCCACGCATGACATCGCCTGCGACGGTCTGTACATGGCCAGCCTGAGCCCGAAGCTGCAGGCCGCCTATGCCGGCTGGCAAGGCGCGTTCTTCAATGCCTCGAAATTCCTCACGCTCGGTGGCCTGCTGGTGCTGGCCGGCCATCTGGAGCGCCAGGTGGGTGTGCACAACGCCTGGTCGGCGATCTTCGCGCTGCTGGGCCTGCTGCTCGCCGCGCTGGCCGCGTACAACGCCTGGGCGCTGCCGAACACGCTGCGCGCCGATGCCATGCCCTTGCGTGCCGATGCCGTGCTGCGCACGATGGCCGAGGTGGTGGCCGATTTCCTGCGCAAGCCGGGCATCTGGGTGGCGATCCTGTTCATCGTGCTGTTCCGGCTGGCCGAAGGCCAGGTGCAGACCATCGGCCCGCTGTTCCTGATCGAGGCGCGCGCCAAGGGTGGCCTGGGCCTGAGCACCGAGCAGGTCGGCGGCATCTACGGCACCGTCGGCACCGCGGCCTTCCTGGTCGGCAGCGTGCTCGGCGGCTACTTCACCGCCTGGCTGGGCCTGCGGCGCGCGATGCCCGTGCTGATCCTCGCGATGATGGTGCCGAATGCCGTGTTCTATTACCTCGGCGTCGCGCTGCCGGCCGACCTGTGGCACATCGGCACGGCGGTCAGCATCGAGATGTTCGGCTACGGCTTCGGCTTCGTCGGCATGATCCTGTACATCATGCAGGCGGTGGCGCCGGGCAGCTTCCAGACTGCCCACTACGCGCTGGGCACCGGCGTGATGCAGCTGGGCTTCATCCTGTCGAAGACCATCAGCGGCGACATCCAGGTGGCGCTGGGCTACGAGAAATTCTTCCTGTGGACCATTGCCTGCGGCGTGCCGGCGCTGCTGCTGCAGTTCTTCGTGAAGATTCCCGCGGCCGACAGCGCCGCCGCCGACAAGGTCGCTTGATGCTGTTCTTCGACGACTTCAGCTACACCGATGTGCAGCAGCTGGCCCGCAGCGGCTGGCAGCTGCGTGATGCGGCCGGCCACCCGGGCGTGCCGGGTGCGGCCTGGCGCAGCGATGCCTTCAGCATGGTCGACGACCCGGAACGCCCCGGCAACAAGCTGCTGCGCCTGAACGCGCGCACCGACGGCACGCCGGCCGGCACCGTGCAGGCGCAGGCGTGCCACCAGCGCAAGTACCTCTACGGCACCTACGCCGCCCACGTGCGCTTCTCGGACCAGCCGGTGCAAGGCGCCGACGGCGACCCGGTGATCCAGACCTTCTACACCGTCAGCCCGCTGAGGCATGCCTTCGACCCGCAGTTCAGCGAGGTCGATTGGGAATACCTGCCCAACGGCGGCTGGAACAGCGACAAGACGCGGCTGTACGGCATCTCGTGGCAGACCGTGCAGGTGGAGCCCTGGGTGGCCCACAACAGCACGCACGAGGCCATGCGCTCCTTCGACGGCTGGCACGTGCTGATGATGCAGGTGGATGCCACGCAGGTGCGCCTGTTCGTCGATGGCCAGCCGATCGCCCGGCATGCCGGCCGCAATGTGCCGGTGGTGCCGATGTCGATCAACTTCAACCTGTGGTTCTCACCCGGCGGGCTGTTGCCGGCGAGCGCCGCGCCGCGGGTCTACCAGCAGGACGTGGACTGGGTGTTCCACGCGCAGGGCCAGCTGCTCGGGCCGGATCAGGTGGCCGCTCAGATCACGCGTTGGCGACAATCCGGCACGGCGCATGTCGACACCGTGCCGCAGGCGCAGCCGCCGCTGGCGGCGCGCTGCGACTTCTGATCCCACCCGCGGCTTCAGCGGCCGTAGCCGTTGCGGCCGTTGTGATGGTCGCGCCAGTTCGGGATGCCATCGCCATCCCGGTCATGGCGGCGGCCGTCGTGGCGATCCAAGCGGTTCGGGACGCCATCACCGTCACGGTCCCAGCGCGGGTTGTAGACGCGGTCGTAGCGGTTGGGAATGCCATCACCATCCGCGTCCCAGCGCACCGGCTGCGGTGCCACATAGCCATAGCGCGGCGCGGCAACCGGGTACTGCACGGCAGGGTAGCCGTACTGCACGGCCGGCCGTGAAACGACCACCACCGGCGGCGCCGGCAGGGTGACCACGGGCAAGCCGATGTTCACCGACCACTGCACATGGTCACGCGCCTGCGAAGCACCGGCCGCCAGTGCGCCGGTCAGGGCCAATGCGGCAACGACGAGTTTTCGGGTGTTCATGAATTCATCTCCTGGGCTGTTGCTGGGCGGGCCGCAGAGTTTTGCGGCGCCTGAGCAGACAACGGCCCCGGGCGACTCGGCGTTCACCCTCGGCAGGTGAAGCGCAGGTAAAGCCAGCTTCACACGAACCTGCCGGATGCAAAGCGCGCAACCAGCTGTTGCGCCGGTCAACCCGTCGCCTCAGATTGCGTTGAGCTCGGCCACGAAGTCGTAGGTGTCGCCGCGGTAGATCGATTGCGACAACTCGATCGCCCGGCCATCGCGCAGGTAGCCCAGGCGCTCCACCAGCAGGCCGGCGTCGCGCGGCTTGGCCTCGAGCAGCTTGGCCTGCTCGTCGCTCAGCAGCAGCGCATGCAGACGCTGCAGCGCCCGCACCGGCCGGTTGCCGGCGCGGTCCAGCGCGTCGTACAGCGAGTTGTCCACCGCCTCCAGCGACGGCAACGCCCAGGCGGCGATCGTCGCGGTCTCGATCGACATCGGCGCCTCGTCCGCATAGCGCAGGCGGTGGAAACGGTAGACCAGCGTGCCCGGGCTCAACGCGAGCTTCAGCGCCTCATCCGGCGCCACCGTGCCCTCGGCCTTCTTCAGCCAGACGCTGCGCGGGTTGCGGCCGCGCGAGCGCATGTCCTCCGAAAACGAGGTGAGCTTCGAAAAGTTCTTGTCGATGCGGGTGCAGACGAAATTGCCGGACCCTTGCCGGCGTTCGAGCAGACCCTCGTCGGCCAGGCCGTCGATGGCCTTGCGCACGGTGATGCGCGAGACGTTGAGGTCGGTGGCCAGCTGGCGCTCGGAGGGCAGCGCGTCATCCGGACTCAGGATGCGCTTCTCGATCGCCTGGCGCAGCGCTTGCTGCAGCTGGATGTACAGCGGCTGGGTGTTGTTCGGATCCAGCGTGCTCAGGATCTGTGACAACGCCGTCGGGTGGGGGGCCTCGCTCCTCATCAGCGCGTTCTGCCTTGCCGTTGCTTAAGTACCACTATCGTACCAGAAGGCAG
>NZ_DATILJ010000174.1:0-1860 GCF_035476535.1 Aquabacterium sp.
TGCACGCCATCCGCCGCCTGCGCCGCGACCTCGACGCGCTGCCCACGGCGCATCCCGCACTCGAATGGGGTCTGCGCTGGCTCGAGCGTCAGGCCCCGCTGCGCGGCGAACTCGTGCTGTGCCACGGCGACTACCGCACCGGCAACTACCTCGTCGATGCACAAGGCCTGACCGGCATCCTCGACTGGGAATTCGCCGGCTGGGGCGATGCGCTGCAGGACATCGGCTGGTTCTGCGCACGCTGCTGGCGCTTCGGCGCGGATGCGCGCGAGGCCGGCGGCATCGGCCAGCGTGCGGACTTCTATCGTGGCTACGAACAAACCAGCGGCCGGCCGCTGGACCGCGAGCCCGTGCGCTACTGGGAAGTGATGGCCCATGTGCGCTGGGCCGTCATTGCGCTGGCGCAGGCGCAGCGGCATGCCAGCGGCGAAGAGACTTCGCTGCTGCTGGCGCTGACCGGGCGCATCGTGCCGGAACTGGAATACGAAGTGCTGACGATGACGGAGCCCGGCTGATGCTCGATAACACTCGTGGGGAGCGGCTGCTGGAGACGGCGCGCGACGTGCTGCGCGACGAGCTGTTGCCGGCTCTGCCGGCACATCAGCGCCACGCGGCGCTGATGGTCGCCCATGCCATGGCCATCGCGGCGCGTGAACTGAACCGGTGCGACGACGCGGGGCTGAACGAAGCCCGCGCGGCGAAAGATCGCCAGTTGTGCGCCTCGATCCGGGCCGGCGGCGTCGATGCTGGCACCGCGGCGGCGCAGGTGCACGCCGAACTGCTGGCCAGCACGCGCGCCAGGGTCGAGCTCAGCAACCCGAAATTCCTTCAGAAGAAGCCGAGCTTCCGCGGCGAATAGCTCACCAGCAGGTTCTTGGTCTGCTGGTAGTGGTCGAGCATCATCTTGTGCGTCTCGCGGCCGATGCCGGATTCCTTGTAGCCGCCGAAGGTGGCGTGCGCCGGATAGGCGTGGTAGCAGTTGGTCCACACCCTGCCCGCCTTGATGGCGCGGCCCATGCGATAGGCGGTGCTGCCGTCTCGGGCCCACACGCCGGCGCCCAGGCCGTACGGCGTGTCGTTGGCGATCTCCAGTGCTTCGGCTTCGTTCTTGAAGGTGGTGACGGCGAGCACGGGGCCGAAGATCTCCTCCTGGAAGATGCGCATCTTGTTGTGGCCCTTGAACAGCGTCGGCTGGATGTAGTAGCCGCCGGCCAGGTCGCCGCCCAGTTCGGCCCGGCCACCGCCGATCAGCACCTGGGCGCCCTCCTGCTTGCCGACTTCGAGGTAGCTGATGATCTTGTCCATCTGCATCGCAGAGGCCTGCGCGCCCATCATCGTCTCGGTGTCGAGCGGGTCGCCCTGCTTGATGGCCTTGATGCGCTCCAGCGCACGCGGCATGAACTTGTCGTAGACCGACTCCTGGATCAGCGCCCGAGACGGGCAGGTGCACACCTCGCCCTGGTTGAAGGCAAACAGCACCAGGCCTTCGATGGCCTTGTCGAAGAAGTCGTCGTCGGCAGTGGCAATGTCTTCGAAGAAGATGTTGGGGCTCTTGCCGCCCAGTTCCAGCGTGGCCGGAATCAGGTTGCCCGCGGCCGCCTGGGCGATCACGCGCCCGGTGGCCGTGGAACCGGTGAAGGCAATCTTGCCGATGCGCTTGCTGCTGGCCAGCGGCATGCCGGCTTCCCGGCCGAAACCGTTGACGATGTTCAGCACACCCGGCGGCAGCAGGTCGGCAATCAGCTCGGCCAGCACCAGGATGCTGACGGGCGTGGACTCCGCGGGCTTGAGCACCACGCAGTTGCCCGCGGCGATCGCAGGCGCCAGCTTCCAGGCCGCCATCAGGATCGGAAAGTTCCA
>NZ_DATILJ010000175.1:0-17267 GCF_035476535.1 Aquabacterium sp.
GAGCTGCTCCATCGAGCTCGCGGTCTGCTGCAGGTTGCTGGCCGCTTGTTCGGTGCGCTGGCTCAGGTCCTGGTTGCCGGTCGCCACTTCGGCGCTGGCCACCTGAATGCTGTCGGCCGTCTGGCGGATCTCGCCCACCAGCCCACGCAGCCGCTCCTGCATGCCGGCAATGGCGTGCAGCAGGCGGCCGATCTCGTCGTTGCCGCCTTGTTCCACCGTGTTGCCCAGGTTGCCCTCGGCAATGCGCTCGGCCACGCGCACCGCACGCTCGATCGGCCCCTTGATGCCGCGGGTGATGCGCCACGCGACGATCACGCCGATGGCGATGGCCGCAGCCACCAGCACAGCCTCGATCAGCAGCGCGTGGCGCGTACCGCTGGTCGCGGCCGCGGCGGTTTCGGCGTTCTGCTTGGCCTGGATGTCGATCAGTTCGTCGATCTTCTTGCGCCACACCACTTCGCCCGGCCGCACCTGCAGCGACAAGGTCATCGTGGCATCGATGTTCGCGCCCTCCTGGCCCTGCTTGGCCGCCTGCGAGATCAGCGGAATCGTCTTGGCGGCGGCGGCGACGATCTCGTCAGCCACCTTGCGCTCGGCCGCATCGGCATCGGCCATGATCGCGACCAGCGCCTTCTCCGACTTCTGGTAGGCGGCCTTCGATTTTTCGAACTGCTTCAGTTCTGCCTCGATCTCCTTCGCATCTGTCAGCAAGGTGATCGAACGCGCCTGGATCGCCATCGCGCTCATGCTGTCGAGCATGCGGTAGGCCAGCGCCGAGCGCTCGTTGTTGATATCGACGATCTGGTGGACCTGGTCACCCAGCCGCTGCGTGGTGATGGCCGAGAAACCGGCCACCAGCACCAGGAGCACGAGCAAGGCGCCGAAGCCGAGGCTCAGGCGGGTCCCGATGGAAGAGGTGAATTTGGACATCATGGTGCACGACCCTTTTTGGGAGCTCGGTGGGACAGCGGGGCGAAACAGATTGTGAAAAGCGGCGTACCAGGCCGATCGCTGGAATATCGGCTGCATCTGCCCACAGTTGAGGTTTCCCTGACACGCCGTCAGCCATCTCCCGATGGCCGCCCTGTCAACTCCTGCGCAATCGATGCCAGCCGCTTGGTTGCGGCTCGGCGCTGGCCCGAGGCCAGCCGCGGCTACATCTGCCGGAACAGGTGCAGGTAGCTGCGGCTCACCGGCAGCGTCTCGCTGCGGCCCTTGAGCTGCACGTCGGCGGTTTCGTTGGCACCCCGGGTGACCTGGGCCACATGCCGCAGGTTGACGATGACCGAGCGGTGCACCTGCACGAAGAGCTCGGGATCCAGCTCGTCGATCAGTTCGCGGATCGGCTTGCGGATCAGCGCCTCGCCGCCTTCCCAGACGACCAGCGTGTACTTTTCATCGGAGCGCAGGTAGACCACCTGCTCCACCGGGATCAGCCGCACCGCAGTGCCCACCGAAGCCTTGATCCACTGCAGCCAGGGTTTGCCCGTGGCCTGGTGGCGCAACTGCGTGGCCAGCCGGTCCAGCACGGCTTCGATGCGGTCCGGCGTGTCGCCCGCCGCACCATGGCTGCCCGCGCTGGCCGCGACGCCGGGGGCGGGCGCGGCGGCGGCGTCGGCCAGTCGCTCTTTCAGGCGCTGCACGGTGTCGGCCAGGCGCGCTTCATCGAAGGGCTTGACCAGATAGTCGATCGCGCCCTGCTCGAAGGCCTGCACCGCGTACTGCTCGTAGGCGGTGACGAAAACGGTGATCGCGCGCCGGGCAATCGCCCGCGCCGCTTCGACGCCGTTCATGCCGGGCATGTGCACGTCGAGGAACACCACCTGCGGCTGTTCACGCTCGAACATCTCCACCGCTTCGCGGCCGTTGCGGGCGTGGGCGACCACTTCCAGCTCGGGCCACAGGCGGGCCAGGTGGGCCTGCAGGTGGTCGCGCAGCAGCGGTTCGTCGTCGGCGATCAGCGCAGTGGGGCGACTCATCAACTTTCTTCCGGTTTCGGCAACACGATCTCGGCCCGCACGCCGTGCGGCGGCTGCTCGCTCAACTCCAGCCGTGCCGCCGCGCCGAACACACTGGCCAGCCGCGCACGCAGATTGGCCAGGCCGGTGCCGGGCGCTGCATTGTCGGCCAGGCCCACCCCCGTGTCAGCCACCCACAGGCGCAGGCTGCCATCGGCCTCCTGCCGGCCACCGACCTCGATGCGGCCGCCCTCCTCGCCCGGGTCGATGCCATGGCGCACGGCGTTCTCCACCAGCGTCAGCAGTGCCATCGGCGGGAAGCGCAGGCTCAGCAACTCGGGTGGCACCTCCACCGAGAACTGCAGCCGGTCTGGCATGCGCAGGTGCATCAGCTCCAGGTAGGAGCGCACCAGCGTCACCTCGTTGACCAGCGCCGGCATGCCGCCCGAGGCGCCGGACTCATGCAGCTTGGGCAAGGCCGCGCGCAAATAGGCAATCAGGCTCTTCAACACCTCGGCGGCCCGCGGCGAGCCGGTTTCCACCAGGGCCTGCACATTGGCCAGCGTGTTGAACAGGAAGTGCGGCTCGATCTGTGCCGTCAGCAGCGCCAGGCGGGCATCGACGGCCTGCTTTTCCAGCTGCGCGCGGTCCAGCTCGAACTGCAGCTGCAGCGAACGCGCCTGGGCGTCGCGCTCGCGCACCTGCGCACCCAGCGCCAGCACCAGGCCGATGATCAGCGCGCTGCCGGAAATCCAGATGAAACCCGACACCCGGCCCGGGTGCTGCAGGATCGCCAGCACATCGCCACCGGTGGCGACCAGGTAGACGCCCAGCGTGGCCACCGGCGCGGCCAGCGCCACCGCCAGCGTCTGCATCAGCCAGCGCGGCAGCAGCTTCTGAGGCCAGTTGCCGGCGGCGGTGAAGGCCAGCAGCAGCACCAGCGCGACGAACATCGTGCGGCCCAGCACCACCAGGAACGGCGGCGAGAAGATCGGGTTCAGCAGGATCGCGACAGCGAGCGCGAAGCCGATGGTCCAGCCGACCTTGCCGTGGTTCAGCGTGCGCAGGTAGCGGGTCCAGCCGCCGGCGGGGCGGGAAGTGCTGGGCACGGGCGGGATGTCGATGGCCATGGAGGCCGCACGATAACTGCCCGCGGCGTCGTCACCAAGCCGTCGGCGGCGCTGTTGCGACGAACGACGGCCGGCGGGTGCCGGCCGGCGGTCAGCAGGCGTTCACACCCGGCAGCAGTTTCACGAGAGCTCAGATGCCGTTGCGCGCGACCATGGATCGGAGGCGGCTGGCGTGGCCACGGGTCAGATGCCGCTGCGCGTCAGGGGCGCCGCCAGCGCGGCGCGCAAGGTCTCGGCGCTGTCCTTCAGGTGCAGCCGCGCCTCTTCGCCCAGGCCGGCCCGGCGTGCGGCCTGTTCGATGCGCTGCGCCAGGTCAGCGGCCTGGCTGCGCAGCTGGCTGCGCGCATCGGCCCGCGAGACGCCGGCGGGGCGCAGCACCGCGCCGGCCAGGCGGCCCAGGTGCTCGCGCTGCAATTCACGCCGCGCCGCCGGGATGTCGCCCTTGCCGGCGAGTTCGCTCCAGACATCGGCCTCCAGCCGGCGGTATAGCTCGCTTAAGCGAAAGGCCTCGGCCAGGCGCGGTGCCTTGGCTTCGCTGTCGAGCACGCGGCTGGCCAGGCTGTCGCTCATCAGCTGGGTCAGCAGCGCGCGGCGCAACTCGTGCACCGCCTGGGCCAGCGGGTAGTCGGTGGGCACCGCGTCGTCGCCGAACAGCACGGAATCGGCGCGCTCCAGGTAGTCCGGCGCCAGGCGGCGCTGCAGCGCCGGCGAGATCACCAGGCTGTCGGCCGACAGCAGGTGACGCGCCAGCGTGTCCAACGCCAGGCGCTGCTCGGCCGCAGGCACCGGCTGCATCGGGTCGCGGCCGGTGTTGGGGTAGTCGCGCAGCGTGCGCACGCCGCCGATCTGGCGCAGCAGCGAGCCGGCCGCGCGGCCGGCATCCCGCAGCGCGTAGCCCAGCGCCCGGCGCAGCGCGCCATAGTCCTGGTCGGCCGACAGCGTGCGGGTTTCCTGGCGCTTGAACAGGTCCTGCGCAATCTCGAAACGCTTGCGGGCAAAGGCGATGGGGTCGCGGCCGAGGTCGTTCTGCAGCGAATCGGGGTCGATGCCGATGAAGTTGTCTTCATCGGTGCCGTAAGCCAGTTCGGGCTCGCCGCTGCGCGCGGCGATGCGCGACAACTCGGCCGCCTCCTGCTGCGCCGGCAGCGGCTTGTAGGCGTATTCGATGGCCCAGTAATCGTAGGGGCCGAGCACAGTCTGGAAGGCCTGCGGCCGCGCCGCGCCGGGCAGCGGCAGGTTGATCGGCGTGTACTCCATCACCGAGCCGCCCAGGCCATGCGTGCGGGTGAATTCCGGGTCGGCGACTTGCTGGTCGGTGTAGATGCGCGAGGCGCGGAAGTTGTGGCGCAGGCCCAGCGTGTGGCCGACCTCGTGGACCATCAGCTCCTTCAGGTAATCCAGCGTGAACTGATGGGCCTGCGGGCTGTCGGGTTCGATCTCGCCGCGCGCGGCCAGCACGTCCAGGCCATAGTCCAGCTGCTCGCCGGCGGCGTCGGCGTGGTCGCAGAAGTACGGGTCGTGGCCCGGCAGGCCGGCCGGGGCCAGGATGCCGGCGGCGGCGCTGCGGGCCGTGCCGGTCTGCAGCAGCCGGGCCCAGGTTTCCTGCGCGGCTTCACCCGAGATGCGCGCGCGGTAGTTGCGGATGTTGCGTGAGGACAGGCTCTCGAGGCTGATGTCGGCATCGAGGATCTCGCCGGTGCGCGGGTCGACATGACTGGGGCCGGTGGCGCCGAACGAGGGCTGGCTGTTGACCAGCCAGCGCACCGAGGCGATGCCAAAGTCCAGCGTGTCGAAGCTGGCGTCATCCGGCTGCACCCGGACGACGATGGCATTCTTGAAGCCGATGCGCTCGAAGGCCTTGTTCCATTCCAGGATGCCCGCGCTGATGGCCTCGCGGTACTTCAGCGGCACGCTGCGGTCGATCCAGTAGGTGATGGGCTTGACCGGCTCCGACAACTCGGCCGCCGGATCCTTCTTCTCCAGCCGCCAGCGGTTGATGTGGCGCACACGCGGCGTGCGCGCCAGGTCGTCGCCGAAGTCATTCTGCGCCTGCACGAAATGGCCGATGCGCGGGTCGGCCCGGCGCGGCGCCATCGGCTGCTCGGGCAGCTTGGCCAGCGAGTAATGCAGGTTGATGAACAGGCTGCGCGGATCGGGCAGGCTGCGCGGCACGCTGGGCACCGGGGCCCCGGGGGGCGCCCCGGCCTGCGGCAGCGCGATGTTGCTGGTGGCGTAGTGGTTCATCACGTCCAGCACCAGCATGTCGGGCGTGCCACGCACCGCCGTGACGGCGGAGTTGCGGCCGTCCAGGCCATACCCCTGGCGATAGGCCCGCTGCAGTTGGGCGCCGACCCCCGTCATGTCGTTGACGAACAGCGGGCCGGCATCGACCAGCACGGTCTGCCGCTCGGGATGCGGCAGGCTGGCCACCGCCGTGCTGGCCAGCAGGCTGGGTGAATACGAACTGGCCACCGCCCGCGCCTCGGGCGTGCCGCTCTTGGCGATGAATGCGGTGTTCAGCGCCAGCAGCTGCACCTGGTTGTGCACCCGGCGCAAGGCCACCACATGCGGCCGCGTCATCGTGCCGGCGAAGATGCGCGACTCGCCGATGCCGCTGGCCAGCTTGGGCGACAGGAACATCGGCTTGTCGAAGTCGGACGGCTTCAGCTCGAACCAGACCTTCTCGTCCTTGCGCCAGACCGGAAACAGGCCATCGGTCTTCTTCGCGTCCTTGATGACCAGCGCAAACGGCGCCGGCTGGCCGGGCTGCGGCGGGGTTGCGCCGATGGTGGGGCCGGAAGCGGCGGCGGCTGGCGGTCGCACCGCAAGGCTCGGGCTCGACGCAGCCCTCGCGGTGGGGCCAGCAGCGGGTGTCGCCGGCCCGGGGGCTGCGCTGGGTGTGGTCGGCGGCGTGGTACAGGCCGCCAGGACCGCCAGCGCAGCCAAGCTCACCAGGCGAAGCGGAAACAGGGTCTGGGCAATGGGCATGATGGCTTGGGAGCAGGCAAAGGGCGGGCGACCGCACAAGAAGGGGTGGAGGCCCAGGACCGGTGGCGGGTTCCTCAGGGTTGCACCGGGTGCGGCGCAGCCAGGGGTGGAAGCCCCTGGATTGTGAGGTCATACCCTCGATGGGGCGACAATGCCGGCTCCGGGCGCGGGCCACGTGCACGCGGCAGGGCGCAGTTCATAACAACAAACACAGGGAGTCTCACCCTTCAGGGTTTCCGACATGAAGTTCAGAGACGTCGTCATCCCCGATTCAGGAGAACAGTTCTCCGTGCCCCAGGGCATCCAGCGAATCGACCACCTCTCCACCCACGGCTGGCAACTGCGCTACTGCGGCGAGACCAAGCTGTTCTCCGATCTGCCGGCCGAAGAAGGCGGCTCTGCCGAAGCGCTGTCCCGGGCCACGGCCGAACTGCTGCGCCGCATTGCGCGCCTGCCCGCGCCGTCGGGCCTGCAGCGCGAGCCGAATGCCAGCAAGACCAGCGACCTGCCGGTCGGCATCTCCGGCCCGCTGGTGCGCTCGCGCGCCGGCAGCAAGACGCGCTACTGCTGCCTGCTGGTGTCGATACCGCGCTTCGGCGACAAGCCGCGCCGCGCCAGCATCTACATCGGCTCCGAGAACACCTACACCGAGGACCGCTTCAGGCAAGCGCTGGCCAAGGCGGTCGTGATGCGCGAGAAGGCCGAACTGGCCTATCAGCGCGCCGCCACCCTGGCCAAGCGGGCCGAGGGTCGAGCGCTGAAAGAGGAGCTGGCCACGGCTTGACCGAGCGGCCGGCCGGTCTGGGCGGCTACAGGAAGCCCAGCGTGCGCCGGCTGCCGAAGTTCGCCAGGTTCGGCAGCGCCGCGTTGAGTTGCGCGTCGGTGGCACCGAACCAGGACAGCAGCGTCGCGGCGTACTGGTCGACCGCGCTGGTCGGGATCCAGCGGCCTTGCAGCTCCCAATCCTCGACGCCGACATCGTCCGGCCCGCCCAGCACCAGCGTCGGGTAGCTGCCGTAGGTCAGGCCACCCTTGACGGCGCCGCCCAGCACCAGCTGGTGATTGCCCCAGGCATGGTCGGTGCCCGTGCTGGAGTTCGGCGCAAAGGTGCGGCCGAAGTCGGCTTGCGTGAAGCTGGTCACCTGCTGGGCCATGGCAATGCCCTGCAGCGCCGTCTGGAAGGCCGCCAGTGCGTCGGCCAGCTGTTTCAGCAGCACGGCATGCTCGCCACTCGCGGCATCGCCCGAATAGGCCTGGCCGCTGTGGGTGTCGAAGCCGCCCATCTGCGCGAAGAAGATCTGCCTGTCGCCTTGCACCGTGCCGTGGCCATGGATCAGCTTGGCCACCTGGTACAGCTGCGCGGCGAGCTGGCTGCTGAAGTAGCCGTCCTGGACCAGCCCGGCAAAGGCTGCGTCGATCGCCGGCACGGCCTGCGCATCGCCAGGCATCGTCGCGACCAGGCCCGACAGGCGCTGCGAGATCTCGAAGGCCCCGGCCTGCTGACCCGCATAAGCCGTGGCCAGGTCCACTGTCTGGGCCTGCGCATACAGCGCATCGATCGCCAGCTTGCGCAGCCGGTTCGGCTCCCAGGTGGTGTCCTCGGGCCGCAGGCCATAAGCGCCAAAACCGGAACCCGGGCCGGGCAGCACCAGCGGCGTGCGCAGGTCCTCGACACCGAAGTGGCCGTTGCCGCCGACCGAGATCACCGGGTTGGTGGTGGCCAGCGTGCTGGACGCGCGCCCGCCCCAGCCGGTGCGGGCCAGCGCGTCGGTACCGGCACATTCCCAGAGGATCTGCTGGTCGGAATGCGAGAACAGGTTGTCCGGGATCAGCGGCGAGCCTTCAGGCTCCGCCAGGTACTGCGCCTTGGTCAATGGCGCGGCCAGCGGACCGACATTGAACACCGGCGCCAGCGTGCCCTGGTTCCAGTGCGGCGCCAGGGCCGCCATCGCCGGGTGCAGACCGTAGCCGCTGCTGCCCAGCCCGACCAGGCTCTGGCGCGGCAGCGCCAGCGCGCTGCGCACGCCGGCGTACTGGTTGTAGCGCGTGGTGTCGGTGGGCACGAGCATATTCATGCCGTCGTTGCCGCCGTACAGGAAGATGCACACCAGCGCCTTGTAGTCGGCCGCCTGTGCGAAACGTGTGCTCAAGCTCAGGCCGCCGGCCAGGCCGCTGCCGGCCAGCAGCGCCGCGGTCTTCTTCAACCAGCGCCGGCGATTCAGGCCTTCGGAGTGGAGATCGTGCGTCATCAGCGTTGCACCTGGTAGTCCGGAGAAGCGAAGACCAGGTAGGCCGCGGCCCGCGCCCGGTTGCGTTTCCAGTTCGTCGAGTCGGTCTGCGGTGTCCACCAGGCCACGGCATTGATCACCTGCGTGCGCGGCGTGGCGGCCAGCTTGCGGCCCAGCGCCAGCAACGACAGGGTGTCCACCAGCGTCGCCGGGTTGTCGGCCATTGCTTCCCAGCGCGCCAGGTTGACGCCGGTGCCGGTGGGGTTCGGAATACTGGCATTGGGCTCCGAGCCGTTCCAGTCCAGCAGGTAGGTCAGGTAGTTCAGCCGCTCCAATGCGGTGTTGGCATTGTGGATGCCGAACTCCGGGCCAACCAGCGTGGTGCCGGCCACCGGGTAGTTCGGCGGGTAGAAATTGAACACCGAGGGCGGGCGGAACAGGTGCATGCGCAGCGTCTCGCCCCACCACCAGCCGAAGGGGTCGCCATCGGTGTGACCCTCCAGCGCGCGCAGCACACCGGTGAACAGCAGCACCGGCGCGCGCAGCGAGCCACCGTAGCGGCGCAGGCGATCGGCGCGTGCCTCGCTGTCCAGCAGCACGGCAGCGACGGTGGCGGCCAGGTCGCCCTTCTGGCCGGCGCCGAAGACCAGGCCGTTGGCGGCGGTGTAGCGGCCGGCGTTGAAGGCCAGCGCCACACGGTCGATGTAGGCCGGCGGCGGGTTGCTCATCACCAGGTGCTGGATCAGCCGCTGGCCGATGAAGGGGCCGACGTTGGCGTGGTTCATCACGCTGTCGAGCACCAGCTCCAGCGCCTGCGGTGCTGTGGCGCCGGCGGGCACTGTGACGCCGGACAGCAGCGTGCGCGCCTCGGTGTTGTGCAGCGACGGCGCGGCGACCATGTCGCCGCCATAGAACTGGCAGTTGGCGCCGGTGGGCCAGCAGCCCCAGGCGGTGGCGCCGCCGGCGGGATAGGTCCAGCCGGTCAGGGCATAGGCGTATTCACGCACCTTGTCGTTGTCGTACACCGGCTTGCAGCTGCCGCCGGCGAGCCTGCCGTTGCGGTTGAGCTTGCAGGTGCCCAGCGAGAACAGCTGCAGCATCTCCCGCGCGAAGTTCTCGTTCGGCGCCAGCTTGTCGTTGTTGACATGGTTCAGGTAGTCGCCCATCAGCGGCGACAGGATCACCTTCTTCAGCACCGTGCGGTAATTGCCGAAGGCGTTGTCCAGCAGCGCGTTGTGGTAGTTGCGCAGGCCGTAGGTGCCGCTGATCTCCTGCTCGCTGATGACCACGGTCTGCTGCAGCGCCAAGGCCACGCGCTGGCGCAACTGGTCGGGCTTGCCGAGCGCGTTGCGATAGAAATCCCAGACCAGCGGTTCGCTGGAGTACCAGTCGCGCCAGCAGTTCGGGTTGCCGGATTGCGCCGGCAGGCTGCAAAAATCGGTCTCGCTGGTGTTGCGGTGGATCGCATCACTGCCGCCGCTGGTGTAGCGCGCGGTGTTGCTGGCCATCTGGTCACGCACCCAGGTGGCGGCGCCCTTGCTGCGGATCTCCGTCAGCAGCGCATCGGTGGGGCCGAAGCTGGCCTGGTTGGCCAGCCGCACCGCGTCGGCATCGGCCGAAGCCGCGGCTTCCGGCGCGGCTACCGCCTGGGCTTGCCGGCGCTGATCCGCAGCCGCCGGCTGCTGTGCCGAATCATCCTGGCCGCCGCCGCAGGCGACCAGCAGTGCCGTCGCCAGCAGCAACAGCGCACCCACGCCAAAAACAGGCCGTCTTGCCGGCCCTTGTTTGCCTGCCCTCATGCCACCCCCTGTGCCTCTTCACGTGCACAGGGAGTTTCGACGGGCGGTTCCCGGCGGCGGGCTCAGCTTGGTGACGCGGTGTGACCGCTGCAGCGCGCGGTCACCGTTCTCACATCCGCAAACGCCGGCGCAAGACGCCGCTTACTTCAGCGCCTTGAAACGCAGGCGGTGTGGCTTGGCACCCTCTTCGCCGAGGCGCTTTTTCTTCTCGGCTTCGTATTCCTGGTAGTTACCGTCGAAGAAGAACCACTGCGAATCGCCTTCGCAGGCCAGGATGTGCGTGGCGATGCGGTCGAGGAACCAGCGGTCGTGGCTGATGACCATGATCGAGCCGGCGAATTCCAGCAGCGCGTCTTCCAGTGCCCGCAGCGTTTCGACGTCCAGGTCGTTCGACGGCTCGTCCAGCAGCAGCACGTTGCCGCCCTGGGCCAGCGTCTTGGCCAGGTGCAGCCGGCCGCGTTCACCACCGGACAGCGAACCGACGAGTTTCTGCTGGTCGTTGCCCTTGAAATTGAAGCGGCCGATGTAGGCCCGCGAGGGCATCACGAACTTGCCGACGATGATGTTGTCCAGCCCGCCCGAGACGTCCTGCCAGACGGTCTTGTCGGCCGACAGGCTTTCGCGGCTCTGGTCGACGAAGGCCAGCTTGGCGGTCTTGCCGGTCGCCACGACGCCCGAGTCGGGCTTTTCGACACCCTGGATCATGCGGAAGATCGTCGACTTGCCGGCGCCGTTCGGGCCGATGATGCCGACGATGGCGCCGGCCGGCACCTTGAAGCTCAGGTTGTCGATCAGCAGCCGGTCCCCGAAGCTCTTCGAGACATTGGTGAATTCGATGACTTCATTGCCCAGGCGCTCGCCGACCGGGATGAAGATTTCATTCGTCTCGTTGCGCTTCTGGTAGTCGACGTCGCTCAGTTCCTCGAAGCGGGCCAGGCGCGCCTTGCTCTTGGCCTGGCGGCCCTTGGCATTCTTGCGCACCCATTCCAACTCCTGCTTCATCGCCTTGGTGCGGGCGTCCTCGGTGCGCTGTTCCTGCTCCAGCCGCTGCTCTTTCTGCTCCAGCCAGGTCGAGTAGTTGCCCTTGTACGGAATGCCGCGGCCGCGGTCGAGTTCGAGGATCCATTCAGCCGCGTTGTCGAGGAAGTAGCGATCGTGGGTGATGGCCACCACGGTGCCGGGGAAGCGGGTCAGGAACTGTTCCAGCCAATCGACCGATTCAGCGTCCAGGTGGTTGGTCGGCTCGTCGAGCAGCAGCATGTCAGGCTTGGACAGCAGCAGCCGGCACAGCGCGACGCGGCGCTTTTCGCCACCGGACAGCTTGCCGATCACCGCGTCCCAGGGCGCCAGGCGCAGCGCGTCGGCGGCGATCTCCATCACGTGGTCGGTGTTCTCTCCGCCGGACGCCGAAATGATGGCTTCCAGTTCGGCCTGCTCCGCCGCGAGCTTGTCGAAATCGGCATCCGGTTCACCGTAGGCCGCATAGACCTCGTCCAAGCGCTTTTGCGCGGCCAGTGCGCCGCCCATGCCTTCTTCGACGGCTTGGCGCACCGTCTGGTTCGGGTCCATCTGCGGCTCCTGCGGCAGGTAGCCGATCTTCAGGTCGGGCATCGGGTAAGCCTCACCTTCGATGTCCTTGTCCAGGCCGGCCATGATCTTCAGCAAGGTCGACTTGCCCGAGCCGTTCAGGCCCAGCATGCCGATCTTGGCCCCGGGGAAGAAGGACAGGGAGATGTCCTTCAGGATCTGGCGCTTCGGCGGCACGATCTTGCCGACGCGGTTCATGGTGTAGACGTACTGGGCCATGGCGGGGGTCGCTTCGAGTCTCAGGGTGGGGAGGCGCGCCGCCAGGACGGCGGGCGCTATCGCGCTATTGTCGCCGGGAACCGGCGCAAGCACTTCAGGCCGCGTGGCGGCCGCTGTCCAGTTGGGCGGGCATGCTGCCCGGCCTGTCGGTCCAGTTGGCCAGCAGGCGCAGGAAGTCGCCGCGAGGCATCGGCCGCGCGACCATGAAGCCCTGGATCGAGCCGCAACCGGCCTCCTGCAGCAGCACCAGTTGCGCCGGTTCTTCGACGCCTTCGGCGATCGTGCTCATGCCCAGCGTCATCGCCAGTTCGATGATGGTCTTGACGATCGCGCGCGCATCGTGCCGCGTCATCAGCTCGCGCACGAAGGCGCGGTCGATCTTCAGCGTGTCGAAGGGGAAACGGCGCAGGTAGGCCAGCGACGAATAGCCGGTGCCGAAGTCATCGAGCGCGATGCGCACGCCCATCTCGCGCAGCGCATGCAGGTTCTTCAGCGCCAGCGGCGACGAATCCATGAACAGCGACTCGGTGACCTCGATCTCCAGGCGTTCGGGCGGCAGCCCGGCGCCGTCCAGCGCCCGGCGCACGCCGGCCGCGAAGTCTTCGCGCAGCAGCTGGGCCGGCGAGACGTTGACCGACACCACCAGCAGCGGCCCCATCTGCGCCGCATGGGCGCAGGCGCGCGCCATCACCCAGCTGCCGATCTCGACGATCAGGCCCGACTCCTCGGCGATGCCGATGAACTCATCCGGCGCAATGCGGCCCAGCTCCGGGTGCTGCCAGCGCAGCAGCACCTCGGCGCCGACCACGCGCCAGCTGCCGATGTCGACCCGCGGCTGCCAGTGCAGATGCATCTCGTTGCGGTTGACCGCGCCGCGCAGGGCCTGCTCGATGGCCACGCGCCGGCGATGCCGGTCGCCCAGGCGCGGCATGAAGATCTCGTAGCGGCCGCGGCCGGCGTCCTTGGCGGCATACAGCGCCAGGTCAGCGTTGCCCATCAGCTCGTCCAGCGTGTTGCCGTGATCGGGCGCCACGGCGATGCCGATGCTGATGCCCAGCGCCACCTGGCGGCCCGCCACATCGCAAGGCTGGCACAGCACCTGCACCAGGCGGCGGGCCAGCGACTCCAGCTCATCGTCCTGCACATCGGTGACGACCAGCGCAAACTCGTCGCCGCCCAGGCGCGCGGCCAGGTCGTCCTGGCGCAGGCAGGATTGCAGGCGCCGGCCCACCTCGGCCAGCACGGCATCACCGGCGGCGTGACCCAGCGTGTCGTTGATGGCCTTGAAGTGGTCGACGTCCAGGCACATCAGCGCGGTGCGCCGTCCGGTTCCCGGCTCGGCCCCGGGCGTGGGTTCGATCATGCGCGCCAGGCGTTCGCGCAATTCGAGCCGGTTGGCCAGCCCGGTGAGTGAATCGAAGTGCGCCAGGTAGGCCAGCCGGCGATGGGTCTCGCGCGCCTGCGTCACGTCGGAAATCACGCCGCGCCAGCCGGCGGCGTGGCCCAGTTCGTCGAGCAGCGGCTTGGCCGAGAGCGACCACCAGCGCAGCCCGCCGGCGGTCTGCACCGGCACCACCAGATCGCGAAAGGCCTGGCCCAGCGTCAACGCGCTGCGCAGCGCGGCCAGGTGGCTTTCCGCCTCGGGGCCGCTGTTGCGCAGTTGCAGCGCATCCACCAGGCCAGTGGCCTGCAGCGCCGTGGCACTACGGCGCAGCGCCGAGGACAGGCGTGGCGACACATGCGTCAGCAGCCCGGACGCGCCCACTTCCCACAGCACGTCGGCCGCATGCTCCTCGAAATCGCGCAGCAGCAGGCTGACCAGCTGTTTCTGGCGCCCGGCTTCACGCTCGGACTGCAGCCGCGCCGTGAACACCCGCGCCGTGGTCAGCACGCTGATCATCAGGATGCCGGCATAGATCAGCAGCAGCCCCTGCAGATGAATGATCGACGGGCCCTGGCTCTGCACCAGCGCCCATTGCGCAGCCACGCTGAGCACACCGATGTAGGCCAGCGCCGCGCCGGGCACGGCGGCCAGGGCGAACGCGCCGCCGCACATCATGCCCAGCATCAGCGAGGCCAGCAGCAGCTGCTGGTCATGCGTGGCGCCGGGAAACCAGGCCACCACGATCACCGCCCACAGCGTGGCCAGCGCGCTGGCGCCGATCGTGGCGTGACGGATGGCACGCGGCGACACCCGCTGCGCCGGCACGCGGCGACGCACCCACCAGGCGCGCAAGCCCATGCCGCAGACGCCGACCAGCGCTGCCAGCCACAGCAGTTGCACCGGCAGCGAGCCGCTATCGCGGAAAGCGAACAGCACCACCGCGGCGTTCAGCAGGTTGGCCAGCACCATCAGCGGCGTGAGCCGCGTCACGGTCTGCAGGTGGCGCGCACGCACTTCGGCCGAATCGCGGTCGAGCGCGGTGAAGACGTGAAACTCACGCCGCCACCACTGGACGAGTTGCGAAATCAGCGACGAAGCCTTCATGTCAGCCGTGGTGAGTTGTTGCCTGGGCCGCCGGTGGCCTACGGTCGGTTATCGGCGATCGTCACGACAACTTGATGCACCCGGTTGTTCCGACGATAGGCCCCGCGGGCCCAGCCGCTACAATCCCGCATGCGGCAGCGCCACCAGTCACGCTGCCGCAGTCGTTTCCGACCCGCCAAGACCTGTTGGCCTTCCCGACTGGTGCACATGCAACCCATGCTGCAGCAGGCCGATGCACACGCCCCACCTCGAAGCGGGGCGCTCCACTGAATGAACTTCACCGAACTCGGCCTGGCCGAGCCGCTCCTGCGTGCCGTGCACGAACAGGGCTACGACACCCCCACCCCCATCCAGGCGCAAGCCATTCCCGCGGTGCTGCAAGGCGGCGACCTGCTGGCCGGCGCCCAGACCGGCACCGGCAAGACTGCCGGCTTCACGCTGCCGATGCTGCACCGGCTGGCCGCCGTCAAGCCGCTGCGCGATGCCAAGGGCCGCGTCGCGATCCGCGCGCTGATCCTCACGCCCACCCGCGAACTTGCCGCGCAGGTCGAAGAAAGCGTGCGCACCTACGGCAAGTACCTGCCGCTGACGTCCATGGTGATGTTCGGCGGCGTCGGCATGCAGCCGCAGGTCGACAAGCTGCGCCGCGGCGTCGACATCCTGGTGGCCACGCCCGGCCGCCTGCTCGACCACCACCAGCAGGGCACGCTGGACCTGAGCCAGGTGCAGATCTTCGTGCTCGACGAAGCCGACCGCATGCTGGACATGGGCTTCATCCACGACATCAAGAAGGTGCTGGCGGTGCTGCCGGCCAAGAAGCAGAGCCTGCTGTTCAGCGCCACCTTCAGCGACGAGATCAAGACCCTGGCCGACCGGCTGCTGAACAACCCGGCGCTGATCGAAGTGGCACGGCGAAATGCCACGGCCGACTTGATCAACCAGAAGATGCACCCTGTCGGCCGCGAACAGAAGAAGGAGCTGCTGGCCCACCTGATCCGCCAGGGCGACTGGCACCAGGTGCTGGTGTTCACGCGCATGAAGCATGGCGCGAACCGCCTGGCCGAGTACCTGAACAAGGAAGACATCACCGCGATGGCCATCCACGGCAACAAGAGCCAGGGCGCGCGCACCAAGGCGCTGGCCGAGTTCAAGAGCGGCGACCTGCAGGTGCTGGTGGCCACCGACATCGCGGCGCGCGGCATCGACATCGACCAGCTGCCGCACGTGGTGAACTTCGAGCTGCCGAACGTGCCGGAAGACTATGTGCACCGCATTGGCCGCACCGGCCGCGCCGGCGCTCAGGGCGAGGCGATCTCGCTGGTCTGCGTCGACGAGGACATCTTCCTGCGCGACATCGAAAAGCTCATCAAGCGCAGCATCCCGCGCGAGGTGGTGCCGGGCTTCGAGCCGCCGGCCCACGAGAAGGCCGAGCCCATCGTGCTGGGCCGCATGACCATCGGTGTCGGCGGCACGCGGCGCAATGCCGGCGGTGGGGGCGGTGGTGGTGGCCATCGCCATGGCGGGGGTGGCGGCGGTGGTCGTGCGGAGCCGCGCCACGACAACCGGCGCGATGCGCCGCGCGGCAACCCGCCGCCCAAGCCCGCGCGCGACGCGCGGCGCGATGGCAATCCCGGCCAGAACGCCAACCGCAGCGCCGCACCGCGGCACGACCGCGTCGGCGCCGGCCATGCCACGCAGCCGGCCCCGCACGGCCAGCCCAGCGGCCGCCGCGACGACCGGCGCGATGGCGCCCCCCGGCCCGCCGGACCGCGCCTGACACAACCCAAGCGCTGACCGTCCGCCCCCTGGGCAGCTTGCCCTGCCTTGTCCGGGAGTTCAGGCGGCCTGGGACGTCCCGGCGGCGGCCGGGCGCGGGACACAGCCACAATCGGCCCATGCCCGCGCCCGATTCACGTTCCTCACGCCGTTACGCCATCGCCGGAGCGAGCGGCCTGGTGGGCGGCGCACTGGCCCGCCAACTGGCGGCCGATCCCCGCACCGGCGCGCTACACCTGCTGCTGCGCCGCCAGGCGCCCGCGCTGGCCTCGCTGCCACATGCCCAGGTCATCGCCTGGCCCGGCGGCGCGGTGCCGCGCCTGTCACCGATCGACACCGCGATCTGCGCGCTCGGCACCACGATCAAGGCGGCCGGCTCGCAGGCCGCGTTCCGCACCGTCGACTTCGATGCCGTGCTGGACTTCGCACGCGCGGCCCGCGCGGCCGATGCCACGCGCTTCGCGGTGATTTCGGCGCTGGGCGCGGATGCGGCGTCTGCGGTGTTCTACAACCGCGTCAAGGGCGAGATGGAGCAGGCGCTCATCGCCCTGGGCTTTCGCACGCTGGTGATCGCCCGACCCTCGCTGCTGCTGGGTGACCGCGCTGCATTGGGCCAGGCACCGCGCTTCGGCGAAGCGCTGGCGCAGACCTTGACCCCCTGGATGACCTGGTTCACGCCGCGCCGCGTGCGACCGATCCGCGCCGAGCATGTCGCCACAGGCCTGCTCGCCGCATTGGCCGACGCCGACGCGGGCGTACGCGTGCTGGAGTCCGATGCGTTGCAGCGCCTGGCAGACACCGCCATGCCGGTGCACTGAAAACCTCGGGCACGGCCGCCGAGCAATCGGGTCCCGCCGCGGCCCCCCCCAAAAACAACAAGCCCGGCACAGGCCGGGCTTGTTGCTGTCAGCGCGAATGATCGGAGGATCAGGCGCGCCGTACCGTCGACGATCAGGCCACCGGCTTCTTGGCCGCAGCAGCCTTCTTCACCTTCTTGACCTTCTTGGCGGGCTTCTTGGCCGGATCAGCGGCCTTCTTTTCGGTGGCGGCAGCAGCCGGGGCAGCCGCAGCGGCCGGGGCAGCGGTCTGGGCGA
>NZ_DATILJ010000176.1:0-3068 GCF_035476535.1 Aquabacterium sp.
GCGGTCGTATTCGCGCACCTCGGGGCAGACGCTGGACGACAGCGAGACCGAGACACCGGGCGCGTACTCGGCCAGCAGTTCGCCAATGCGTTGTTCGTGCTGCGGGTACTTGTAGGCATGCAGCAGGCAGACCGCCACCGATCGAATGCCGAGCGTGACCAGCCTGTCGGCGATTGCCTTGACGCTGGTTTCGTCCAGCGGCGTCATCACCTGGCCATGGGCGCTGATGCGCTCGACCGCGCCGAAGCAGCGCTCGCGCGGCACCAGCGGCTCGGGGTACTGGATGCGCAGATCGTAGAGGTCGTAGCGCCCCTCGGTGCGGATGCGCAGCATGTCCTGGAAGCCGTCTGTCGTGATGAACGCGGTGGCCACGCCCTTGCGTTCGAGCACTGCATTGGTCACCACCGTGGTGGCGCCGAGGATCTGCAGCGCGCCCTCGCCGGGCCGCGGTGTGATGCCGCCGCGTACTTTGGCGAGTAGCTCGTCCACGCCCTGCAGCACGGCGCGGGCCGGCGCGTCGGGCGTGCTCAACACCTTGTGCAGGTGGATGCTGCCGTCGTCGTCGGAAAAGGCGAAATCGGTGAACGTGCCACCGGTGTCGAATGCCAGTTTCATAGGGTCCTCGGAGAGATTCAGTGAATGCCGTGCGGCGCGGCGGCGCTGCTGCGCTCCTGCACCCGGCCGGTCATGAAGAGTTCGCCCAGGTCGGTGTGGCTCACGTCCTGGGCCGGGCTGTCCCAGATGACCTTGCCCAGCCGCAGCACGACGGCGCGTTCGGCCGCGGCCATCGCCTTGCGCGTGTTCTGTTCGACCAGCAGGATGGTGCGGCCGCCCTCGTGCAGGCGCTTGAGTTCGTTGAAGACCAGCGTGATGGCCTGCGGCGAGAGGCCGACCGACGGTTCATCGACGAGCAGGATCTCGGGCCGGCGCAAGACCGCCATCGCCATTTCCAGCAACTGCTGCTCGCCACCCGACATGTTGCCGGCGAACTCCTTGCGCCGCTTGTGCAGGATGGGGAACAGCTCGTAGACGTATTGGCGCTCGCCGGCGATGTCGCCATCCTTGATCGTGTAGGCGGCCATCTCCAGGTTCTCGTCGACCGACATCGTCGGGAAGTTGCAGCGGCCCTGCGGCACGTAGCCGAAGCCCTGCGACAAGAAGGCGCGCGGCTTGCCACCGGCAATCTCCTGGCCCTTCCACGTGATGGACCCGGCCTTGTGCGTGGTCATGCCGTACAGCGTCTTCAGCAGCGTCGACTTGCCGGCGCCGTTGGGCCCGAGCAGCGCCACGAACTCGCCGTGGCGGATGCTCAGGCTCACGTCGTGCAGGATGTCGAGATGGCCATAACCTGCACGCAGGTTCTGGATGATCAGTTCAGGGGCGGCCGGCTCGGCCGGCCGGTGGGCGCTTTTATCCACCAAGATAGGCCTCCACGACTTGCGGGTTGCGCACGATCGCCTCCGGCGTGTCATCGGCCAGCTTCTGGCCCTGGTGCAGCACGATCACGCGGTGGCTCAGGTTCATCAGCACATCGGTGTTGTGCTCGATGACGAGGAAGGTGATGCCGTGGTCCTTGTTCGCCGAGACGATGCACTGGATCACCTTCTCGATCAGGATCGGGTTGATGCCGGCCAGCGGTTCGTCGAGCAGCACCAGTTCGGGCTCGGGCATCAGCATCGATGCGAACTGCAGCAGCTTCTGCTGCCCGCCCGACATGTTGCCGGCCGGCAGGTGCGCCACGCGCGACAGGCCGGAGACTTCGATCAGTTCCCGTGCACGCTCTCGCAGTGCCTTCACGCGGGCCCGCGACGTGGCGCCGACCGAGAAGGTCGATGCAATGCCGGGGAAACGTGCCATCTGTCCCGCGAGCACCAGGTTTTCTTCCGAGTTCATCGTCGGGAAGACGACGGTCTTCTGGAAGCTGCGCAGCAAGCGGCCTTCGCGGGCGATGCGGTTCATCGGCCAGTGCGTGATGTCCATGCCCTTGAGCAGCACGCTGCCGGCATCGCTCTTCTGCAAGCCGGTGCAGCAGTCGAACAAGGTCGACTTGCCCGAGCCATTGGGTCCGATCAGGCCGCAGACCTCGCCGCGCGCCACATCGAAATCGACGCCCTGCAGAGCAGGCACACCACCGTAGTTCTTGCGCAAGCCGCGCACGCTGAGAATGGCTTGGCTCACAGCGGCTTCTCCTGTTCGCCGCCGATGCGCGACAGCCACTGCGTGACGCGCTCGACCAGCGGGGCCAGGCCCTGCGGAAACACGAACACCAGCACCAGCAGCACAAAGCCGTAGAGGATCATGCGCAGCTCGGGCGTGACACGCAGCGCCTCGGTGACGGCCACGAACAGGAAGCTGCCGATGATGGCGCCCGGCACGCGGCCAAGGCCGCCGCCCAGCACGATGATCAGGATCGTGTTCGAGTAGTACATCTGGAACACCAGCGGGCTGACCACCGTTTCGTAGTGGGCGTAGAGGCTGCCGCCAAGGCCGGCGAAAGCGGCACTGAGCATGAACACGATCAGCTTGTAGGACCAGGTCGGAATGCCCAGTGATTCGGCCAGTGTCTCGTTGTCGCGAATCGCCACCATGCAGCGGCCCGCCGGCGACTTGATCAGCAGCACGAAGACCAGTGTGGCCAGCAGCGCCACGGCGAGGATCAGGTAGAAGTACTGCGGAATCTGGGTGATCGCGATCACGCTGTCACCAAAGCCCAGCTTCGGCCGCGCGACGCCCGACAAGCCCATGTCACCGCGCGTCAGGTCGACCCAGTTCTTGGCCACCATCTGCGCGATGACGACAAAGCCCAGCGTGCACATCACGAACGAGGTGGTGCGCAGCCGCAGTGCCGGAATACCCAGCGGCAAGGCAACCAGCGCCGCGATGGCCGCCGCCGCGAACAGGTTCAGCACGAAGGGGGTGCCGAAGTGCGTCGACAACAGTGCCGATGCATACGCACCGATACCGAAGAACACGCCCTGGGCCAGCGACAACATGCCGGTGTAGCCCAGGATCAGGTTCAGGCCATGCGCCGGCAGCAGGAAGATCATCGCGATGATCAGCGCATGCAG
>NZ_DATILJ010000177.1:0-8571 GCF_035476535.1 Aquabacterium sp.
TTGGTTACTTTCTTCGGCCAGGAAGAAAGTGACCCGCCTGCCGGGGCGGAATCCCGGCGCAGTGCAACGAAGAATCACCGGCAAAGGCAAGACAGTCCAAACGTCCGCTTCCAGCAACCACCAAAGACCGCAATGGGCCGAAAGCCGGTAGCCGACCCAGCAACACTTTCAAGGATCGACAGCGCCCTACAGCACTAGCAAAGCCCGGAAATCGTTGACGTTGGTGAAGGTCGGCCCCGGCACCACCAGGTCGCCCAGGGGCTTGAAGAAGTTGTAGGCATCGTTGCGGTCGAGGTAGTCCGCGGCCTTCAGCCCCAGCGCCTGCGCACGCACCAGCGTGTCGGGCGTGACGAGGGCGCCGGCGTTGTCCTCGATGCCATCGATGCCGTCGGTGTCGGCCGCCAGCACATGCACGCCGGGCTCTCCCTGCAGTGCAATCGTGCAGCCGAGCAGGAACTCGGTGGCACGGCCACCGCGGCCGCCCTTGCTCTTCACCGTGACCGTCGTCTCGCCGCCGGACAGGATCACGCAGGGCCGTGCAAACGGCGCACCGCGCCGCGCCACCGCGCGCGCCAGCGCCGCGTGCACCTTGCCGACTTCGCGCGATTCGCCTTCGATCTCGTCGCTGAGGATGTGCGCGGCCAGCCCGGCGCTGCGCGCCAGTTCGGCAGCGGCTTCCAGGCTTTGCTGCGGCGTCGCGATCATGCTGACCTGATGACCCGCAAAACGAGCGTCCCCGGGCTTCGGTGTTTCGAAGGCCCCGCTTTCCAGCCCGGCCCGCGCGGCCGCCGGAATGTCAATGGCGTAGCGCTGCAGGATGCGCAGCGCGTCGGCACAGCTGCTGGCATCGGGCACCGTCGGGCCGCTGGCGATGATGGAAGGTTCATCGCCCGGCACATCGCTGATCAGCAGCGTCACCACGCGGGCCGGTGCGCAGGCCGCGGCCAGCCGCCCGCCCTTGATCGCCGACAGGTGCTTGCGCACGGTGTTCATCTCATCGATCGCCGCGCCGCTTTTCAGCAGCGCCTTGTTGATGGCCTGCTTGTCCTCGAAGCTCAGCCCTTCGGCCGGCATCGCCAGCAGCGCCGAGCCGCCGCCGGAGATCAAACACAGCACCAGGTCGTCGGCCGTCAGCCCCTGCGCCAGCTGCAGGATGCGCTGCGCGGCGCGGCGGCCGGCTTCGTCGGGCACCGGGTGCGCGGCCTGCACCACCTCGATGCGGCCGCCGGCCTGCGCATAGGCCGGCGGCACATGGTCGTAGCGCGTGACCACCAGGCCGGACAGCGGCGCTTCGCGCGGCCACAGGGCGTCTACTGCAGCAGCCATCGCACCGCCGGCCTTGCCGGCGCCCAGCACCACGGTGCGGCCACGCGGCGGCGGCGGCAGGAAGCCGCCGATCACCCGCTCGGGCAGCGCACGCGCAACGGCGGCATCGTAGAGGGCACGCAGGAATTCGCGCGGCTGGGTGTGGGGCAGTGGCGGCGTGTTCACGCGCTGATTATCGGCGGGCGACCCGGTTGTCCGGCGCACCAGACCGCAGGGCTGTTTGAATCGCAGCGGCGCAATGCTGCCGCAGAATCAGCGCATGGCGCACCCGCTCGACCTGGCCGCCGGCTCCCGCGCCGAAGCCACCTTGCTGATCCACGATGCCGACGTCATCGTGACCATGGACGCCCAGCGGCGCGAACTGCGCGGCGGCAGCCTGTTGCTGCGCGGCCCGGCGATCGAAGCCGTGTGGGCCGCTGGCGAACGGCCGGTCGACGTGCAGGCCGACGACACGCTGAACGCGCAGGGCCACGCGGTGCTGCCCGGCCTGGTGAACACCCACCACCACATGTTCCAGTCGCTGACCCGCGCGCTGCCCGCCGCGCAGGATGCCGAATTGTTCGGCTGGCTGCGTGCGCTGTACCCGGTGTGGGCGCGGCTGACGCCGGAGATGGTGCAGGTGTCCACGCAGCTGGCCGCCGCCGAGTTGCTGCTGTCGGGCTGCACCACCAGCGCCGATCACCTGTACCTCTACCCCAACGGCGTGCGCCTGGACGACAGCCTGGACGCCGCCGCCGCGATCGGCCTGCGCTTCCATGCCACGCGCGGCAGCATGAGCGTGGGTGAAAGCGCCGGCGGCCTGCCGCCGGATGCGCTGGTGGAGCGCGAAGACCACATCCTGGCCGACACGCAGCGCGTGATCGAGCGCTACCACGACCCGCGCCGCTTCGCGATGCAGCAGGTGGCCGCGGCGCCGTGTTCGCCGTTCTCGGTCAGCCGCGAGCTGATGCGCGACTCGGCCGCACTCGCCCGCTCGCTGGGCGCGCGGCTGCACACCCATCTGGCCGAGAACGACCACGACCTGGCCTACAGCCGCCAGCACTTCGGCATGAGCCCGACCGAGTACGCCGAATCGCTGGGCTGGCTGGGTGACGATGTCTGGCATGCGCACTGCGTCAAGCTCGATGCCCACGGCATCGGCCGTTTTGCCGCCACCGGCACCGGCGTGGCGCACTGCCCCTGCAGCAACATGCGCCTGGGCTCGGGCATCGCACCGCTGCGTCGCATGCTGGACGCCGGCGTGCCGGTGGGCCTGGGCGTCGACGGCAGCGCCAGCAACGACGGCGCTCACCTGCTCGGCGAGGCGCGCCAGGCCTTGCTGCTGGCGCGGGTGGCGCGGGCCGCCGAGGCGCCCAGCGCAGGCGCCGATGGCCGGCTCACCTACGGTTGCGACCGCGGCCCGGCCGAGATGAGCGCCCGGCAGACGCTCGAAGTAGCCACGCGCGGCGGCGCGCGTGTGCTGGGCCGCGATGACATCGGCCATCTGGCGCCCGGCATGGCCGCTGACCTGGCGATCTATGACCTGAATACGGTCGCCATGGCCGGCGGCGCGGTGCACGACCCGGTGGCCGCGCTGCTGCTGTGCGCGCCAGCGCCGGCGGCCTACACCGTCGTCAACGGCAGGCTTGTCGTGCGCGAAGGCCGCTTGACGACGCTGGACCTGGGTGTGCTGATCGGCCACCACAACCGGCTGGCACGCATGCTGGCGGCGGGCTGAAGCACGCCGGCCGCCTCAGGCCGCCGGAAAGCGCAGTTCGACGCGCAGCCCGCCCAGCGGTGAATCCAGCAAGGCCAGCTGCGCAGCATGGCGCTCGGCGATCGAGCGCACGATGGCCAGGCCCAGGCCGCTGCCGCTGTCCTGCGCGGCGGTGCTGCCGCGCACGAAGCGCCCGAAAACCCGCTCACGTTCGGCGTTGGGAATGCCAGGCCCGCTGTCGTCGATGCGCAGCAGCAGCCGGCCGCCGTCGCGCGCCACGCCGGCCTGCACCTGGCCGCCGGCGGGGGTGTAGCGCAGCGCGTTATCCACCAGGTTGCGCGCCAGCACGGCCAGCGCGGCAGCGTCGCCGGGCACCGAGGCCGTCTCGTCGGCGGCCTCGACCTGCAGGGACAGCGCGGTGCCGCGGGCCTGGGCCAGCGGCGCGCTGTCGGCCAGCACCTGGCGCAGCAGCGGCGCCAGTGCCACCGGCTCGTGGGCACGCGGCGCGGCGCCCGGCTCCTGGCGTGCCAGGGTCAGCAGTTGTTCGACCAGGCGCGTGGCGCGGTCGACGCCGGCCACCAGCGTGTCCAGCGCGGCGCCTCGGCTGTGCTCGTCGCCGGCGCGGCGCAGCAACTGGGCCTGCAGCTTCAGCGCGGTCAACGGGGAACGCAGTTCGTGCGCGGCATCGGCGACAAAGGCGCGCTGGCTGTCGAAGGCCTGGCCCAGGCGTTCGAGCATCGCGTTGAGCGATCGCACCAGCGGCGCCACCTCGTCGGGCAGGCCGGCATCGGGCAGCGGCCGCAAGGTCGCGACATCGGTCTCGCGCAGCGCCCGTGCCATGCGCGACAGCGGCCGCAGCGAGCGCTCGATCAGCCACCACAGCGCGGCCGCCAGCAGCGGCGCCACCGCCACCAGCGGCAGCACGCTGCGCAGCGCGGCGTTGGCCGCCAGACCTTCGCGGATGGCGATCGGCTGCGCGACCTGGATCACCCGATCGTGCGCGGCGATGCCGAAGCTGCGCCATTGCCGGCCATCGACCGCGATGTCGGCAAAGCCCATCACCGCGCTGGACGGCAGCGACTTGTGCGCGCGCGAGGCGTACACGCTGCGGCCGTCGATGCGCCAGATCTGCACCACGAAGTCCAGGTCCTCGTCGCGCAGCGCCGCGGCTTCGTCGCCGGCGATCTCGCCCTGGTCGCGCAGCGACAGCGCCATCTGCCGCAGCTGGTAGTCGAACAGCGTTTCGGCTTCGTGCAGCACGTTGCGGTAGGTGACCCCCCCCACCACCGCGGCGGCCAGCACCAGCGCCACCAGCAGCGATAACAGCAATCGGACGCGGATCGAATTCATGTCCTGGACATGAAGTAGCCGACGCCGCGCATGCTTTGAATCACATCGGCGCCCAGCTTCTTGCGCAGCTGGTGCACGTACACCGAGACGGCATTGCTCTCCACGGCTTCGCCCCAGCCATACAGCCGGTCTTCGAGCTGTGCGCGCGACAGCACCGCGCCGGGCCGCTGCATCAGCGCTTCCAGCACCGCAAATTCACGCGCCGACAGCAGCACCGGCAGACCGTCCTTGGACACCTCCCGCGTGGCCGGGTCCAGCCGCACGCCGGCATGTTCCAGCACCGTGCTCGCGCGGCCGCCGTGGCGCCGCATCACCGCGCGCATGCGGGCCGTGAGTTCATCCAGATCGAAGGGCTTGACGAGATAGTCGTCGGCCCCGGCATCGAGGCCGGCCACGCGGTCGCCCAGCGCATCGCGCGCGGTGAGCACGATCACCGGCGTGGTGTCGCCGCGGCCGCGCAATGCTCTCAGCACCGCCAGGCCGCCATCGGGCCTCGTGGCGGCACCGGGCGCATCGGGCAAGCCCAGGTCCAGCAGCAGCAGGTCGAAGCGCTCGCTGGCCAGCGCGCTGGTCGCCGCCGCGGCGTCGTAGACCCAGTCCACCGCATGGCCCTCCAGGCGCAGCGCCTGGCGCAGGCTGTCGCCGATCATGCGGTCGTCTTCCACCAGCAAAAGGCGCATCGTCGTCCGGGGTGTGTGTAGGGGTTGACCCGAGCATAGCCGGCCCGCGCGCTATGCTTGCCGCCATGACAAGAACCCGAGTCTGCGTGATCGGGTGCGGCTTTGGCGGCCTGGAGGCAGTGCGTGCGCTGGCGCGCGACGAGGCCATCGACATCACGCTGATCGACCGCACCAACCACCACCTGTTCCAGCCGCTGCTCTACCAGGTGGCCACCGCCGGCTTGAGCGCGCCGGCCATCTCCGCGCCCATCCGCCACATCCTGCGGCAACAGGTGGCCAGCGGCCGGCTCACCGTGTTGCAGGCCGAGGTGATGGCCATCGATGCGCCCGGCCGGGCCGTCGTGCTGGACGATGGTGAACGCCTGCCCTACGACCAGCTGATCGTCGCCGCCGGCGCCACGCACAGCTACTTCGGCCATGACGACTGGGCCGAGCACGCACGCGGCCTGAAGACGCTGGCCGATGCCTTCGACCTGCGCGCGCGGGTGATCGGCGCCTTCGAGCGCGCCGAACGCTGTGCCGACCCGGTGGAGCGCGCGGCGTGGATGAACTTCGTCGTCGTCGGTGCCGGACCCACCGGTGTCGAGATGGCCGGCACGCTGAGCGAGATTGCGCAGAAGACTTTGTCGCGCGAGTTCCGCCGCATCGATTCGACGCAGGCCCGCGTGGTGCTGATCGAAGGCTCGGAACATGTGCTGGGTAGCTTCGTGCCGGCGCTGCGGCAGCGTGCGCGTGAACAGTTGCAGCGCCTGCATGTCGATGTGCGCACCGGCGCGCAGGTGACCGGCATCGACGCCACCGGCGTGCACTACAGCACCCGCGAAAACGGCGAAGCGCGGGCTCATCACCTGCCCAGCCGCACGGTGGTGTGGGCCGCGGGCGTCGCCGGCTCACCGCTGGGCCGGTCCTTGGCCGACAGCGCCGGCGCCACGCTCGACCGGGCGGGCCGCGTGATCGTGCAGCCCGATCTGAGCCTGGCCGGGCATCCGGAAATCACCGTCATCGGCGATCTGGCATCAGCCAAGAGCCACAACCCCGGTCATGGCCGCGGTGAACCAAGCGTCGTGCCCGGCGTCAGCCCGGCCGCCAAGCAGATGGGCCGGCTGGCCGCCGCCAACCTGCTGCGCCGCCTGAAAGGCGAGCCGACCCGCAACTTCCGCTACATCGACTACGGCAACCTGGCCACCATCGGCCGCCGCGCCGCGGTGGTGGACCTGGCGGTCCCGGTGTTCGGTGCCTTGCGCTTCTCGGGCTTCTTCGCCTGGGTGTTCTGGCTCTTCGCGCACATCTATTTCCTGATCGGCTTCCGCAACCGGCTGGTCGTGCTGATCGACTGGGCCTGGGCCTATTTCACCTTCGAGCGCCATGCGCGCGTGGTGGCGGTGCCGATGGCCGCCGATGCAGCGCCGGCAAGCCCGGTCGGCCCGGACGAGGCCCGGCCCGCCTAAAATCCGCAGCCCCGGACGGCGCTCGACCCGAGTGCCGCGCCACCCCCTTCGGAGCCCGCACGATGGACACCCGCCTCTCCCCGAACCGCGAACGCGTCGAACGTGTGCGCGAAGCCCTGGCCCGCCATGCCGCCGCCGCACTGCTGGTGCCCTCGGCCGACCCGCACTTGAGCGAATACCTGCCCGGGCGCTGGCAAGGGCGCGAATGGCTGTCCGGCTTCACCGGCTCGATGGGCACGCTGGTGATCACGCCGACCCAGGCCGCGCTGTTCGCCGACAGCCGCTACTGGGTGCAGGCGGACAAGGAGTTGCAGGGCAGCGGCATCACGCTGGTGAAGATTCCCACCACCGCGGCCAGCCACCACATCGACTGGCTGGCGCAGCAGCTGCAGCGCGGCGACGTGGTGCTGGCCGATGGCCAGGTGCTGGGCCTGGCCGGCGCGCAGCAGCTGCGCCAGGCCCTCGACGCGCAAGGCGTGCAGCTGCGCACCGACCTCGACCTGCTGGCCGAAGTCTGGCCCGACCGGCCGGCACTGCCGGTGGCCGCCGTCTACGCGCATGCCGCGCCGCAGGCGCCCGAGCCGCGCAGCACGCGCCTGGCGCGGGTGCGCGAAGCGATGGCGCGCCAAGGGGCCAGCCATCACTTCGTTTCCACCGTCGACGACATCGCCTGGATCACCAACCTGCGCGGCGCCGATGTCGAATACAACCCGGTCTTCATCGCCCACCTGCTGATCGATGCGACCCGCGCGACGCTGTTCGTCGGCGCCGGCAAGGTGCCCGCCGCGCTGGCCACGCAACTGCAGGCAGAAGGCTTCGCGTTGGCCGACTACGCCCAGGCCGCTCCGGCTCTGGCCGCCCTGCCCGCCGGCAGCGTGCTGCTGGTGGACCCACGCCGCATCACGCTGGGCTTTCGCCAGCAGGTGCCGTCGGCCGTGCGCGTGGTCGAGGCCATCAACCCCAGCACGCTGTTCAAGAGCCGCAAGGGTGAGGCCGAAGCCGGTTTCGTGCGCGAGGCGATGGCCGAGGACGGCGCCGCGATGTGCGAGTTCTACGCCTGGTTCGAAAGCGCGTTAGGCCATGAGCGCATCAGCGAACTGACGATCGACGAGAAGCTGTCTGCCGCGCGCGCCCGACGTGCCGGCTTCGTCGGCCTGAGCTTTTCCACCATCGCCGGCTTCAATGCCAATGGCGCGCTGCCGCACTACCGCGCCCTGCCCTCGGCGTACTCATGGATCGAAGGCAATGGCCTGCTGCTGATCGATTCCGGCGGCCAGTACCTGGGCGGCACCACGGACATCACGCGGGTCTGGCCGATCGGCACGGTCAGCGCGGCGCAGCAGCGCGACTTCACGCTGGTGCTGAAGGCGATGATGAACCTGTCGCGCACGCGCTTCCCGCGCGGCACGCTGAGCCCCATGCTGGACGCCATTGCCCGCGCGCCGCTGTGGGCCGAAGGCATCGACTACGGCCATGGCACCGGCCATGGTGTGGGTTATTTCCTCAACGTGCACGAAGGCCCGCAAAGCATCAGCAAGGCGGTGCCCGAAGCGACGATGGCGATGGAGCCCGGCATGATCACCTCGATCGAGCCCGGCGTGTACCGGCCCGGCCAGTGGGGCGTGCGCATCGAGAACCTGGTGCTCAACGTGCCGGCCGAAACACCCGAGAACGGCGCCTTCGGCGACATGCTGGCATTCGAGACGCTCACACTCTGCCCGATCGACGTGCGCTGCATAGCGCGCAACCTGATGCGCGAAGACGAAATCGACTGGCTCAACCGCTACCACGTGATGGTGCGGGAACGTCTATCGCCGCGGGTGAGCGGCCCCGCCAAGGATTGGCTGGAAGCCCGCACGCAGGTGTTCTGAGATCTCAGGCGGCCGTCAATCGGAACGTGGATACCAGGCCGGACAAGCGCCCAGCCTGCTCGCGCAGGCTCTCGGCGGCGGCGGCAGACTCTTCCACCAGCGCGGCGTTCTGCTGCGTCATCTGATCGAGCTGGATCACCGCGCCGTTGACGACACCCAGGCCGGTGCTCTGCTCGCGCGAAGCGGCCGTGATCTCGCCG
>NZ_DATILJ010000178.1:0-19978 GCF_035476535.1 Aquabacterium sp.
GTCTGCAGGAACATGCCCAGGTCCGACCACTGCGGCGGCCCCATGCGCCGGTCCACCGAACAGAACAGCGCCATCGGCGCGCCGAAGAATTCATAGTTGCGCGCGAACCAGCGCAGCCGCGCCGGCTTGTCCTCGCGGGCGATGCCCATCGTCGCGTACATGTCCTCGCCGACCTGGAAGCGCCAGTCGCGGTAGGGCGAGACCAGCTCCTTCGGGTAGACGTCGTACTCCGGCGTATCGCGCACACCGGCCTGCAAACGCGCCTGGATCAGCGTCTTCAGCGAGGCCAGTGCATCGCCGGCCAGCACATCGATGTGCCAGGGCTGCAGGTTGCCGCCCGAAGGCGCACGAGAGGCGGTGGCCAGCACGCGGCGGATCACCTCACCCGGCACGGGCGTGGGCAGGAAATCGCGGATCGACGAGCGGCGCTCGACGGCATCGGTCACGTGCATCAGCAACTCACTCGTGCAAGGGATGACCCCGACCATACCCCGGGTGACAAGCCCCGCGCCGGCGGTCAACATGCGGGGCCGCGTCCAGCGGCGCCACAAACCCGATGACACTCGAGGAGAGCGCTATGAACCGAACCCTGACGCTTGTTGTCTGCATGGCCATCGTCACCTGGCTCACGGTGCTGGTGGCCAGTCTGCTCCGCGCCAAGGCCTGGACGCCGGCCGGCTTGATGATGGCGTTTGGCAACCGCGCCGATCTGCCCGAAGCCACCGGCTTTGCCGGGCGTGCCGAGCGCACCGCGCGCAACACGATGGAGAACTTCGTGCTGTTCGCGGCGATTGCGCTGGTGGCGCAGGCTTCGGGCAGCACCCACCCGAACATCGCCACCGGCGCCACCGTGTTCTTCTGGGCCCGGCTGGTCTACATCCCGGTCTATTACGCCGGCATCACCTTCGTGCGCACGGGGGTCTGGCTGGTCAGCATCGTGGGGCTGGGGATGATGGTGCTGGCGTTGTTCTGATGTCGATTTGAGCGCGGTTCTGGGCGCCTGTTTTTGAGCGCTCTTTTGAGTGCTGGTTTGGGCGCTGTCCCGAGGTGCGAGCGGGCGGCTCGAACGCTCTGACAGGAGTGCGCTTTGCCCGACAGCGCGGGCCGAACGCCGACGAACCAACGCCCGCCTGGCTCGGTGATGACCTTCGCGCGTGTTTTGCCGCAGAAGATGAGTGATTCGAACGTCGACAAGTCGAGTCGGGCGATGGCGGCGCTATTGAAGATCCCATCGTGGGACGCCGCTTCCCGGCAGGCGGGCGCCTCATTGAGGCGTGGAAGTCGCTGCCGCGGGCACCTGTTACGGCGGAGCGTCATGCTCATTGCCTCGGGTCATCCACAACACGGTGGATGACCTGAACGGCGTTGTCCCGCGTCAAGGGCCGACACGGGTGGACAGCCAACGCGCGCCATGTCTATCCTGATTCTTGGGCAGCAGTACCCGTGCTTCCCATGAGTGGCTGGCTTGACAGCCCAAAAGTACCGCTGTCGGACGTATGTGGAGGAGTGATGGTCGTTCGGTTTGAGCTTGAGGTGAGCTCGTTGGCCCGGAGACATGTCTGCGTGCACGGCGCGGCCTGCGCTTTGAACGCCTGCCATGAATACCAGTTCTTTTGGAGTTCACCGAACGCTTCGATCCCGTCATGTTGTCAGCAATGGATACTTCAGGCCAAACCTGGCAAGTGATTGCCAACTCGATCGAAGGTCCAATCAAGGGCTCCTCAATTCACGTCAGGCGTCCGATTGCCACGCATCATGCGATCGGCGACGCAGCAATCCGCTCGGCCCATCGCTCATATCCCAAAATTGACATTCAGCGCCCCGTGAGTTTAACTAGGAACCGAGTCGTAATCACAAGCTAGAAGAGGAGGAAGCATGCAAACCGATCTAGGCGCCGACACCGTATCCCAGCAGACTTCGGCCATACCCCACAAAGCGTGCAACACTTGCGGCGCATTAATCCATCCGGCGGCCGAAATCTGTCCCAAGTGCGGTGTACGACAGCGAACACCAGTAAGTAAACCTGTGTTGCTCTTGTTGACGTTCTTTCTTGGCGGACTAGGTGCCCACAAATTCTATACTGGCCGGCATTGGCAAGGAATACTCTATTTAGTTTTCTGCTGGACGTATATACCCGGTCTAGTCGCGCTTGTCGAGTTCATTATCTACTGCTTCACAAGCTCCGAGCGCCTGAACGAGAAGTACACCGCCAAGGGCTCCGCTGTAGTAATTATCGTAATCGCAATTGTGGCATTCATATTTATAGTCGGCGTGCTCGCGGCGATTGCTTTACCTGCCTATCAAGATTACACCAAAAAGGCTAAGGCATCGGAAGGAATAATAATGGCTGGCGCACTCCGGGCGCGTATTGTCGAGTCTTTTATTGAGCGACCCCAGGACATGTCTTGCAGTTCTTTAACGTGCAACCTTGGTGGCGTCGACTTAAATCCCACAAAATACGTAAAGCGCCTATCATCAGATCGGTCGGGCGTGATTTATGTCGAGTACGATGAGCAGCTTTTTGCTGCGCCAAAAAATGTACTGACTATTACCCCGCTAATTGATGGTCAGGTTGCGGATCTTTCAAACCCAATAGCTGCTGGCAAAGACGTAAGTTGGAAATGCGGGCAAAGTGCCTCAACAACCGTTCCGGTGAAGTATTTGCCTGGGTCATGCAGGTGAGGTGGCAGCAATCCACCGAACTTAACGATCAAGCCTTGTAGGAGCACGAAGGATGAGGCTTGACGTGACGGGAGGGGTGAAGCTGAGATCGGCCGGGCATCACCTGCAAAATCACCGCTTGGCACTCCGCCACTGTCTGCGGTAGGTGTGCCATCCCAAATCCGGCGATTCCACCGGCGGTGCATCCGTTGGCTTGATCTGCATCGGGCCAGGGGGCTGATCGCGATCGAATCAACAACTTTATACGCTCACGTCGAGTGATATCTCGCCCATCTGCTGAGTGCTTGGGTTCGCACGGTCCGGATCTGATGTGTGATGCATGATGCCAAGCATCGATTTCCAGCGTGAGGCCCGACATGCGAACGACACTGGTGATCGACGACGATGTCCTGGCAGCAGCCAAGCACCTGGCGGAGCGGGAGCACAAGAGCGTTGGTGAAGTGATCTCTGCGCTCGCGCGGCAGGGCCTGTCTCGCGGCACCAGTGGCGCACATGCAGAGCGCAACGGCATTCCGCTGCTGCCAAGCCGCGGGAGCGCGGTGCCGGTCACGCTGGAACTCGTCAACCAGTTCCGCGACGGACAACCGTGACGCGCTATTTCCTGGACGTCAATGTCCCGATTGCGGCTGCGGGCAGTCCGTGACACCACGTCATTCAGGCGTTAAGAACGAACCTCAGATCGGCAACTCCGTCGTCGACAACACCTGCTTCAGCACCACGAAGGACCGAATCTGCCGCACGCCCGGCAGGTACAGCAGCTGTTGTGCGTGAAGCCGGTTGAAGCTGTCGCTGTCGCGCGTGCGCACCAGCATGAAGTAGTCGAACTCGCCGGTGACGACGTGGCACTCCATGCAGCCCGACACCTTCGCGGCGGCCTTCTCGAAGTCGGCAAAGGACTCGGGCGTCGAGCGGTCCAGCACGACGCCGATCAGCACCAGCATGCCGGCGTCGAGCGCACGCGCGTTCAGCAGCGCCACGATGCCGGTGATCAAACCCATCTTCTTCAGGCGATCGACGCGGCGAAGGCAGGCCGGCGGACTCAGGTTCACCTTGGCCGCCAGCGCCACGTTCGAGATCGACGCATCGCGCTGCAGCAGGCGCAGGATGGCCTTGTCGATACGGTCGATGCCGGGTTCGGGCGTGGAGGGGGGCGTGGACGCGGGTGTGGAGGTAGGCGGCGCCGACGTCTTGCGAACTTTTGTTGCGCTCATGATCACCATCGTGGAATAAAGCTGAGCACAAGCATAGAACAGGGCACTTGACTTGCGCTGATCGGTCCAAGTTTGCAACCCCGATCGCATCCTTGTTTCCTAAGATTCACGGGTCGTCTGCACTTCACCGTCAAGCCCCATGAACCTCCAGCGCTTCCCCCGTCATTCCCTGACCTTCGGCCCGACGCCGATCCAGCCCTTGAAGCGCCTGAGCGCCCACCTGGGCGGCAAGGTGGAGCTGTACGCCAAGCGCGAGGACTGCAACAGCGCGCTGGCCTTTGGCGGCAACAAGACGCGCAAGCTCGAGTACCTGATTCCCGAGGCGCTGGCCCAGGGCTGCGACACGCTGGTGTCCATCGGCGGCATCCAGTCGAACCAGACGCGCCAGGTGGCCGCCGTGGCCGCGCACCTGGGCCTGAAATGCGTGCTGGTGCAGGAGAACTGGGTCAACTACTCCGATGCGGTGTACGACCGCGTCGGCAACATCGAGCTGTCGCGCATCATGGGTGCCGACGTGCGCCTGGACGCGGCCGGTTTCGACATCGGCATCCGGCCGAGCTGGGAGGCGGCCATGGAAGATGTGCGCAAGGCCGGCGGCAAGCCCTACGCGATTCCGGCGGGCTGCTCGGAGCATCCGCTGGGCGGTCTCGGCTTCGTGGGTTTTGCTGAAGAGGTGCGCGCGCAGGAGGCCGAGCTGGGCTTCAAGTTCGACTACATCGTGGTCTGCTCGGTCACCGGCAGCACGCAGGCGGGCATGGTGGTGGGCTTCGCCGTCGATGGCCGGGCTGATCGCGTGATCGGCATCGACGCCTCGGCCAAGCCGGAACAGACCAAGGCGCAGATCCTGCGCATTGCCCGACACACCGCCTGGCTGCTCGACATGAGCCAGGAGATCGCCGAGAAGGACGTGGTGCTGGACACGCGCTTCGGCGGCCCGGAGTACGGCCTGCCCAATGAAGGCACGATGGAGGCCATCCGCCTGTGCGCCCGCCAGGAAGCCATGCTCACCGACCCGGTGTACGAGGGCAAGTCGGCCGACGGCATGATCCAGATGGTGCGCAACGGTGAGTTCCCCGCCGGCTCCAAGGTGCTGTATGCCCACCTCGGCGGCGTGCCGGCGCTCAATGCCTACAGCTTTCTGTTCCGCAACGGCTGAACCGCCCCCAGTCCCCGTACGTCCCTACGTCCCTTGCGCGGCCAGCGGCGTTTGCCCCGGGGTCGTGCCGCTCTATCGTCCGGCGCCGCCTGCGGGCTGCCTTGAAGAGGTGAACGACATGGTGAAACGCAAGTTCGTCACGCTGGCTGGCATCGCACTGATGCTGGCCGCGTTGATACCCTGGCAGGCCGCTCACGCGCAGGCTTATCCGGCGAAGCCGGTGCAGCTGATCATCCCGTTCCCGCCCGGCGGGGCCACCGACATCGTCGGTCGGCTGGTCGGCAAGAAGCTGGGCGAACACCTCGGACAAGCGGTGGTGATCGAGAACAAGGCCGGCGCCGGCACCGTCATTGGCGCCAGCTTCGTCGCCAACGCGGCGGCCGACGGCTACACCTTGCTGATCAGCTCCGGCTCGACCTTCACCGTCAACCCGGCGATCAACGCCAGGCTGCCCTACGACCCGGTCAAGAGTTTCGAGCCCATCGGCGGCGTTGCGCGTGTGCCCTTGATCCTGATCGCCAACCGCGACGTGCCGGTCAACGATCTGGCGCAGCTGATCGCGGCGGTGCGCGCGGCGCCCGGCAAGTACCTGTACGGCTCTTTCGGCAATGGCACGACCGGTCACTTCGCGGCCGAGTTGCTGTGGAACACGGTCGACATCAAGCTGACCCATGTGCCGTACAAGGGCAGCGCGCCGGCGATGGCCGACCTGATGGGCGGGCAGATCCCGTTCGCGATCGACACCGTTGCGTCGGCGCAGCCTCAGCTGCGGGCCGGCAAGATCAAGGCCATCGTCGTCACCGGCAGCACGCGCTCCAGCCAGCTGCCCGAGGTGCCCACCGTGTCGGAGCAGGGTTATCCGGGCTTCTCCGCCGACTCCTGGCTGTCGGTGTTCGCGCCGCGCGGCCTCGCGACGGACGTCAGGGCCAAGCTGCAGAAGGCCCTGGCCGAGGCCATGACCGACCCGGAGATTGCTGCCAAGCTGGTGGCCAGTGGCCTGCAGCCAGCCTACGAGCCCGCGGCCGCGGTGGCCGCCCGCATCGACACCGAGTTGCCGCGCATGCGCGCCATCGCCGCGCGGGCGAAGATTCTGGGGGACTGAGCATGAGCGCCGATCAGACCTTGCTGAGCACGTCCGCAGTCGAGTTGCGGCGCCTGATCCAGGCGCGGCAGGTGTCGCCGGTCGAGCTGCTCGAGGCCTGCATCGCCCGCATCGAGGCAGTGAACCCCTTCGTCAATGCGATCACGGCCACCTGCTTCGAGCGCGCACGCGCCGAGGCCAGTCACGCCGAGCACGCGGTGATGGCGGGTCGGCCGCTCGGGTTGCTGCATGGCCTGCCGCTGGGCGTGAAGGACCTGGAGGCCACCGAAGGCCTGCTGACCACGCTGGGCTCGCCGCTGTTTCGCCATCACGTGCCGTCGGCTGATAACGTGCTGGTGGCGCGGCTTCGCGCGGCCGGCGCCATCGTCGTCGGCAAGACCAACGTGCCCGAGATGGGTGCCGGCGCCAACACGCGCAATGCGGTGTGGGGCGCCACGGGCAACCCCTTCGATCCGCGGCTCAACGCCGGTGGTTCGTCGGGCGGGTCGGCGGCCGCGCTGGCCTGCGACATGCTGCCCGTGTGCACCGGCTCCGACACCGGCGGCTCCTTGCGCATTCCGGCCGCCTTGTGCGGCGTGGTCGGATTCCGGCCCTCGCCCGGGCTGGTGCCGAGTTCGCGCAAGCCACTGGGCTGGACGCCGATCTCGGTCGTCGGCCCGATGGGGCGCACGGTGGCCGACACCTGCCTGCAGCTGGCGGCAACGGTGGGCGCGGCGGTCGGCGATCCGCTGAGTTATCCGTCGGATCCGGCGAGCTTTTTGCAGCCTCCGGCCACGGATCTCGGCGGCCTGCGCATCGGCTGGACCGAAGACCTCGGCGCCTGCGATGTCGATGCGCCGATCCGCGGCGCTTTCCGCCGCAAGATCGCGGCCATGAAGCACCTGTTCCGCAGCTGCGACGAGATCAGCTTCGATCTCGGCGACGTGCACCGTTGCTTCGACGTGCTGCGCGCCGAGGCCTTCGTCGCCGCCACCCGCGAGGCCTACGAGCGCGACCCGGCGAGCCTGGGGCCGAACACCCGCGCCAACTACGAGCTCGGCGCCGCGATGACGCTGCTCGACAGCGCCTGGGCCCAGGCCGAACAGACGCGCATCCTCGCCCGCTTCGATGCCGCGATGGCCGGCTACGACCTGATCCTGGCGCCGACCACGCCCGTGTCGCCTTTCCCCTGGACCACGCTGTACGCCGACCACATCGACGGCAAGCGCCAGGACACCTACTACCGCTGGCTGGCACTGACCTACGTGACCACCCTGACCGGCCTGCCATCGCTGGCGCTGCCCTGCGGGCGGGATGACGCAGGTTTGCCCTTCGGCCTGCAGGTGGTCGGGCGCTTCCGCGGCGACAGCGCCTTGCTGGGTGCGGCCGGCGCGATGGAGCAGGCCTTTCACGACATCGACGAATTGCGGCGCCCGCGGCCTGCGCTCGATCGCCTCGGCACCGTCGATCCCGCACTGACCTCGATCGTCACCGCGCCGCCTGGGCCCGAGGTCGGCAACGCCGGCACGCCGAGCCCGATGTCGGCGGCGTGAGGCCTTTCACCAAGCCCAAGGAATCCGATCTTGTTGAACCTGAGACGCGAGAATCCGGTGCTTCAAAGGGAAGGAAGCGCTCGTGTCCGTCAAGAAACCTCAGGCCCTGTTGTTCGACCTCGGCGGTGTGCTGGTCGACATCGACTTCGGCCGCGCCCTCAGCGCCTGGGCGCCGCATTCGTCGCTGTCCATCGACGGCTTGCGACAGGCATTCAAGTTCGACCTGCCGTATGAACAACACGAGCGCGGCGAGATCACGGCTGCCGCTTACTTTGACCATTTGGCGTCGATGCTCAAACTGAGCGCAACGCACGCGGAGATTTCGAACGGATGGAATTCGATCTTCGTCGGGGAGTTGACGCAAACCAGATTGATCGTCGAAGCCATGCGAGCCCTTCTTCCCTGTCATGCCTTCACGAACACCAATGCCACGCACATGGCCGCCTGGACCCGCCTGTTTCCCGGGGTCGTTCAGGCGTTCGATCGCATCTTTGCCTCGCACGAGATGGGGCTGCGCAAGCCCGAGCGAGCAGCGTTTGACCACATCACCCGGGCCATCGGCGTGGCGGCCGGGGACATCCTCTTCTTCGACGATCTGCTGGAGAACGTGAACGCGGCCTCGGAGGCCGGTCTCCAGGCCGTGCATGTGCGCTCGCCGGCGGATGTGACCCAGGCGCTGCGGGCCTTCCACCTTGCGCTGCCACCCGCCGCGCAATAATCATCCGCAGCTTCCCAGGAGATCACCATGCATACCCGTCTTGCCAAGACCGATGACAAACCCGCGCCGTCCGAAAAGGACGACAACCTCGAGGAGAAGCTGTCGTTCAAGTCGCGCTTCGTGCTGGTGTTCGGCGAGGTTGACGATGCGCTGGCGCGCAGCACCTGCCGCCGGCTGCTGGCGCTGGCCGCGGAGTCGAATGCGCCGATCACGATGCTGATCTCGTCGCCCGGCGGTCACGTCGAATCCGGCGATGCCATCCACGACATGATCCGCTTTGTCGATGCCCCGGTCACGACGGTGGGCACCGGCTGGGTGGCCAGCGCGGGCGCGCACATCTTCCTGTCGCCGCCGAAAGAGCGGCGCCTGTGCCTGCCGAACACACGCTTCATGATCCATCAGCCGGCCGGCGGCGCCGGTGGTCAGGCCACGGACATTGCGATCCAGGCCAAGGAAATCCTGCGCACGCGCCAACGCATCGCCACGGTGATCGCGACGCAGACAGGCAAGCCGCTGGAGGCGGTGAAGGCGGACATGGAGCGCGATTACTGGATGAACGCGCAGGAGGCGATTGCCTACGGCATCGTCTCCCGCATCATCGAACGGCACAGCGAAGTCGGCTGAGCGCAGGCCTACGCCACGGCCGGCGGCAACTGCCGCAACACCCGCACCGGTGAGCCGAAGATCACCAGCGCCTGCACGACGAAGCCGGCCAGCGCCAGCACCAGGCAGGCCGGTTCACCCCAGCCGGCACCGATCAGGCCACCGAGCGCGCCGCCCAGCGGGCGGGCGCCGGCGTTGACCGTCAGAAAGATCGCCGAGACACGGCCCTGCATCGAGGGTGGCGTGGCGGTCTGCCGCAAGGTCATCGACGTGATCGTCCAGACGATGGGCCCGGCGCCGAACAGAAAGAACGACAAGGCCGCCAGCCCACCGACCGGGAACACCAGCGTGGCCACCATCGTTGCGGCGGCCAGCACCGAGATCGCCGGGCCGAGCAGGATCGCGCGGCCGAAGGGTATCGCGGCGACGAGCCGCGGCGTCAGCAGCGCACCCACCGTCATGCCGACGCCGTAGCTGCCCAGCGTCAGGCCCACGGCGCCGGCCTGCAGCCCCAGCGCGCGCATGGCATAGGGCACGTACGCGGCCTGCAGCACGAACCACGAGATGTTCCAGGCCACGGCGGTGAGCAGGATGGGCCGCAGTAACGCATGGCGCCAGACCAGGCGCGCGCCGTCCTGCAACTCCAGCCATGGGTGGCGCTTCGCGGCAGCGGCTTGTCGTTCGGGTTCGCGCAGGCCGACCAGCAGCAGCGCGGCGGCGGCCGACAGCATGGTCGCCAGCACGAAGGCCGCCGACGCGCCGGCCCAGGCCACCAGCGCACCGCCGAGTGCTGGCCCGGCGATGAAGGCCGCGCTGCGCGCCAGTTCCAGCCGGCCATTGGCCTGGGCCAGCGTGGCGCGCGGCACCAGGGCCGTCACCAGCGCCGGCGCGGCGACGCTGAAGGCCACGGTGCCGATCGCGCCGACGAAGCCCAGCGCCGCCAGCAGGCCGATCGACAAGCGCTCGAACAGCAGCGCCGCGATCATCGCCAGCAGCGCCAGCGCGCGCAGCACTTCGGCCTGCACCATCAGCCGCCGGCGCGAACCGCGATCGGCCAACAGGCCCAGCGGAATCGACAGCAGCAGGAAGGGCAGCGTCTGCGCTGTCGCCAGCCAGCCGACTTCACCCGGCCCGGCGCCCAGCACCAGCACGGCGACGATCGGCACCGCCGCCAGGCTCAGTTGTTCGGCCGATTGCGCGGCCAGGTTGGAGCCCACGAGGCGGCGCACGGCAAGGGGAAGGGCATCGGACATGGGCGGGTCTGCAGTGGCGGTGGCACCATGCTGAGGCTGGCGCGCGGCAGACGCTGGCCGTTTTCGGACACCTGGTGATGGGGCGTTGCGGGGCCGCTGCGGGGCGGTATCGGGGCCGTGCCGCGGGCCGGCTGTCGTAGCATGCCGCATGCATCAACGCTCGCCGAGCACCGGTCGAAGGCCTCTGCTGGCCGCTGCGCTGTGCAGCCTGCTGCTGCAGCCACTGCATGGCAGCGCGCAAGAGCGGGTGCTCAAGGCGCCGAATGTCGTGCTCATCTCGCCGCGCCTGATCACCGCCGGCCAGCCGCGGGCCGATGCGCTGGCCCTGCTGGCGGCCCAGGGTTTCGGCGCGGTGATCTACCTGGCGCCGCTCACCGTGTCCGATGCGGTGCCGAACGAGGCCGGCATCGTGCAGGGCCAGGGCCTGGCCTTCGTCAACATCCCGATCCCGTTCAACAAACCCACCGAGGCTGATTTCGAGGCCTTCGTCGCTGCGATGGCTGCCCATGCCGAGCGCAAGCTGCTGGTGCACTGCCAGGTCAACATGCGGGCGTCGTCGATGGTCTTCCTGCACCGCGTGATCGTCGGCAAGGAGCCGCCGGAGCGCGCCTACGAAGCCGTGGCCACGGTGTGGTCGCCGGACGGCACTTGGAAGCACTTCATCGTCGCGATGCTGAAGAAGCACGGCGTGCCCTTCGAGCCCTATTGAGCCATCGACCTTGCGCTAAGCTCACCGCTCCGCGATCCGCATCGCCACGCGTGAGGAAGCAACATGGGTCAGCAAGCGCTCAAAGTCGTGCTGGTGTTCAGCACCGATGACCAGGCCTGGATACGGCAGTCCAAGACCGTCGTGCCGCAGTTCTGGCAAGGCCATCCGGTGCCGCCCGCGCAGGGCGACGTCATCCGCATCGGTGGCCGCCAGTTCCTCATCCAGGGCCGGGTGTGGGAAAACGATGGCGAGATGACGACGCTGCGCTTGTTCGTCGGCAACGCGCACGCGCAGAGCGACACGGTGTTCGGCTGACGCGCCCGCGGCCCGCTGCGCCGCTGTGTTCTGCCGATGAGTCCATGCGCCGCGTCGCGCGGCGTGGTGTTGGTGCTCGGTGGAACGCAGTTCATTGGCCGCGGTGTATAAGGGGCGATCCACTTCGAAAGGTCACACCATGGGAATTTTCAGCAGCATCCTGTCCAAGCTCGGTTTCGGCAACGACAAAGTGGACGCCGCCAGCGCCGCCGCTGCCGCCACTGCAGCCGAAGCCGCCGCGGCGCCAGCCCCCGCACCTGCGCCGGTGGCCATCAGCGACGTGGACGTCGTGGCCAAGTTGTCGGATCTGGCGGCTTCGCATGCCGAGAAGCTGAACTGGAAGGTCTCGATCGTCGATCTGATGAAGTTGCTGGGCCTGGACAGCAGCCTGGCCGCGCGCAAGGAACTGGCCACCGAACTGGGCTGCCCGGCCGACAAGATGGGCGATTCGGCGCAGATGAACATGTGGTTGCACAAAACTGTGCTGCGCAAGCTGGCCGACAACGGCGGCAACGTGCCCGCCGATCTGCTGGACTGAACGCCCGACCTGCACGCCTGACTTGCAAATGACTCGGCCGGCCGCCATGGAAACCTCCCGGCTCGTGCAGCAGCAGAGCCAGGCGGTCACCGACTTCCTGGCCGCGCTGGACCACCCCTGCAAGCCGGAGATCGAAGCGCTGCGCAAGATCATCCTCGGCGCCCATGCCGACATCGGCGAAGGCATCAAGTGGAACGCGCCGAGTTTTCGCACCAGCGAGTTCTTTGCCACGATCAACCTGCGCGCCAAGGGCGGCCTGGAGTTGATCTTCCACACCGGGGCCAAGGTCAAGGCCTCGGCCACCGGGGGTGTCACTGACGGCCTGCAGATCGACGACCCGACCGGGCTGCTGCACTGGCTGGCGAAAGACCGCGCGTCGGCGATGTTCACCGGCCTGAAGGACATCGACACCAAGCGCACGGCCTTGAAGCGCCTGGTGCGTGAATGGATCCAACACCTCTGACACATGCTGCAACTGCTGGGCCGGTCGCCGTCCATCAACGTTCGCAAGGTACTGTGGCTGTGTGCCGAGATGGCCTTGCCGTATGAACACGAAGAGTGGGGCACCGACGCGTTGTCGCTGCGCGCGCCCGAGTTCCTGGCGTTGAACCCGAATGCCATGGTGCCGGTCATCCGCGACGGCAACTTCGTGCTGTGGGAATCCAACGCGATCTGCCGCTACCTGGCGGCGCGTGAACGCTCCGAACTGCTGCCCAGCGCGCTGCAGGCCCGCGCGCGGGTGGAGCAGTGGATGGACTGGCAAGCCACCGAGCTGAACACCGCCTGGCGCTACGCCTTCATGAGCCTGGTGCGCCAGAGCCCGAAACACATGGATGCGGCAGCCATCGCCGACAGCGTGGCGAACTGGAACCAGCACATGAGCCTGCTGGATGCGCAATTGCAGCAGACCGGCGCGTTCATCACCGGTGCGGCGTTCACGCTGGCCGACATCGTGCTGGGCCTGTCGACCCACCGCTGGTTCATGACACCGATGGCGCGGCCGGCGCTGCCTGCCGTGGCCGCTTACTATGAACGTTTGACGGAACGTGAAGGCTTTCGGCGGCATGGCCGCAACGGTTTGCCCTGAACCGGGCCCGACACCCAGAAGCTGGACTCGAACCGCCGCCGAAGCGAGCGCTGAAAGGATCGACCGATGCTCTCCCTGGACGCCGTGCAGCAACTGCTGACCCCCTTGTTCCCCGGCTTGATGGGCGTGCGCATCACGGCGCTCGAAGCGCAGCGCGTGACGGCGGAGATGCTCGTGCGGCCCGAACTGTGCACCAGCGGCGGCATCCTGCACGGCGGGGCCACCATGGCTTTTGCCGACACGCTGGGCGCCGTCGGCACAGTGCTCAACCTGCCGCAGGGCAAGCGCACGACGACGACGGACTCCAGCACCAAGTTCATCAGCGCGGCCCGCGTCAACACCACGGTGACGGCCGACTGCGTGGCGCTTCACCGCGGGCGGACCACGATGGTCTGGCAGACGACGATCAGCTCCGCCGAAGGCAAGCTGTGCGCGGTGGTGACGCAGACGCAACTCGTGCTCGACGCGGCCTGAGCCGCGGCCTTTCGCAGCCAGGGCGCCGCGCAGGGCTGCCGCGAGCAACTGCGAACAAGCGTCCGCCAGCCGCTACCATCCAGCATCGTTTCACGAGGACCCGGCATGCTCACCTTGTATTACGCCCCCGGCACCTGTGCACTGGCCTCGCACATCGCGCTGGAACATGCCGGCGCCGACTATGCAGCGGTGCGGGTGGATTTTTCGCGCAGCGAGCAGCGCTCGGAAGAGTACCTGCGGCTCAATCCCAAGGGCCGTGTGCCGGCGCTGGTCACCGAGCGCGGCATCCTCACCGAGACACCGGCGATCCTGCAGTACATCGCCCAGACCCATCCGCAGGCCAAGCTGGCGCCGCTGGACGATGTGTTCGCGCTGGCCCAGATGAATGCCTTCAACAGCTACTTGTGCGCCACCGTGCATGTGGCGCATGCCCACCGCATGCGGGGCTACCGCTGGGCCGATGACCCGGCGGCGGTCGAAGCGATGAAAGCCAAGGTGCCGCAGACGGTGGGCGACTGCTTTGCGCTGATCGAGCGCGACTACCTGCTGGGGCCCTGGGTGCTGGGTGAGCGCTACAGCGTCAGCGACATCTACTTGTTCACGCTGGCGCAGTGGCTGGAAGGCGACAGCGTCGACGTCAACCGCTTCCCCAAGGTGGCCGAACATCGTCGGCGCATGGCCGAGCACCCGGTGGTCGACCGCATCGTCTCGCGCGAACAGTCGGCAGCCTGACATGAGCTATCGACTGCACGGCTTTTGCCAGAGCGGCAACACCTTCAAGGTGGCCTTCCTGCTCAATGCCCTGAAGCAGCCCTGGGAGGCCGTGTTCGTCGACTTCTTGAACGGCATGACGCGAGACGCGGCGTGGCGCGAGCAGACCAATGCGATGGGCGAGGTGCCGGTGCTCGAAGACGGCGAACGCCGGCTCACGCAGTCCGGCGTGATCCTCATGCACCTGGCGCGCCGCCATGGTGACTTCGGCGGCCAGGGCGAAGAAGAGCAGCAGGAGGTGCTGCGCTGGCTGCTGTTCGACAACCACAAGTTCACCAGCTACTTTGCGACTTATCGGTTCATGAAGGCCTTTGCGCCGGTGGCGCCCGATCCGGCGGTGATGGCCTGGCTGCGCGGCCGACTGGACAACAGCTTCGGCATCGTCGACAAGCAACTGGCCGACCATGCCTTCATGATCGGCGATGCACCGACGATCGCCGACTTCTCGATGTGCGGCTACCTGTTCTATCCGGTGGAGGAAAGCGGCTACGAGGTGGCGACGCGCTTCCCGAACATCGCCGCCTGGCTGGAGCGTCTGCGCCAGATCCCGGGCTGGGCCTCGCCCTACGACGTGCTGCCCGGGGAGCGACTGCCGCCGCGCTGGTGAAGGCTCGCGGCCAGGCGCGGCTCAGAGCCCGGCATCCATCGCCAGCGGCAGCCAGGTGCTGATCAGGCCCAGGTCGACGATCTCGTTGTTGAAGGCCGGGCCCAGCACATGCAGGTGGCCGTTGGCCGTGCCGATGTAGTTCTGCGTCAACGGGTAGTAGCGGTAGTAGTAGCCCGAGGCCGTGCCGCTGATGCTGTGGCCGGCGAAGTATTGCGGGTAGAAGCGCTCGCCGAAGTTGAACAGCCGGTCGGATGGCGCACTGCTGCCCAGCAGCGCACCTACCGCGTTGCCGCGCGGCGCGCCGAGCCGGTCTTCCGTGCCCTGCTGCGCTTGAGCGACGGCCATGCCCTGCAGCGCACTGCCGGCCGTGGGCAACAGCGCCGTGATGATGCTGCTGCCGATGCGGGCCAGGCTGCCGGCATCGACCGCGCCGCCGTTGATCGGCGAGGCCGTGGCGCCGGCACCGGGCAAGCGTGAGGCCGGGCCTTCGGTCAGCGCACTGCAGCCGTTGGCCGGCAGCGGGCTGCCGCCGTTCCACCAGAAGTTGGCGTTCAGCGTCAGCACCGCGTTGCCGCCGGTCACGTTCAGCGGGCAGGGCACCACGTCGCCCGAACCGCGGCCCAGGCTGCCGCCTTCGGCGCTGAACAGGTTGTTGACGATCGTCAGGTTGGCATTGCGCAGCAGCTTGTTGACCGGCGCCGGAGCCTGGGCGCCCACGCCCCAGCACGGATCGACCGTCACATAATCTTGAATTGCAGCGTCCCAGAACTGGCAGTCGCTGCCGGCACCATCGGCGGCGCCGAGCACACGGCTGTCGTGCACCCGCATCGCATCGCCGCCGTAGATCGTGCCGCCGTCGCTGGGGGGCTGGTAGGCGGCGGTGAAGACGATGCTGTTGTTCACCGCCACGCAGTCCTGGCAGCCGGAAAACTCCAGCGCTGCTTCGCGCGCGTCGACGATCAGGTTGTTGCGCGCCACGGTGCGCAGCGCTTCGTAGTCCCAGCGGCCGTCGAGCGAGAAGTAGTAGGTGGCATCGGTTTCTTCGCCGCCCAGTTCCACCCGGCGCACGCGGTAGAAGCTGTTGCTGTCGTAGAGCACGTCCACCGAGCCGCCCTTGGCTTCGATGCCGAGGCCGCCACCGGTCTGGGCCACCACGTTGCGGCAGAAGGCCGCGCGGTGCACGCCGACGTTGTCGATGCCATGGCGCGTGGTCTGGCGCACCGCGCTGTCCAGCACCCACAGGTCCTGCACCTGGTTGAACTTCATGCCGTCCATGCTGAGGCTCTCGCTGGTCTCGGCATCGCGCTCCGCGGGGTCGAACAGGTTCTGCACCGTCACGCGCCGGACCAGGATGTGGTGCGAGGGTTCATAACGACCATAGACGGTGGTATCCAGCGCGCCATTGCGAATGGCGCTGCTGCGGGCGTTGAGCGCCGCGCCGGCCACGTGGATGCCGGCCGCCGCCTGCAGCGGCTGCGGGTTGGCATGGGCCTGGCCGTTCCACGCGCCCACGGTGGCCGGGCCGATCGTCACGCCATCGATCGCGATGTAAGACACCCCCAGCAGGTTGATGCCGTGGCCCAGCACGGTGGCGTTGGGCCGGCTGTCGCTGGCCTGCAGCCAGATCGGGTTGGCCGCCGTGCGCTGCAGGCGCTGGGCGTAGATTTCGTTGCCCAGCGTGTCGGCATAGACCCCCGGCGCCAGGCGGATCCGCACCGGCTGGTTGGCATGGCTGCTGTGCGCCAGGCGCAGCGCTTCGCGCACGCCGCCGGTGCCCTGGGCGGGCGCTACATCGATGTTGATCCAGGCGGCTTCGGCCACCAGGTCGACGAACTGGGCGTCGTTGCAGCCGGCGGCGCCTGCCGGCGTCGTCGCGACGAGCGTGGCGATCAGCGCCGCCGGAAGAGCCAGCCGGTGGGACCACTGACACGATGGATGACGCATGCTTGCCTCCCGAGCCGGTCCTGGGCTGTACCAGGAGCGCAATTTGCCACAGTTGCTGCGGCCCGCCCACCGTGGCCATGCCTTCGCCGCGCCCATGTAAGCTCGGCTCAACAGCGCTGTCCAGGCGCCTGTGCCATCGAATACCGGAGACATCACCATGTCAGCACTTGGCAATTACAGCCCGACCGCCGTGGCGGTGGTCAAGATCTTTGCGTACCCCTTCCATGCGGCGCCCACCGCGGACATCGTCGACTGGGGCACGGACGTCCTGAACGGCGGCACCTCCGCCGCCGGCCTGCTGGACCTGCTGTTCGAGCTGCCCGTGCCGCAATCGCCCTTCACCGCCTACGCCAGCACCGCCAGCGATGCCGCATTCACCACCGCGCTGGTCGAGAACTTCGCTTTTGGTACCGAGATCTCGAGCGCCACTCAGGCCGCGTGGGCAGCGGAGTTGACGCCGCTGGTGGCTGGCTTCGCGTCGCGCGGCGAGTTCACCGTGATGGTCGCGACGCTGGTGGAAACCTATGCCGGCGACAACGCCGACCTGCTGAGCTTGCAGGCCGCGCTGGCCGCGCGCGCCGAGGCCGCGGCGGCTTATGCCCAATCGCCCGCCGGCGCGGTGTACGACGGCCTGGGCTGGGGCCAGCTCACCGAAGCGCTGGAGCCCGTGCCGGAGCCGACCTACGCGCTCACCGCCAACGTGGCCGACGCTGACGAAGGCAGTGCCGTCACCTTCACGCTGCAGACCACGAACGTCGCCGAGGGCGCGGTGATCGCGTACACCCTCAGCGGCAGCGGCATCACGGCGGCCGACGTGGTCGGCGGCCAGCTCGCCGGCACGATGACGATCAATGCCTCCGGCGTCGGCACCGCCAGTGTCACGCTGGCCGGTGATGCCGCCACCGAGGGGGCCGAGACGCTGCGCCTGCAGCTGGCCGGCGACCTGGCCCATGCCGATGTCACGGTGAACGACACCAGCACCACGCCGGCGCCCCAGCCCACCTATGTGCTGAGCGCCGATGTCACCAACCAGAACGAAGGCGCGAGCATCGTCTACACGCTGACGACCACGAATGTGGCTGCCGGCACGGTGCTGAACTTCTCGCTCTCGGGCACCGGCATCACGGAAGCCGACATCGGCGGCGGCAACACGCTCAACGGCAGCTTCACGATCAATGCGCAGGGCACGGCCACCACCACCATCACGCTGGCCGCCGATGCGCTGACCGAAGGCGCCGAAGTGCTGCACCTGCAGCTGGCCGGCAACCGCGGCGCTATCGACCGCACGATCAACGACACCAGCCTGACGCCGCCGCCGGTGGGCTCGCCCGACACCGTGGTGATTGCCGATGCGATGAGCAGCAGCAATGCCCACGCGCCAGAAACGGCGGCCGAAGGCGAGATCAAGTTCAACACCTACCTGAACCACGACTTGCTGGACCAGTCCGGCGCGCAGGCCGAGCGCATGTCGATTGCCGAGTTGAAGGCCACCAGCAGCACCGCCGGTCCACCGCCCAACCTCACCAATTCCAGTGCGGACCGGGCCGACATCCCGCAGGTCAGCAACCAGACCTTGTTCAATTTCGACCTCGGCCTGGACACCGACCGCGTCGACTACAGCGCCGAGACCGGCAAGATCGTCGCGGTGATCAGCGACGAGACCGCCAGTGACCGGCAATATGTGCTGGTCAACGACAACGGCGTCAACGATGTCTTCAACAACGCCACCGACCGCATCGACACCTTGCGCAACGTCGAGGAGATCGTCGCCTCGGCCGGCGGCGGTGTGCTGGACCTGACGAATTCAGGCCAGGACTGGCTGATCGAGTTCAGCCGGAATTTCGATCCGGACGACGATGTCGGCGCCGGAGACCGGGCCACGCACCGCGTGGTGCTGCGCGACCTGGACGACGGCAGCAGCTACGGGCGCAGCTACATCGACTACCGCGACGGCGGCACCAGCGCCAGCGACACGCAGGCCACCGCGGCCTGGACCACGGTGCAGGGCAGCGACCACGACGAGACCTTGTCGTTCACCGACGATGAATCGCTGGATCAGCGCAGCAATGTGCTGCGCGGCGGCAGCAACACCGTGGAGTACAACGAGCTGACGCGCAGCATCCTGGTCGATGTGGCGCTGACGCCGTGGCTGGACAGCAGCGATGCGGCCGACAACGGCAACAGCAGCGGCCGGCTGGTGGCGACCACCAGCTTCACCAACGGCGACGGCGTGACGCTGCTGTCGGCCAACACCAGCGTGACCAGTTCGCACACGCCGGACAACGCGGTGGCCGCCGGCTCGCTGAAGATCGCCGGCACGCAGGACGGGCAGGACGCGATCAGCTTCGCCACCAGCGCCCTGCCCAAGGTCTTCACGCTCGGCCAGAGCAGCGGCGTGGCCAGCATGCGCCTGGCGGACGGCCCGGCGACGAACGCGCTGCAACTGACCGGCTTCGAGTTCCTGCGCGACAGCGGCCTGTCCGACGACCTCTACATCGCGGTCAAGATCCTGACGGCGACGCAAGGTGGACCGAAACTCACCGACGGCGCCGCCGCCGACCACGATGCGATCCGCATCGCCACCGAAGCGCTGGGTTCGGCGGCCGTGGGCGGCCTGGTCGGCACGGTGAACCTGGCGACGCTGAGCGGCGCCACGCCGGGCTTCGGCGTCGATTTCGATGTGCTGGACTTAAGCACCGTGTCGGCCAGCGGCCTGCAGGTGATCGGCACCGCCGGCACCGACGACGAACTGGTCGTGGCTGCGCTGGCCACGCTGGACACCGTGACGCTGTTCGAGTCGCTGGTGCTGACCGATGCGTCCACCGACCAGGGCAGCAGCCTGACGCTGGACCTCGACGCCGGCGCCGTGAAGTCGGGCGCGACGACGCTGTTCGACTATGCCGGCAGCACCGTCAGCGCCGGCGGGCTGGTATTCAACAGCGCCGGCCAGGCCAGCGTGATCGACCCGATGAGCAGCGGCATCAACCTCACGGTGGTGGACACCAGCGCCGGCGCCGGCGCCACGCTGTGGGGCGGCAGCGCGGCCGATACGCTGAGCGGCGGCGCCGGCGACGACACGCTGCGCGGCGGCGACGGCAACGACACGCTGAGCGGCGGCCTGCCGGCCAGCGGCAGCCTGGCCGAGACCTGGACCTTCACGCTGGGCGGTGCGCCGGATGCGGTGGCCGCCGCGGCGAACCGCATCTCGATCGCGCTGAGCATCGACGGGACCGCGCTGACACTGAGCGAAGCCGCGCTGGCAGACACGGCCTATGG
>NZ_DATILJ010000179.1:0-9708 GCF_035476535.1 Aquabacterium sp.
GCGCCCGAGCAGGCCACCATCGACTACGTGGTGCTGGACCTCGAGACTCTGAAGAAGGGCATTGCCGTCAAGGACGAAGACCTGCGCAAGTACTACGACGAAAACGCCACACGTTACACCGCGGCAGAAGAACGCCGCGCACGCCACATCCTGATCAAGGCCGACAAGGACGCGCCTGCCGACGTCAAGCAGAAAGCCAAGGCCCGCGCCGAGGCGCTGGTGGCCGAGGCGCGCAAGAACCCGGCCAGCTTCGCCGAGCTGGCGAAGAAGAACTCGGATGACCCCGGCTCGGCGGCGCAAGGCGGTGATCTCGATTTCTTCGGCAAGGGGGCGATGACCAAGCCCTTCGAGGACGTGGTGTTCGCGATGAAGCCGGGCGAGATCAGCAACGTCGTCGAGACCGACTTCGGCTTCCACGTGATCCAGCTCGAAGCCACGCGTGGTGGTGAGAAGAAGCCCTTCGAGGCCGTGCGTGCCAGTGTCGAGGACGAGGTGCGCCGCCAGTTGGCGCAAAAGGGCTGGGCTGAAGCGACCGAGCAGTTCACCAACACTGTCTTCGAACAGCCCGACAGCCTGCAGCCGGTGATCGACAAACTCAAGCTCGAGAAGAAGAGCGCCACCGTGCAGCGCACGCCGGTGCCGGGCGCCGCTGGCGCACTGGGCTCGGCCAAGCTGCTGGAGTTTGTGTTCTCCAGCGATGCGATCCAGAACAAGCGCAATACCAATGCCGTGGAAGTGGGGCCGTCGCAAATGGCCTCGGCCCGCATCACGCAGTACAAGGCCGCGCATACCTTGCCGCTGGCCGAAGTGAAGGAACGGGTGCGGAGCCTGGTGCAGGCCGAACAGGCCGCGGCGCTGGCGCGCAAGGACGGCGAGGCCCGCCTCGCGCAACTGCGCAAGGATGGCGAGGGCGAACTGCCGAACGCTGCCACGGTGTCGCGCGCGAAACCCGAGGGCCTGCAAGGCCCGGCGCTCGATGCCGTGTTGCGTGCCGATGCCGGCAAGCTGCCGACCTTCACGGCCGTGGACGTGCCGGGGCAGGGCTACGTCGTCGCGCGCATCGACAAGGTGCTGCCGCGTGCCGTCGTGGCGGCCGAGACCGAGCGCCTGCAGGCGCAGTACGCGCGGGTGTGGGCCCAGGCCGAGTCGCAGGCTTACTACAGCGCGCTGCGCAAGCGCTTCAAGGTGGAGCAGCACGGCACGGCATCGGCTGCCGATGCCGCAGCTTCGGCAGCGAGCCGCTGAGTGCCTGCTGCTCGCAAGGCGCTATACTTGCCGGCTTCGACGGTGGCTGTAGCTCAGTTGGTAGAGTCCCAGATTGTGATTCTGGTCGTCGTGGGTTCGAGTCCCATCAGCCACCCCAGTCTCTGAACAAAAAGCCGGGCATTGCCCGGCTTTTTGTTGCCCGGCCTCCGCGATGGTTGGTGGGCCGGCGCGGTCCGCCCGGGACCGCGCGCTTAGCGAGAACGGCGTGTCTTGGGCACCGCCCGCACCGCACGGCTGATGCCTGCCGGCCCTGTGCCAGCTTCTCGCGCCGGTGTGCGATGACCGACACGATCACTTGACTGGTTATCCACTCAGTGAAAAACGGCTTGTCGACTCAGGCCCGCACGCCCAGCAGCGGCACCTTCACTTCGCAGGCAATGCCGTGGGCGCTGCGCTCGCGCCAGCGCACTTCGCCGCCGAGCAGCTTCACCCGCTTGCGCACGCCGCCCAGGCCCAACCCGTGCGACCAGGCCTCGGGCTGGCGGCCGATGCCGTCGTCGATGACGGTGAGCGTCAGCCGCCCGCGCTCATACACGCAGGCGATCTCGACATGGTTGGCCTGCGCGTGCGTGATGATGTTGTTGACCAGCTCGCGCAGCACCCGCGTCATGCCTGACCATTGCACGACGGTGAGCGGGATGTCGCGGTCGGCGCTGAAGGACCATTCCAGTTCGCAGTGCGTGAGCATCAGGCGCTGGGTGATGTCGGCCTTCCATTCGGCCGCGGCATGCGACAGGCGATGGCTGGATTTCGCGAGGCCGCGAGTCAGCGTCTTCAGGTCCTGCAGCGTGTGCCGCAGGTACTCTTCCATCTCCGGGTTCTGCGCCTTGTACATCAGCGTCAGCAGGCGGGCGCCGATGTCGTCGTGCAGATCCTGCGCGATGCGGGCGCGTTCTTCGCTGCGGCCCTGTTCCACCGCATGGTCGTAGGCAACGGCGCGGCGCAGCTGTTCCAGCACGCGGTCGGTCAGACGCGCGTCCTCGCTGGTGAACAGGCGCCGACCCCGCCGCGCGTAACGCAACACGATCGCGCCGGCTTCATCTTCCTCGGCCGCACCCGGCAGCCGCGGCACCGGCACCACCAGCGTCGAACCGTCGGAAGCCACTCGCGTGCGCGACACCGGGCGCGGCGCGCGCACGACTTCCAGCGGTTCGAACAGTTCACGCAGCAGCTTGGTGAGTTGATCGCCGGTCTTGCGTGGCGCGGCCTCGATCTCGCGCGCCACGCGGTACAGGCTCTCGAACATGCGTTCGGCGGTGAGCACGCCACTGCCGAGGATCTGGTTGATCAGCCACTGGCGCGCGCCGGCATACAGCGCCAGCGAGACGAACAGCGACAAGGTCAGCGAAGCGAATTGGCCGAGCGCGAACACCGCGACGAACAGCAAGTCCAGCGAGGTGGCGACGGTGCTGATGCCGGCCAGCATCGCGAACTCGCGCATCACATGCTGCGAGCGCGACATGAACGGCACCAGCAGCAGCAGCGAGGTGAAGAACACGTACCAGATCATCGAGCCGATGGTCGCCACGGTGTGCGGCGCCATGGCCTGGCGGCTGATCAGCGCCACGGCCAGCGTCAGCAGGATCAGCGTGCCGTTGGCGGCCAGACCCAGGCGCCTGAGCACCAGCGAGACCGGATGAGGTTCGCGCCGGTACGACCAGCTCAACACGCCCACCACGGCCAGGCCCTGCACGATCAGCAGGCCCTGCGTGGCCCACCACTGACCAGGCAGCGGGCCCAGCGCGGTGCGCAGCCCGAAGCCAAGTGCCAAGGCCCAGGTCGCCGTGGCCAGCCAGCGTGCATGCGGCAGCCGCAAGGGGTGCACCAGGCAAGCGTGCAGCACCGCGGCCATCGTCACCAGATCGCACAGCGTGCGCAGCACCAGGTCCAGGCGTGCAAAGCCGGGCGCGACGCCGAAGCCCCACATCGATTCGGTGGCGATCAACAGCAGGTTTCCGCTCTGGCACATGGCCATCAGTGCGTACATTCCGTTGGCCAGGCTGGGGCTCGCCAGCGCCACGACCACGCCGATCAGGTACAGCACCAGCGCCAGGCCGCACAACAGCCAGAAGACAGCACCCAAGCCGGAGAAGCCACGCGGCTGCGGCGCCACGTCGACCGTGCTGCGGTCGTCGAAGTACAGCTTCAGCATCGGCTGCGCGAGGGCACGGCCTATCTGGTCCTGCAACTGCAGCTGATGCCGGCGCTCGGTGTCGCTGACGATCCAGCGCGGTGAACGCTGCAGCCAGGCGGCGTCGGCCTCAAGGCGTTGGCCACTCGGGGCGTTGGCCTCGAGGCGTTGGCCATTCGGCAGCTCGACGGCCTGCAGTACGCGGCCGATCTTGGTGCGCAGCCGCACATCGTCGGTGGCCACCAGTTCGATGCCACTGGCTCCATTGGTACGCCATTGCGCATCCAGGTGCGGCAGGGTCGACAGGACACGCAGCACCGCGAACATGCCCACGCTGCCCAGCAGCGCCAGCACCACCAGCATGCGCAGCCGCCAGCCCATCCAGCGTGCCGCCGACGCGTTGCGCTGCAGCAGGGCCTGGTCGACCCAGCGTGAATCGAGCGTCGAGTCCTGGCGCGCGTCCGGCGCGGGCATCAGGGGTGCGGCGGCTGCGCCTTCACCGCCGTCGGTGATCGACCCGGACGGCTGCATGCTCATGCTGGAGAAACGGGAAATGGCCAGGCGTCGCCTGGTCCTGTCACACCAGGCCTTGCTTGGTGGCCAGCACCGCGGCTTCAGCGCGGCTGGACACGTTGAGCTTCTTGTAGATCGACTTGATGTGGTCGTTGACGGTGAACCACTTGATGCCCATCAGGCTGGCGATCTCCTTGATCGTGAAGCCCTTGCTCAGGTAGGTCAGCACTTCGCTTTCGCGCGGGGTCAGGCGGTCGTGCTCGGGCGGCTTCTCGATCGGCACCGGCCGGCTGGTGCCGACGAAATCGAGCGGCGCAAAGCCGGAATCGGGCGCCGGCCCATCGCTGCGCAGGCCGCTGCGGAAATGCGTTAGCAGCCGGCGCGCAATGGCGGGCGACAGCGGCGGTTGGCCGCGCACGATCTTCTGCAGTTCTTCGACGAGCACCTCGAAGCGGTCTTCCTTCAGCAGGTAGCCGTCGGCACCGCATTGCAGTGCCGGGAACAGGTGGTCGTCGTCCGAGTACAGCGTGGTCACGACCTTGGTGGCCGGGTACTGCGTCAGCTCGGCGAGCAGTTCCATGCCATTGCCGTCCGGCAGTTCGAGGTCGACCAGGATCAGCTTGAACGGATCTACCCCATGCAAGCCGCTGGGGCCGCCGGTGAGGCTGATTTGCGCACGTGCCGTTTCCAGGTCGCCAGCTTCGGTGATGGCGATCGAATCGCTGAAGCTTTCACGCACCACCCGGCACAGGAAGCTGCGCGCGACCGGGTTGTCTTCGAGAATGAGGACCTTGACGGCCATATGCTGTATCTCCCGGCTGGGATGCTAGCGCAGATGGTCCGGGGCCGGACCCCTCCTCGGGGGGAAAGCCGGGTCGATTGTCACCAACGCTTACGCATTGACCAGCACCACCTTGCCCAGCACCTGGCGGCCGCTCATGCGCGCGTAGGCGGCATGCAGTTCACTCATCGGCAGCAACTGGTCGATGACCGGTTTGATCTTGCCCTCGGCATACCAGGCACTCAGTTGCGCGAGGGAGGCCGCGTTGTTGATCGGCTCGCGCTTGACGAAGTCGCCCCAGAACACGCCGACGATGGCAGCGCCTTTCAGCAGCGCCAAGTTGAACGGCAACGCCGGAATGCCCCCGGCCGCGAAGCCCACCACCAGGTAGCGGCCGCGCCAAGCGATCGAGCGGAACACCGGTTCGGCAATGTCGCCGCCGACCGGGTCGTAGACCACATCCGGCCCCTTGCCATCGGTCAGCGCCTTCAGCGCATCGCGGATGTTCTCGCTGCTGTAGTTGATCACCGCATCGGCGCCGAGCGACCTGCACAGCGCGCACTTCTCGTCCGTCGATGCGGCGGCGATCACACGGGCGCCGGCGGCCTTGGCGATCTGCAGCGCGGCAGTGCCCACGCCGCCGGCGGCGCCGAGCACCAGCACGGTCTCGCCGGGCTGCAGCGCGGCGCGGTCCATCAGCGCATGGTGCGAGGTGCCGTAGGTGAAGGCGAAGGCCGCGGCATGCTCGAACTTGAAGCCGGCCGGCAGCGGCAGCAGCTTGTCGGCAGGCACGATGGCATGGGTGCCGAAGCCGCCGGTGCCGCTCAGCGCCGCCACGGCATCGCCCGGCTTGAACTGCGTGACGCCGGGACCCACGGCGTCGACCACGCCAGCGAACTCGGAACCCGGCACGAAGGGCAGCGGCGGCTTGAACTGGTACTTGTTCTGCACGATCAGGATGTCGGGGAAGTTCAGGCTCGCTGCCCGCACCGCCAAGCGCACCTGGCCTGGGCCGGGCTCGGGCGTCGGCACTTCTTTCCACTGCAGGGCATCGACGCCGATCGGGTTCTCGCAGATCCAGGCAAACATGGCAGGTCTCCTTTGTTGCGCCGGATGATAGGCAAGCGGCCGGCACACATCGCGTCACCAGGGTGACGACTGCCTACAATCCGCCGCCATGCGCATCCTGATCGCGAACGACGATGGTTACCTGGCCCCCGGCCTGTCGGCCCTGGTGGCGGCGATGCAAGGGCTCGGCGAAATCCGCGTCATCGCGCCGGAGCAGAACGCCAGCGGCACGTCGAATGCCTTGACCTTGAACCGGCCGCTGTCGGTGTTCGAGGCCCAGGCCGAAGCACAGCGTGGTTTCCTGGTCGTCAACGGCACGCCGTCGGACTGCGTGCATGTGGCGCTGACCGGCGTGCTGGAGATGCGGCCCGATCTGGTGCTGTCGGGCATCAACCAGGGCGCAAACATGGGCGACGACACCTTGTATTCCGGCACCGTCGCGGCGGCGATGGAGGGTTACCTGTTCGGCATACCGGCGATCGCGTTCTCGCAGGTCGACAAGGGCTGGTTGCACCTGGATGCGGCGGCGCGTGTCGCGCGAATGGTGGTCGAGCAGGTGCTGGCCCATCCGCCATCGCAGCAGCCCTGGCTGCTGAACGTCAACATCCCCAACCGTGCCGATGCCGAGCAGCTGCCGCGTCGCGTGACGCGGCTGGGTCGGCGGCACGCCAGTGAGCCGGTGGTCAAGCAGATCAGTCCGCGCGGCGAGGCGATCTACTGGATCGGCCCGGCCGGGGATGCGCGGGAAGCCGGCGATGGCACTGACTTTCATGCCACCGCGCAGGGCTGCATCTCGATCACGCCGCTGCAGGTGGACCTGACCGAACATGCCGCGCTACCAGCGTGGCGTGAGCGCCTGGCCACGACGGGCGGGCCGGCATGACGCGCCGCCCCGGTCCGCCCGCGCCGCGGTTTCCGCTGGCGCTGGACCAGGTCGGGCGCGGTGCCCCCGCTTCGGCGGCGCGCGAACCGCTGCGCCCGCAGCGCCTGCTGCGCGAGGCCGCGCAGGATGCGGCGCGCCAAGGCACACCCAGCGGGCTGGGGCTGGATTCGGCGCTGGTACGCCAACGCATGGTCGAACGCCTGCGCCGGGAAGGCATTCGCTGCGAACCGGTGTTCGACGCGATGCTTCAAGTGGCGCGCCATGCGTTCGTCGACACCGCGCTGGCCGGTCAGGCTTACGAAGACACCAGCCTGCCGATCGGCCACGGCCAGACGATTTCCAAGCCTTCGGTCGTGGCGCGCATGATCGAGTTGCTGTACGAAGGTGAACAGGCGCGGGCACATGGCCACCTCGGCAAGGTGCTCGAAGTGGGTACCGGGTGCGGCTACCAGACGGCCCTGTTGGCGCGCCTGGGCAAGGGTGTGGTGTCGATCGAGCGGCTGCGGCCCTTGTTCGACAAGGCCTCGGCCAACCTCGCGCCGTGGCGCTTCGATGCCGTGCGCCTGGTGTATGGCGATGGCATGCTGGGGCATGGCCCGAATGCACCATTCGACAGCATCATCGCTGCAGCGGGCGGCGATGCGCTGCCGCCGGCGTGGCTGGAGCAGCTGGCCGTCGGTGGCCGCTTGGTGGCACCGATGCACAGCAGCCGCGGCGCCGGGCAGGTGCTGGTGGTCGTCGATCGCCATGCCAGCGGCTGGGTGCACACGCATCATGAGGCGGTGCATTTCGTCCCTCTAAAATCGGGCGTCCTCTGAACCAGCCGTGCGCGGCTCCTCCACCATGCTTGATCGATTGCCGTTGCTGAGTGTTGTCCTGGTGCTGCTCATGGCGGGCTGCGCTTCGTCCCAACACAAGGCGCCGGTGGAAGATCGCAACGCACCGGCGCGGCAAGCCACGGCCGCGTCAGCCCCGGCCGCGGGCGCCTCGGCGCCTGCCGAAATCAAGCTGCTGCCGGGTGCCGAGAACGCCGGCAAGCCCGGCTACTACACCGTGAAGCCGGGCGACACGCTGATCCGCATCGGCTTCGAGCACGGCCAAAACTACCGCGACGTGGCCCGCTGGAACAACATCGACAACCCGAACTTGATCGAAGTGGGTCAGGTGGTGCGTGTGGTGCCGCCCGGTGTCGATGCGGCCGCGGTGGCGGCCCGTGGCGTGGTGGCTGCGCGTGCAGAGGCGCGCCCGCTGGATGCCAAGCTGCCTGCGGCGGCGGCTTCTGCTGCGTCCGCTCCGGTGGCCGCCGCGGCATCGGCCACCAGCCCGGGTGCTTCGGCGCCGGTGGTTGCAGCAACGCCACCGCCACCCGCCGCGCCGCGTGACGGCGACGACGACCTGAACTGGCTCTGGCCTGCTGCCGGCCCAGTGTCCGCCGGCTTCGAAGAAGGCCGCAGCAAGGGCCTGGCGATCACCGGCAAGGCTGGCGACCCGGTGCTCGCGGCGGCCGATGGCCGCGTGGTCTATGCCGGCTCCGGCCTGCGCGGTTACGGCAACCTCGTGATCGTCAAACATAACAACACCTACCTGACCGCCTACGCGCACAATCAGACCCTGTTGGTCAAGGAGGATCAGGTCGTGCGGCGCGGACAGAAGATTGCCGAAATGGGTGCCAGCGATGCGGAGCGGGTGCAGCTGCACTTCGAGATCCGTCGCCAGGGCAAGCCGATCGATCCGGCCAAACTGCTGCCGCCACGCTGACGCCGTAGCGGGCCACCGAGATGCACCATGGGCAGGAAGCAGCGCGACGCGCACGCCACCGGGTCCAGGGATATATCCAAGCCGCCGCCGGCTGCGCCGGACGGCGACGCTGACATAGAGCTTCCGACCAACGGCATCGAGATCGCGGCGGGTGACGCCGACATCGGCAACACGCTGCAGCTGTACTTGCGCGACATCCGGCGCGCGCCGCTGTTCACACCCGAAGAAGAGTTCCTGAACGCCACGCGCGCACGTCAGGGCGACTTCGACGCACGCCAGGCGATGATCGAGCGCAACCTGCGCCTGGTGGTCAGCATCGCGAAGAACTACCTCGGCCGCGGGCTGCCGATGTCCGACCTGATCGAGGAGGGCAACCTCGGGCTGATGCACGCGATCGCGAAGTTCGAGCCCGAGCGTGGCTTCCGCTTCTCGACCTATGCCTCGTGGTGGGTGCGCCAGAGCATCGAGCGCGCGATCATGCACCAGGCCCGACTGGTTCGCCTGCCGGTGCATGTGGTGCGCGAACTGAACCAAGTCCTCAAGGCCCGCCGCGCATTGGAAGGCCAGGCCTCGCTGCAGGCCGACGCGGCGCACTCGGTGCGCATCGACGACATTGCCGTGCGGCTAGGCCGCCCGGTCGAGGAGGTCAGTGCACTGCTGAAGCTGGCAGAACACCCCACTTCGCTGGATGCTCCGATGGAGGCCGATGCCGGCGAGTCCTTGCTCGACAGCGTGGTGGACGATCAGGCGGTCGACCCGATGGGGCTGATGCTCAGCCGAGAAGTCGAACAGCTGTTGACCCAGGGCATGGCCGAGTTGAACGACCGTGAGCGCGAGGTGCTGGCCGGCCGCTACGGCCTGCAGGACCGCGACCCGGAAACGCTGGAGATGCTGGCCGCGCGCCTGTGCTTGACGCGCGAGCGCATCCGCCAGATCCAGCAGGAAGCTTTGCTGAAGCTCAAGCGCCGCATGGCGCGCCAGGGCGTGGACCGCGATTCGCTGTTCTGAGGCTGCGCGAGGGCTGACACCGGGGCTAGCGTTTCCCTGAGGTGTGGCCGCGAATCCCCGGCGCTAGCATGGGCCGTACCCGCCGCAGGAGATCCTCGCCATGAAATCTGCCATCGTGCTTGCTGCGGCATGCCTTGCGGTCACCACGGCGTCGGCCCAGACCCAGGGGGTCAGCAAGACCGAGATCGTGATCGGCTCGATCCAGGATCTGTCCGGCCCGATCGCCGCGTTTGGCAAGCAGGCGCGGCTGGGCATGATGCTGCGCATCGATGAAGTCAACGAACAAGGCGGCGTCAACGG
>NZ_DATILJ010000180.1:0-169923 GCF_035476535.1 Aquabacterium sp.
GTCAGTGCCGCACGCCTGGACAGCGGCGCGCAACTGATGGGCGACGACAAGGCGCTCGGCACGCTGCGGATCGTCGCCCTGCCCAAGGAGACGCAGGTCATGGCCCTTGGCGATGGCCTCTATGAGACGTCGACCGCGGTCGACGGGCTGCCCACGCCCGAGTCCGTATCGATCCACGCAGGGCACATCGAGGTGTCCAACGTCGTCGCATCGCAGGAAATGGTTCATCTGATGACGACGATGCGCCACGCCGAGTCGATGGTCAAGCTGATCCAGGGCGCCGACGAACTGCTCGAGAAGGCGATCAGGAAACTAGGAGACATGTCATGAACGACGCCCTCTACATTGCGGCCACCGGCATGCAGGCACACCAGGCGCAGATCGACGCGGTCGCAAACAACGTCGCGAACGTCAACACGCCGGGGTTCAAGCGCGTGAAAGTCAGCTTCCACGACGTCGTGAACCGGGCCGGAGGGACCGAAACAGCCACTGCGGCCACATCCGCACGGGCCAATGGTGTGTTGGACGGAACAGGCGTCTCTTCGGCCACGCTATCACGCCAGTTCGATCCGGGCGAGATCAAGCGCACGGACAACCCGATGGACATCGCAGTTCACGGTGCCGGCTTCATCGAACTCACGGCCGTTGATGGCAGCCTGGCCTACACCCGCGGCGGCGCGTTGCAGGTCAACGCCGATGGCTACCTGGCCACCTCCGAGGGACTTGTGCTCAAGCAGCGCATCCATGTGCCGGCCGAAGTCCGGACCCTGACGATTTCGCAGGACGGCGAGGTGCTGGGCAGCGACGGCAAGTCGAAGGAGCGTGCACTCGGGCGCATCGACCTGGTCACCTTTGCCAATCCCCAAGCCCTGCAATCGCTGGGTGGCAACGTCTACCGCGCGACACCCGAAGCCGGCGACCCCTTGTCGGCCATCGCCGGCGAAGGCGGTGCCGGCCGCCTGATGCAAGGGCAACTCGAACAGTCCAACGTCAAGCTGATCGACGAAATGGTTCAGATGATGGTCGCGCAACGCGCCTACGAAATGAACGTCAAGGTGATCCAGGCGGCCGACGAGATCGCCGGGCTGACCAACAACATGCGCAAATGAAGCCGCGCCTGCCCTTCCCGCCACGTCTGGGAACCGCCGCCGTGGGCCTGGTGCTGATGCTCGCCTGGTTCACAACGGCCACGGCGGGCGCACTGACCGACCCCTGCGAGATGGCTGAGCGCTTCGTCAATGATGCTGCTGCTGCGGCCGCCGGCCTCTCTGTCACCGTGCGCTGCAGGCTTCCCGAGGCAGACCGGGTGCGTGCCGAGCACGGCCAGTGGCGGCTGGCCGAACCGATCCCCGCGCTGCTGAGCGGTGCCGGGCGGATCGTCGTCAGTGTGCTCGCCAGCGGGCGCGCAGTGCAGCGGATCGCCGTGCCGGTGCAACTGGAACTGCGCTCTGCCGCATGGGTGGCATCCCGCAATCTGCTCGCAGGCGAGCGCCTCGGAACGGGCGACACTGAACTTCGCGAGATTGCATGGCCAACCGGGCAACGGCCCACGGTGGGTGGCGATACGGCTCCGACCGGGCGGGCCCGACGAGCGATCGCCGCAGGCGACCCGGTATCGAGCGCACAACTCCTTGGCGAAAACACCGTGGCTTTCGGTGATCCGGTCAGCGTGTCGTGGGCATCGCCAGCGCTGGCCATCCAGGCTGCCGGCGTGCTCGTGACGCCCGGCCGCGTGGGTGACATCGTTCGGGTGCAGCTGAAGGACCGCCGCGTGACACTGGAGGGGCGCTTGGTCGATGCCTCATCCGTGGAGATCCTGCCATGACGAGCATGACCAGACCTTCGGCCGCGTGCCTGCTTGCGGTTCTGCTGAGCGGGCCGGTGCAGGCGCAGGTGCACGTCGCGCCGGTGCCTGAGCTTCCAACCGCGCAGCCTGCCGGCGCCGCGGCGCCGATATCGCCCCGGGAGGCCGTTCGTGCCGGTGCGCAACAAGAAACTCGAGAAAGCCTCTACTCCGAGAGTTCGTTCCAGTCCTTGACCTCGGATCGGCGACTCCACCGGGTCGGCGATCTGGTCACCGTCGTGATCTACGAGACCGCCAGCGCCTCGAGCACGGCCGACACCGGCGCGAACCGTGACTCCAGTGCCGGGCTGTCCGTCAGCAGCCACAACATCGGCAGCCGAAGTGCGAGCCTGGGTACGACGAGCGACTTTGTCAGTGGTGGTCGCACGCAACGCGCGGGCAGGCTGCTCGCCCAGCTGACCGTGGCCGTGCGCGAGATCGCGCCGAACCAGGACCTGTGGGTCGCGGGCGAGCAACTGCTGGAGATCAACGGCGAAAAGCAGGTGATCCGGCTGGAGGGACGCGTGCGGCCGCGAGACATCAGCGAGCTCAATACCGTGCAATCGACCCGGGTGGCGGACGCGCGCATCACCTTCGCCGGCGACGGTGTGCTTGGTGACCGCCAAAAGCCGACATGGTGGCAGCACCTGCTCGGACTCTTCGGGTTCTGATGATGAAACGAAGCGCATGTCTTTTGGTGATGGTCTTGTGGGCTGCCTTTGCTGCCCATGCCCAGCCCGTCCGGATCAAGGATCTGGGCAAGATATCTACGTGGCGCGAGAACGGTTTAGTCGGCTACGGCTTGGTGACTGGCTTGGCCGGCACCGGAGACTCGTCGCGCAACAAGGCGACGCGACAGTCGCTGGCCAACATGCTCTCGCGCTTCGACCTGGCCATTGCGGCCGACGAGATCCAGAGCCGCAACGTCGCTGCTGTGATGGTCACCGCCAGCTTGCCTGCCCATGCACGCGCAGGCGACACACTGGACGTCACCGTGACGTCGGTTGGCGACGCCCGCAGCCTGGCAGGCGGAACCCTGCTGATGGCGCCGCTGAAAGGTCCTGACGGAAAGGTCTACGCACTGGCGCAGGGACCGTTGACGGTGGGCGGATATCGCTACGACGCGAACAACAACCTGGCGCAGAAGAATCATCCCACCGTCGGTCTGATGAGCGGTGGGGCGATCGTCGAGGTCGGCATGGCCATGGCCGGCACGAGGCCCGCGATCGAGACCATGACCTTCGTTCTGCACGATGCCGACTACACAACGGCCGGAAGGATTGCCGACGCGCTGAATGCCCGCCTCGGACCCGGCATTGCGGAAGTGCGAGACGCGGCTGGTGTCGAGGTTCAGGTGCCCGAGAGCTTTCGCCAGCGGCTGCCTGCGTTCATGCGGCAACTGGAAGCACTGACTGTCGAGCCGGACCGGCGCGCCCGCGTGGTGGTCAACGAGCGCACCGGCACGATCGTGGCCGGCGGTGACGTCCGCATCGCCAAGGTTGCCGTTTCGCACGGGGACCTGCGAATCACGGTCGCCTCCGAGACCTCGGTATCCCAGCCCGCGTTGGTACGCCAGACCGGGCCGGACGTGCGCACCGAGGTCGTGACCAACACGCGACTGTCGGTCGAGGACCGGGACACTGCCAAGTTCGTGCCTGCCGGCGGTACGACCGTCGCCGAGTTGGTGCAGGCCCTCGTCCGCATGAAGACAAACACGCGTGACGTCATCGCGATCCTGCAGGCCATCAAGGCCGCAGGCGCGTTGCATGCCGATCTCATCGTTCAGTAGTTCCATCAGCCCGCTCACACCTCATGCAGATCATCGACCCCGCCACACTGGACCTGGTGTCCAGGGCCTTGTCCGCCGCCACGATGCGTCACGGCGTCCACGCCAGCAACATCGCCAATACCAACGTCGAGGGTTTTCAGCCCGCACGCGTGCGCTTCGAGGAGCAGCTCAGCCATGTGCGTGAGAGCCTGGTACGCGGCGAGCCACTGAAGCTGTCCGACCTTCACGCGGTCGAAGCGTCACTGGACACGACGCCGACCGCATCGAAGATCGAACTCGACAGTGAGGTCGCCGCCATGTCGGCCAACGGTTTGCACTACCAGGCCCTGCTCAAGGCACTGGACAAGCAACTGGGACTCATGTCGCTGGCCATTTCCGACGGGAGGCGGTGAATGGACTACCGGGCAATACTCGAAATCGGTGCCAGCGGCATGACGCTGGAGAAAAAGCGCCTTGAGGCGGCCGCACTCAACCTGGCCAACATGCACAACAGCATCGCTCCAGGCAGCGCAGGCTATCGGCCGCTGCGCGTGGTGGCCGAGGCAGTGCCCAGCACGTTTGCAGGCCTCGTGCAAGCCGGCTCGCCGCAGCACCTGCAGCTGGCGCTCGTGCCGTCCGAGCTGGCGCCGCGCGCGGTGCGCGATCCTGGCCACCCGCATGCCGACGAGAACGGCTTTGTCCATTACCCCGCCGTCGATCACGCACTGGAAATGGTGACGGCGATGACAGCCATGCGTGCCTACGAAGCCAATGTTGCCGCGCTTGGCCTGGCCAAGGCCATGGCCAGCCGTGCGCTCGAGATCGGGAGCCAGCGATGAACGAGGCCAGGCAAGCAATCGAGGCGATCTCCGCGCTCGGTGCCGCCACCGAATCGGGTGCGACTGCCGACGTGTCGAGGCCGACAGGCAACTTTGGCCAATGGTTCGTCAACGAGCTGAACTCTGTCAATGCGCAGCTGGTGAGTTCGGAGCGCAACGTTCAGCAACTGGCCGCGGGCGGCACCGCCAGTGTGCACGACACGATGATCCAGCTCGAGCAGGCACGCATGCAGTTCCAGTTGGCGATCCAGGTGCGCGGTCGCGTGCTGGAGGCCTACCAGGAAATCATGCGGATGCAGGTGTAAGCCGTGGAACTCACCAGAATGTGGGGCGAGATGTCGCCCGCCAAGCGTTGGAGCTTGCTCCTGGGCGTGCTGGCCATCGTGCTGGGTACCGCAGTGGCCGTCTGGTGGTTGCTGCGCGTTCCTTACGCTGTGCTGTTCTCCGACATGAAGGAGCAGGACGCCGGGATCATGGCGCAAGAGCTGGACAAGCTGAAGGTGCCCTACCAGGTCGCCGCCGGTGGCCAGACCCTGCTGGTGCCCGAATCGGCAGTGCACAAGACGCGCATGGCGCTGATGGGCAAACAGCTGCCGCTGAACGGTGCCGTTGGATTCGAGCTGTTCAACAACGCAGAGTTCGGCGTCAGCGACTTCGTGCAGAAGGTCAACTTCCAGCGGGCGCTGCAGGGCGAGTTGACACGGACGATCCTGTCGATCGAGCAGATCCTTTCGGCACGGGTGCATCTGGCGCTGCCCGAGCAAGGTCTGTTCCGCAAGGAGAACCACAAGGCGAAGGCCTCCGTCACGGTCGTGACCAAGCCCGGCCAGGCACTCGCTCCCGGCCAGGTGCTGGGCATTCAACGTCTCGTCGGTGCCTCCGTACCGGAGGTCAGATCTGAAGACGTGACGGTTCTCGATCAGAACGGCGTCACGCTGTCACGATCGAGCGCCGATAACGGCGCGGTGAGCGTTGGCGCTGATCAGTTCGATTCCAAGGTCGGACTCGAGACGCTGTTGGCGGCCAAGGCAATCAAGGTGCTGGAAGGCATGTTCGGTGACGGCAACGCACTGGTTACCGTCGATGCGGCGCTCAATCACCAGCAGACCACCACGACGACCGAGGAGGTCCTGCCTGCCATGGGCACGCCCAAGGGCGGGTCACCGGCCGGCGTCGTCGTCCGCGAGCGCACCGTCAGCCGCGACAGCGCCACGGCCGATACCAGGCCCTCCGGCACCACGACGTCGCAGGACGTGGACTACCAGAACGGCAAGCGCGTCGAAAAGGTGCTGGCTCCGGCCGGCGCAGTCCTCCGGCTCAATGTCGCGGTGGTGGTCAAACGAGCCCTGAGCGATGCCGACATGGCGCGAGTCAAGGAGGTCGTGGCCTCGTCGGTCGGACTCAACGCTGCGCGCGGCGACGGCATCGCGGTGTTCTCGATGGCGAATCCGTCGTCGCTGACCCATGCGGCGCAGCTGACGGTCGCAACCGAGACCACACCCCAGGCAGTGCAGCGGCCGATGAGCGGCGGCACGCCGGCCGCGGAGCCGGCCGGCGATGGTGGGCCGCTCAGGGCGGCCATCGCCAGTGGAGGCCTGATGGCCGCAGCCATGCTCGCGCTGGGCCTGGCCGCATGGACATTCCGCAGGCGCAACTCCAGACTCTCTGCCCCTGCCGGAAAACCAATGAGTGCGCGGGAACGCGAGGCAGTCTTGCGCTCGGTACAGCGCTGGCTCGCCCAGGCGGAGGGCAAGGTCGATGTTTGAGTTGCCCGCCGTCGACACCAAGCGTGTCGCAGCATTGGCCTTGCATGGCCTGCGTGACGAAGATCGTTTGTGGGTGCTGGAACGACTGGCTCCCAACGAGCGCGAACAGATGTCCGAACTGGTGGCCGAGTTGACGGCGCTGGGCGTTCCGGCGGATCCGCAGTTGCTCGATGCGGCATTGCGCGGCGACGAGCCCACGCTGGCCGCAGGCACGCAACTTCCGGCAGATCAGCCCGGCGTCTGGCGCGCCGGGGCCGTGTCGTCAGGCCCGACGCTGGCCGAGATCGGAGCCCGCCTGCTGCATGAGTCCGACCTGGTCGTGGCGGTCTGTCTGGGTGCCTATGACGCCGCCGAGATCACCACGCTGCTGCGGACAGCGGCCCCCGAGCGTGAACAGGCGATCCGCGCACTGTGGCGGCCGTTGCCCGAGCGTGCGATTGCGCTGAGGCAAACGATCCGCTCGATCAATGTCGAAAGGGCTGCAGTGCCCGTCACGGCCGCGGAGGTCCGGATCGATGTCTAGCGGGCTGGTGAAGGGCGCTGTGTTGCAGGCTGAACGCGCACTGCCGAGTATTGGCGCATCAGGAGCTGGCGCAGCCCGTCGACATGCCGGCAGTCCTCTCGACATTGCCGATGCTGAGCGCCAGCACCGCGCCGAAGAGCAGCGGCGCGCGCAGGCGCTTGCCGTCGAGTTGGAGGCGCTTCGCGACCGCGCTCGCGATGAAGGCCGCCAGCAGGGCCTGCAGCAAGGGCTTCAACAAGGCCTGGAGCAGGGGCTGTTGCGGAGCCTCGATCAGGCGCGCGAGCAGGCGACCACCGAGGCCAATGCCACGGTGGCCGCAGCAGTCAGTCGACTTGGAACGCTGCTCACGTCGATGCAGTCGTCGTTCGAACTTGAACGTGAGCAGGCCAGCGAGATGCTTGCCGATGTCGCCTTCATTGCAGTCAATCGGCTGCTGGGCGACGCCGTGCGCGATCCGCAGGTCGCGGCGACTGCAGTGCGGGCCACGCTGCAGACATGCGACCTGTGGCAGTCGGTCATTGTCGAAGTGCATGCCGATGATGTGCAGACGCTGGACGCCGCGCGGCACCTGCTTCCGAATGCGGCGGTGCGGGACATCCGCATCGTCGCCAGCAGCACGGTTGAACTGGGTGGTTGCCGCGTCAGCGGAAGGGCCGGCATCGTTGACGCGCGCTGGGAGACGCAGTTGGCGGCGCTGAAGTCAGCACTCGAAGCGGCACGGCGCTCCTGGATGGAGACACCGCGATGAGCATGGCTGCTGCCCTGCGGTGCGCCGCGCGGGAGTTTCCGCTGCAGCGTCGATTCGGCCGGGTGTCGAAGGTGCAGAGTCTGGGCATCGTCTCGAAGGGGCCGCAGGCTGCCCTTGGCGAGTTGTGCGAGATCGAGCTGGCGCCAGGGCGCAGCGTGACAGCCGAGGTTGTCGCGCTGGCCGAGGGCGAAATCACGTTGATGCCGTATGGCGATGCCAAGGGACTGACCGTCGGCGCCGAGGTCAGGGCCCTGGGCTGCTTGCCGACCATTCCCGTGGGCCCTGACTTGCTCGGCCGCGTGATCGACGCCTTTGCGCAGCCGTTGGACCACGGCGCCGCGCCACGGGTCGACCGACTGATGCCGCTGCGGGCTGCACCCTTGAATCCGCTGGAGCGTGCTCCGATCAGCCGGTTGCTTCCGACGGGCGTTCGCGTGATCGACGGCCTGCTGCCGCTCGGCCACGGTCAGCGGCTGGGGATCTTCGCTGGCAGCGGCGTCGGCAAGAGCTCGCTGATGGGCATGCTCGCGCGCAACGTTCGCGCCGACATCAACGTCGTGGCCTTGATCGGTGAGCGTGGCCGCGAAGTGCGGGACTTTGTCGAGCAGACGCTTGATGCGCAGACGCGTGCTCGCACGGTGCTGCTCGTCGCCACATCTGACCAGCCTGCCGTCGTCCGCGCTCGCGCCGCCTACGCGGCGACAGCCGTGGCGGAGTACTTCCGTGACCTGGGCAAGCATGTCTTTCTGATGATGGATTCCGTGACGCGCTTCGCCATGGCACGCCGCGAGATCGACATCGCGGCAGGCCAGCCACCGACTGCGCGGGGCTACACGCCTTCAGTCTTCTCAGAGATCCCGCAACTCTGCGAGCGCTGCGGCAGCCTGGCCCGTGGCGGTTCCCTGACGGCGATGTACACCGTACTCGTCGAGGGCGACGACCACAACGAGCCGGTGGCCGATTCGCTGCGCGCCACCCTGGACGGCCAGATCGTGTTGAGCCGGGAACTGGCCAACGAAGCGCACTTCCCGGCCATCGACGCCCTTCACAGCATCAGTCGCCTGGAGCGCCAGTTGCTGGACAAGCCGCAGATAGCGGCGGCCGGGACGCTGCGGACCTTGATGTCGGTGCATCACCGCCATCGCGAAATGGTGGACATGGGCCTCTACAAGGCCGGAAGCAACGCCGACCTGGACTGGGCGCTCGCGTGCTGGCCGCGGGTCGAGCGCTTCCTGCGACAAGACCTCGACGAGGTCTCCACACCCGAGGCAACGCGCCAGGCCCTCGCCGAGGTGATCGCCAAGGAGCCCATGTGACAACGAACCGAACACGCCGTTTCCTGGCTGTCGCAAGACGAGCGGCCAGCTTCCGCACGATGGTGCAGAGCGCTGAAGTGACGGCATCCTTGCAGAAGGCAGATGACTGTGGGAACGCCTTGGCTGAGGGGCAGGCGCTCACGCTACAAGCCCGCGGCGCGTGGCGCAGCCTGGCCGGCGGAGCCGCCTTCCACGTCGCTACTGACGCGTACCACCGGCGCTTTCACAGGCATCTGGTGACGCTCGAGCACGGACTGGTCGGACAGGCCCAGGAGGCTGCTGAACAGCTCGACCGGACGCGCACCGCGCTTGGGCTTGAGTTGGCCCGGCGAGACGGACTCCAAAGCTCGCTCGACAAGGCGACGCGCCGTCAGCGTGAGGAACACAACCGGCAGGCACTGAAGGAGGCCGACGACACATGGAACATCCTACGCAACAGGCTCACCGATGAAGATCGTTGACGACACGGCCGCGGCAAGAACCGCTGCGACCAAGTCCACCGCCCAGGAACGCCAGGACGCGCGTTGGCTTGGCGATCTGGAACGCGCTTGGCTGGCCACCTGGAGCCAGTCCAGTGAACGACAAGCCGGGGGTCAGCCTGGAGGCGACACGCCCGGTCACGGCACCGGCCAGCGGCCTGGCCGGACCGCCGTTCGAGTGGGTACGACAACCCAGGAGCCGGCAGCATTCACCAGCGCGACCGGCACACGCGAGCCTCAGCCGCAGGCAGAACGTGCCCCGAGCGAGGCATCGCCATCGCGCCGACAGGCCGACCGCACGCAACAAGAGCCTGTGTCCCACACCAGCACACCGGCATCGGCCGAAGTGGGCGCGTTGGCAATGCGAATGCGATTGAGCGATCTGGCCCACGATACCGGTAGCCCGTCCGGGCAAGGGCCTGACGGTCGCAGCATCGGGCTGGAGGCGGTAACACTCACCGCGGCGGTCGAGTGCGCAGCGGCTGACGAGCCTGCAAACCCTGTTGCGCCACCCTTGGTCGAGGCCGACGAGTGGGATGCCCAGCCATCGCCGGCAGCCCTGCCGATTCTTCCGATGGGCGGTTCGACGCAATCCTCGCCACCAGCCTCGTCGCCAGTCAACGCCGATGCTGTGGTGGAGCTCACTTCGACAGATGCCGGTGCTCGCCGGGCGCCGGCAGCCGCGGCCCCGCCTGTTCCGACGGCACAAGCTTCGCTGCAGGCCTCCGCGCCGCCCACGTCCGTACGCGACGCGATTGCAGCGCCCGGCCTGGCACAGACCGCGGTGCAGGCCGTGCCGCAACGCGTCGGAACCGTGTCGGAAGAGCCAGAAGCTTCCACGCCGTCCGCAGCCGCCGCGTCGCCCCCGGAGAGCCCGAACAAACCACCGGAGAAGACCTCGCTGCATGTGGCCACCAGCGTTGACGCAGCGGTGGTCATGCTGCGTGACGCCGGCCTCGCTGCGGGCGATGTCTCGCAGGTCGCGCGCATGCTGGCAATGCAGATGCAGCAGCTCGGGTTCTCGTCGATCCGGACCTATGTCAACGGGGTCGTTCGCCAAGTGGATGGCGATCGCTCCGAAGGCGTCCTGTCCGACGCCGTGGAGCCTTCGCCGTCGTCCGGCGCGATGGTGTCCACCCTGCCAATCCCGTCATCCAAACCGCCTCGCAAGGACCAACGCTGACCATGGCCACTGCTCCCACCTCCGCTGCCAACCCGATCGGCATCCAGGACTTCCTGCAGATCCTGGTCGCCCAGCTGAATTACCAGGATCCGCTGAAGCCCATGGATCCGCAGCAGTTCGTCTCGCAACTGGCGCAGTTCACCTCGCTGCAACAGACCCAGGAGATCAACGACAAAGTCGCCAGTCTTCTGTCCGGGCAAGGAACGCTGCATTCGGTCGGACTGCTCGGCAAGACAGTCGAGGTGGCCAGCGCCAGCGGCAACCAGTCCGGACAGATCAGTGTCGTCAGCTTCAACAGCGGCGACCCGCGCCTGACTGTCACGCTGACCGGTGGGGCCTTGCTGACCGACGTCTCGATTTCAAGCCTCGTCACCATTCGATAGGAAGATCATCGTGTTTGACTCCATCTTCATCGGCATGTCCGGCCTGCAGAGTTTCTCCAAGGGCTTGAAGGTCATCAGCAACAACGTCGCCAACATGAACACGGCCGGCTTCAAGTCGACCACGCTCAACTTCGGCGATATGTACTACCAGCAAGGTGCCAGCGGCTTTCGTGCGAGCTATGGAGGTGCGCAGTTCGGCACCGGCGTCGCCGCTCTGGGCACTCACGTCAATTTCCAGCAGGGTGACACGCGCCAGACAGGCAATCCGCTGGACATGAGCATCGCCGGCGAGGGCTTCTTCGTCACGCAAGATGCCAATGGCGGCGACCACGTGTACACGCGGGTCGGCCAGTTCGACTTCGACGACGCTGGCTACCTGGTCGAGAAGGGTACCGATCGGCGGGTCTTGGGCTTCAACAGCAATGGCACCCTGGTGCCGATCTCGCTCGATGCGATGCGCAACAATTCACCCCAGGCGACGACCGAGATCGAGTTTCTGGGCAACCTCTCCAGCACGGCGACCGCACACTCGATCAACTCGGTCAAGCTGATCGACTCCCTCGGCGCCGAGCACACGGTGCGGCTGGACCTTGCCGCCAAGACAGGCGAAACCGGCGTGTGGACGGTCAAGATGGTGGACGGCACGACCGAGACCGCCGTTGGCGAAATCAAGTTCACGGCCGGAACGCCGGCTGCGTCCAACGTATTGACACTGAATTACGCGCCCGCTGGCCTTCCGGCGTTTGGCGTCACCCTTGATTTCTCGAAGAGCATCACCTCGTTCGCCTCGGGAACTTCGTCGACGCTGACGGTCGCCTCGAGCGACGGCGTCGTTGCCGGCACACTGAGCCAGGTGACGTTCGATGAGACGGGCGTGATGACGGTGACGTACTCGAATGGCGAAGAGTCCACCGGCATGCAGTTGGCGCTGGCGCAGTTCGAATCAACCGATGCACTGGTCCAGACCACTGGCGGTGGATTCACGGCCTCGGACCCGAAGGACGCCCAAATCGGCCGGCCCGGCTCCAAGGGGCTGGGCAACATCGCGTCCAGCCAGGTCGAAGGCTCCAACGTCAATCTGTCGGCAGAGTTCAGCGAGCTGATCGTCATGCAGCGCGGATACCAGGCCTCCTCGCAGATCGTGAGCACTGCCAACGATATGCTGCGCGAACTGTTCGAGATGAAGGGGCGCGGGTGAGCTCGCTGCGCTGGATACCCGAGTCATCGCTGCAGGCCTTCAACAGGGCTGCGGGCGCCGCCATGCGGGACTGGGCCATCCGGTGGGGCATGGCCGGCCTGCAAACGGCCGCGTCGAGCATCGCCGAGCCGTTCACACAGGCTACTCTGCAAGCACCATGGCGGGCCCTTCAGGGCGATCAGGGTCCCTGGGTGCGGATGGGCGAGTCGATTGAAGCCGACATCGCCGCCGCGCTGTTCGGCGATACCGAGGCGGCGTCGGACATTGCGCGGAAAGCCGCCGCCCAGGCTGCGGCAGATCTGGCGGACACCCTGGCGGCGCTAGGCCGCCCTCAGGGGCCGGCAGACAAGGATGCCGACGAACCGGACCGCCGGCTGCCTGGCCACTGGGGTCTGCGCTATACCTGCGGGCTGGGCAGGTCTCAGGCTGAGGTCGTCGTCAACCGCGCTGGACTGCATGCGCTCGGCTGGTTGAAGAAGCCTGACACCCCAGCGCTCGCGGCACGAGCCGTCGAGGCCGCGTTGGCGCGGGTACCGGTGCAGCTTCGCATCGAACTGGGCCACTCCGAAGTAACCCTGAAGGACCTGACGGCGCTGGCCGTCGGCGACCTCGTACTTGCTGTCGAGGCGACCACGAACTCGCTACGCGCGGTCACCATGGACGGCCAGCCAACGCTGGCCGGGTTCCTGGGCCGCGCCGATGGCGCCCGCGCATTGCAACTGACCACGATCAAGCCATGACCACAGAGTCCACCGCCACAAGCTCCGGCCCGGCCATGCAGCCGGTCGAATTGACCCCCGTGAAACACCAGCCGGGCCAGGTGCCCGCGGCGAGCGCGCTGACCATGGCCGCGCTAGCCGGGGTGCGGACCAAGTTAACGCTGGTCGCCGGGCACGCCATGTCGACCGTCGGCGACATCATGACGCTCAAGGAGGGCGGCATCCTCAAGCTCGACACCGAGCTGAACGCGCCGTTCGACATTGTCCTGAACGACACCGTGATCGCCCGGGGCGAGTTGGTTGCGGTCGGCGACCACTTCGGCGTTTGCGTGACGCAGATCGTTGCACCGGCAACAAAGTGAGGCTCGGATTGTTCCGGGCGCGACCCGCAGCGCTCGCCCTGACCGCGGGGTTCTTTGCGCAGGTACTGCGGGCACAACCGAGCTCGCCCATCCCGTTCAAGACAGAGGCCGCCACGCAACTGCCGGGCTCGGGGCAGTGGCTGGGCGCTATCCTGGCTTGCCTGGTCTTGCTGGCCGTGTTGCTGTGGTTTCTCAAGCGCCATGGACCGAAGGTCGCTGCACGCTGGGGAACGCCCATCGCGCGAACTGGCGGCAGGCGCATCCGCATCGTCGAGCGCACCGCGTTGAGTGCGGGCGTGTCCCTGGTCGCCATCGAGTACGACGGCCGCAAGCTGCTGCTGGCCAGCGGCTCGTCGCACACGACCTGCCTGCGCGACGAGCCAATGGCCGCATGTGCGCCGGGTATCGAGGAAGGTCGATGAGTCGTCTCGCTGGACATCGGCGAACGGTCACTTCGTCGCCGTCAGGTTCGACCGGCGGCGAGCGCTTGGCGTTGTCGGTCCTTGTGATGGTCGTGGCAGCCGTACTTGCCCTCGCGTTGCCGACCATGGCGTTCGCCGCGAATGCGCCGGCCGCGCCATTTGAGTGGGTCGAGCGCACGGCGAACACCGCCGAAATGTCCTCGGCGATGAAGGTATTCCTGACCCTCACGGCGCTGAGCTTCCTGCCGGCGATGTTGATCTGCATGACGTGCTTCATCCGCATCGTCATCGTGATGTCCATGCTGCGGCATGCCATCGGCCTGATGGAGACGCCCCCCAACATCGTCGTGATCACGCTGTCGCTGTTCCTGACCCTCTTCGCGATGCAGCCGGTCATCCAGAAGGTCAACACCGTTGCAATCGAGCCCTACATGAGCGGTGCGACCCAGGTGGCCGAGGCCACCCGCCTTGGGCTGCAGCCGCTGAAAGATTTCATGATCCGGCAGACCCGCGAGCAGGATCTGGTCCTGATGGTCGACACGGCCGGGTCAACGCGTCCAAAATCGGTCGAGGACGTCAGCATGTGGCACCTGATCCCGGCATTCATGCTGTCGGAACTGCGCGCCGCGTTTGTCATCGGCTTCACCATCTTCCTACCGTTCTTGCTGATCGATCTGATCGTGGCGAGCGTGCTGATGGCCCTGGGCATGATGATGGTGCCGCCCTCGACGGTGTCGATACCGCTGAAACTGCTGCTGTTCGTGCTCATCGATGGCTGGCACATCGTGACGCGTGCACTGCTGGGATCGATTCACTGACCATTCCGGCCCAGGCATGCGCTGCGACCCCAAGGCATCCGAAGAGCCGCCGCTCGTCGCGTTGTGGCGGCGCTGGTGCGCCGTGCAGTCGCTGGAGGACCGCGGGGCGTTGACAGCGCTGTACACGCCCTACGTGCGCATGCTGGCTGCCAAGTGCTACGCCAATCGCATCAGCCACGAACTCGAGTTCGGCGACTATCTTCAGTTCGGCATGATCGGGCTGCTCGAGGCCATCGATCGATTCGATCCGGCGCGAGGGGTCAAGTTCGAGACCTTTGCCAGCCCGCGCATTCACGGCGCCATCCTCAACGGGGTCGAAGATCTCAGCGAAATACAGAAGCAGGTCGCCGTACGGCGTCGTGCACGTCGCGAACGCAGTGCATCCCTGGCTGCGAGCAGCGCACGCGGCGAATCAGCGCTGGAGCAACTGGCCGGCGTCGCCATCGGGCTGGCGATCGGCTTTGCACTGGAGGACTCCGGCATGTACGCCACCACGGAGCGCGCAGGTCACGAAACGGCCTATGCCCGCATCGAGATGCGCCAGTTGCGTCAGCAGGTGGCCGAACTCGTGCAGCGGCTGCCCGAGAACGAGCGCATCGTCGTGCACAGACACTACTTCCAGCAGATGCAATTTGATCAGGTCGCCGAGTCCTTGGGCCTCACAAAGGGCAGGATCTCGCAGATCCACAAGACCGCCCTCGGGCGGTTGCGACTGCTGAGGAGTGAAAATGCGAGCTTCTCTGCAAGCCTGTGATGCTGAGCGCCGACGCTGGCGACCTGACAGTGAGCGTCAACGTTCGCGCACCGGAGGTCGCACGCCCAGTTCCCCGGCGGCTTCGTCAAGCATGCCGGCCAACGACGGATCGTCGAACATCGCATCGATCGTGCGGTCGACGGTCGACTGGAAGTCAAGCGACATGATCAACTCGCTGCCGAATTCATCTTGCAGCGTCGCCTCGACGAAGGCGCGCAAGGCCTTGCGGCGGCGTTGCGGGTCAGTGGGATCGATGGCTGCCAGGCTGGCTGCCAGAGTGGCCACCTTCGAGGGGCGCTGGGACTCTGAGCGTTTCGATGCCGGCAAGCCCTGCCGGCCCGGCTGTTGTAAGGGTATACCGAGCTGGTGCTCCTTGACACTCTGGCGCAGCACCGCGATGGCTTTTGCAAGTGGGGCGGTACCTTGAACCATGGATCAATTCCCTCGACGTCGCGCCCATTCTGCCTCACACCACCGCGGCGGGCGCCCCATCAACCACTGAATTGCCGGGCCGCGCCCACAGCGCAAGGGCCATGCAGCAAGCTCTCCGGACCATCACCTTTGCCATGACTGACAGCTTCAAACACCTGCCGCAGGCCGATCTGCTGCAACTCGGCTTTGCCGCTATGCAACGAGACGACGACGCCAGTGCCGTTGTCTACCTGAAGGAAGCCGCGGATCGGCCGGATGCCAGTGCCCAGGCACTCTTCCTGCTCGGCAGCCTGTACGCCCAACTGCGCATGGCCGACGCGGGGATCGAAACCATCACCCGCGCGCTTGCCCTTGACCCCGGCTACACGCTGGCGCGATTCCAACTCGGCATGCTGCACCTGACCAGTGGCGATGCCGACGCTGCGCTGGTGGTGTGGGAGCCACTGCGCCAGTTAGCCGAGGATGATGCCTTCCGGGTCTGGCGACAGGGGCTGGAGCACTTGATTCGCGACGAGTTCGACGCGGCGATCGGATGCCTGCGTGAAGGCCTGGTGCTCAATACACAGAACGAGGCCCTCAGTCGCGACATGCGCATGTTGATCGAACGGATTGAAGCGCGGGAGTCCAAGCCGGCAGCCGCAGCGAACCTCTCGACGGCGACGCAAGCACAAGATGCGGCGTCCGAACTTGACAACATGTCACACCTCTTCCTGAGCGTGTACACGAAAGGACGGACGCATTGATCATGACCCAGAACACTTCAGCGGGCACTGCCGGCCGTGACGTCGATGAACTGCATCGCCGCATCGAACGCTTGAGCGGCTTCCTCGCGCAGGACAACGGCAACGAGATGCTGCGACGCGACCTGTTCGACGCGCTGCTCGCAGCCAAGGACTTCGCCAGGGCAATGGCCACGGCCGAGGAAGCCCTGCTAGCGCCGCCGGGCGGAGCCGGCTGGATCTACCGCCGCGCGATCGCGGCTCGTCTGGCGGGTCAGCCGACGGAAGCGGTCGCGGCGCTGCGTGGCCTGGCCGAGGGCGGTGTCAATGAGCCGAGCGTGATCATCGAGTTGGCGCGTGCCGAACTGGATGCAGGCGAGACCGGCTCGGCCATCGACCGCTTGCAGCAGCTGGACCTCACGGCGCTCGAACCGACGCTCGCAGAGCAAGCGGCGGTCGTGCTGCTGCCTGCCCTGATGGGACGGGGTCAGCTGGATCAGTTAATTGCGGTCAGTCAGGCGTTTCTTACCAAGCATCCGCAAGCAGCGCGGGTCATGGGCATACTGGGCTCGGCCTATGTTGACGCCAACCGCATCAGCGATGCACGCGCACTGGTTCAAGCGGCTCGGCAACACGGGATCTCGGAACCGAACCTGGACGCGGTTGCCGGATTCGTCGCGCTGGACGCTGCGGATATTGGCACCGCCCGCCGGGACTTCGCTTCGAGCCTGCGTCAGGCACCCGGTGCCGGGCGCGCGCACCTTGGTATGGGGCTGGTCGAGGCCTACGAGAACCGGTTGGACGCGGCGCGAGCCGCCTTCGAACGCGCCGTCGCCGCCATGCCCACCCATCTGGGCAGCTGGCATGCACTCGCTTGGGTGAACCTCCTGGCCGACGACGTCGATGCCGCCGAACAGGCTTTTCTCCAGGCGCTAGACAAAGACCGGAACTTTGGAGATACCTACGGCGGCCTGGCCGTCATCGCGGCGCGGCGCGGAGACCGCAACGCTGCGCAGGAGCACATCCGAACCGGCAAGCGTCTGGACCGTTTCTCAGTCAACGTGGGTGTCGCCGAGGCGATGCTTGCGCAACACGGCGACTTGCGTGACCCGGGTACGCTCGCCCGCGCGTTCGAGATGTTCCAGGAACGCGCTCTGGCGCGTAGCCCACTCATGCAAGCGAGCTTCGCGAGACTGATGTCGAAGAAGCTGAAGAACGAGCCACGCCACTGAATAGACAGTCAGCGGTTCTCTGACAGCAGCGTGGCCATCATGTCGATGGCTTGCGCAGACACCGCGCCCACGCTGCCGCCGACGGCAGGCGCGGTCAGCGCTGCTACATCAAAACAATGTCGTACTGCTCCGGATTCATCGACGGCTCCGCGCTCAGCGAGATCGGCTTGCCGATGAAGTCACTCAAGCCCGCCAGGTGCTGGCTCTCTTCGTCGAGCAGCATCTCGACCACCGTGGCGCTGGCGACGACACGGAATTCCTTGGGGTTGAACTGCCGCGCCTCGCGCAGGATCTCGCGCAGGATGTCGTAGCAGACGCTGCGTGCGGTCTTGACCTGGCCGCGCCCTTCACAGGTTGGGCAGGGTTGACACAGCATGTGGGCCAGCGATTCGCGGGTGCGCTTGCGCGTCATTTCGACCAGGCCCAGCTGCGTGAAGCCGGACACCGTGATCTTGGTGCGGTCCTTGCTGAGCTGCTTGCGAAATTCGCCCAGCACGGCTTGCTGGTGCTCTTCACGCGTCATGTCGATGAAGTCGACGATGATGATGCCGCCCAGGTTGCGCAGCCGCAGCTGGCGCGCGATGGCGCCGGCCGCTTCGAGGTTGGTCTTGAAGATGGTGTCGTCAAAGTTGCGCGCGCCGACGAAGCCGCCGGTGTTCACGTCCACCGTGGTCAGCGCCTCGGTCTGGTCGATGATCAGGTAACCGCCGGACTTGAGGTCCACGCGGCGCGCCAGCGCACGGGCGATTTCTTCCTCGACGCCGAACAGGTCGAAGATCGGCCGCTCGCCCTTGTAGTGCTCGAGCTTGTTGATCGAGGTGGGCGTGTAGGCCGCGCCGAAGGCCTTCAGCGCGTCGAATTGCAGCTTCGAATCGAGGCGTATCGATTGCGTGGCATCGGTGGCCAGATCGCGCAGCACGCGCTCGGCCAGGTTCAGGTCCTGGTGCAGCAAGGTGCCCGGCGGCTGCGACAGGCCTTGCGCGCGGATCGCGGCCCAGGCCTTGCGCAGGTAGGCGATGTCGTCGGCCAGCTCCTGGTCGGTGGCTTCTTCGGCATTCGTGCGCAGGATGAAACCGCCGGTGGCCGTGTCGTCGGGCATCGCGGCCAGGCGTTGCATGCGGCTGCGCAGCAGCTCACGCGCTTCGGGCGAGCCGATCTTCTGCGAGATGCCGATGTGGTTGTCCTGCGGCAGGAACACCAGCATGCGCCCGGCGATGCTGATCTGCGTCGACAGCCGCGCGCCCTTGGTGCCGATGGGGTCCTTGATCACCTGCACCATCAAGGTCTGGCCTTCGAAGACTTGGCGCTCGATGGGCACCGGCACCGCGACATCGCCGCGCGCCGGGCCATGGTGGCCGCCGCCATGCAGATCGGCCACATGCAGGAAGGCCGCTCGCTCCAGGCCGACATCGATGAAGGCGCTCTGCATGCCGGGCAGCACGCGCGCGACCTTGCCGAGGTAGACATTGCCGACCAGGCCACGCTCGAGTGCACGTTCGATGTGCAGTTCCTGCACGGCGCCGTTCTCGATGATCGCGACGCGGGTTTCCTGCGGGGCCCAGTTGATCAGGATGTCGTGCATGGCGGCGCGTTGTTTCTTTCGTTGTGCGCGCGCACGGGATTCCGGATCAAAACACGATGCGCGCCTGTCTCAGCAGCTGGGCCGTCTCGTAGAGGGGCAAACCCATGATACCGGAGTAGCTTCCTTCGACCCGGGAGATCCAGCCGGAATATTGGCTCTGGATGGCATAGGCGCCGGCCTTGCCGAAGGGTTCGCCGCTGGCGACATAACACTCTATCGCAGCGGCCGGCATCGCCGCCACGTGCACCCGGGAGATCGACAGCGCGGCCAGCGTGCGCCGGCCGGTCCACAGCGCCACCGCCGTCAGCACGCGGTGCGTGCGACCGGACAGCGCCGTGAGCATGCGCGTGGCCTCCGCCGCATCGGCCGGTTTGGCGAGGATGCGCCGGCCGAGCGCCACGGTGGTGTCGGAGGCCAGGATGGGCGCCGGCGGCAGGCCGCGTTGCGCGAGCCGCAGCCGGGCCGCCTTCAGCTTGCCCAGCGTCACCCGCTGCACATAGGCATCGGGCAGTTCGCCGTGGCGTTCCGCCTCGATGGCTTCGGCATCCTCGTCATCGCCCGGCAGCAGCAGCGCGTGGGTCACGCCCAGCTGGTCCAGCAGCTGACGGCGGCGCGGACTCTGCGAGGCCAGGTAGAGCACAGGAGCTTCGGCGCTGCTCATTCGCGGTGATAGGGATGGCCGGTGCTCAGCGACCAGGCACGGTACAGCGTCTCGGCCAGCAAGACGCGCACGAAAGCATGCGGCAGGGTCAGGTCCGACAGGCGCAGGGCCTCGTCGGCGCTGGCCTTCAGCGTGGGATCCAGGCCGTCGGGGCCGCCGATCAGCAGCACCACGTCGCGGCCATCGCCGCGCCAGAACTGCAGGCGCTCGGCGAGCTGGGCCGTCGTCAGCCGGTTGCCGCGTTCATCGAGCACCACGCGCCGTGCGCCTTTGGGGCAGGCGGCTTCCAGGCGTTCGGCCTCGGCCGCCATCATCTGCGCCGCCGTCTTGCCGGTGCTGCGCGGTTCGGCCTTCACGGCCTTCAGCTCCAACCGCAACTCGGGAGGGAAGCGCTTGGCGAAGTCCTCATAGGCGGCATCGGCCCACGCCGGCTGGCGCTGGCCGATCGCCGCGAGCACCAGGCGCATCAGCGACGCGGCGTGGTCTTGCGCGCTGCCGTCTTGCCGGCGGCCGCCTTGCGGGCCGGCGCGCTCTTCTTCGCGGCTGCGCTCTTGCCGGCCGGTGCGGGCTTGCGGCCGGCCACCACGGTGCGGCTAACCGGGGCCTGGCTCGTCGCCGTGGCCTTCTTGGCGGGCCCGGCCGTCTTGGGTGATCCGGTCTTCTTGGCTGGTGCGGTCTTCTTGGCAGGTGCAGCCGATTTCGCCGGAGCAGCCCTTTTCGCGGACGCCGCCTTCTTGGCCGGTGCGGCAGGCCTGGCAGGCACCGCCTTCCTGGCCGGCGGCGTGCTCGTCGCCGGTCCGGCCTTCGAGGCCTTGACGGCAAAGGACTGATCTTCCGAGGCTTTGACCAGGCCCTTGGGCGCATCGTCGCCGATCTTCATCTTGACGTTCTTGCCGCCCCAGATCTCTTCCAGGCGGTAGTAGTCGCGAATGGCCGGTTGCATGATGTGCGCCACGGCGGGCCCACAGTCGACGATGATCCATTCACCGTTGTCGCCACCTTCCATGCCCAGCACCGGCAGGCCGTGCGAACGCACGGCGTCCCGCACACTGGAGGCCAGCGCCTTGGTCTGGCGGTTGCTGGTGCCCGAGGCGATGATCACGCGCTCGAACAGCGGTGACAGGTGCTCGGTGTTGAAGACCACGATGTTCTGGGCCTTCACGTCCTCGAGGCCATCGACGATGGCGCGTTGCAGCTTGCGAATGTCCATTCAGCTCCTGGATCGCCCCGCGTTGGGGCATGTTTGAGTCAATATAGCGCGCAGCGGCGGCCGCGTCATGCGGCGCCTGCGGCCCAATCGCGCGGCTGCAGAAAATCGTTGTATAGACGCGCCTCCGGCGTGCCCGGCTCGGGCTGCCAGTCGTAGCGCCAGGTCACCACCGGCGGCATCGACATCAGGATGCTCTCGGTGCGGCCGCCCGACTGCAGGCCGAACAAGGTGCCGCGGTCGTAGACCAGGTTGAACTCGACATAGCGCCCGCGCCGGTAGGCCTGGAAATCGCGCTCGCGCTCGCCATACGGCGTGTTGCGCCGGCGCTCGACGATCGGCAGGTAGGCCGGCAGGAAGGCGTCGCCCACCGCGCGCAGCATCGCAAAACTCTCGTCGAAGCCGAGCTCGCTGAAGTCGTCGAAGAAGATGCCGCCGATGCCGCGCGGCTCGTTGCGGTGCTTGAGAAAGAAGTACTCGTCGCACCAGCGCTTGAAGCGCGGGTACAGCGTGGCGCCGAAGGGCTGCAGGGCGTCGCGGCAGACACGGTGGAAGTGCTGCGCGTCTTCTTCGTGGCCGTAGTACGGCGTCAGGTCCATGCCGCCGCCGAACCACACCACCGGCGGCTTGCCCTCGGGCAGCGCGGCGAACATGCGCACGTTCATGTGCACGGTGGGCACATGCGGGTTGCGCGGGTGGAACACCAGCGAAACCCCCATTGCTTCGAAGGGCGCGCCGGCCAGCTCGGGCCGGTGCTGGGTGGCCGATGGCGGCATGGCCGGCCCCAGCACATGGCTGAAGTTGCAGCCGCCGCGCTCCAGCAGACCGCCCTCTTCCACCAGCTGCGTGCGGCCGTCGCCGGCCAGCCGACCGCCGGGGTCGCGCGTCCAGGCATCGGTGACGAAGCTGTGGCCATCGGCCTGCTGCATCGCCTTGACGATGCGGGTCTGCAGGTCGAGCAGGTAGTTGCGAACGGCGTTGGCGTCCATGCTGAAACCGCCCGGCACTCAGCGTTTGATCGCGCGGTGGCCGATGTCGCGGCGGTACTGCCCACCGTCGATGTGGATGCCGCGCATCGCGTCGTAGGCCCGTTGCTGTGCCAGCTTGGTCGAATCGCCCAGGGCGGTGACGCAGAGCACCCGGCCGCCGCTGACGCGCAGCTGCCCATCTTCCAGCGTGGTGCCGGCGTGGAACACCACGGCATCTTCGGCATCGGCCGGCAGGCCGGTGATGGCATCACCCTTGCGCGGTGCTTGCGGGTAGCCGGCGGCGGCCACCACCACGCCCAGCGCCACGCGGCGGTCCCATTGCAGTTCCACCTGGTCCAGCGTGCCGTCGGTGGCATGCATCAGCACCTCGAGCAGATCGCTCTTCAGGCGCATCAGGATCGGCTGGGTCTCGGGGTCGCCCATGCGGGTGTTGAATTCCAGCGTCTTCGGGTGGCCGTTGGCATCGATCATCAGCCCGGCGTACAGGAAGCCGGTGAACACGATGCCGTCACGCGCCATGCCGGCCACCGTCGGCAGGATGATTTCGTGCATGGCCTTGGCGTGCACGTTCGGCGTCACCACCGGCGCCGGCGAGTAGGCGCCCATGCCGCCGGTGTTGGGCCCCAGGTCGCCGTCCTGCAGGCGCTTGTGGTCCTGGCTGGAGGCCAGCGGCAGCACGTTCACGCCGTCCACCAGCACGATGAAGCTGGCCTCTTCGCCGACCAGGCATTCCTCGATCACCACCCGCGCACCACCGGCGTTATGTTGCACGCCCAGGGTGTTGTCGACCAACATGAAATCGATCGCCTGATGCGCTTCTTCCAGCGTTGTAGCGACCACCACGCCCTTGCCGGCCGCCAGGCCATCGGCCTTGATGACGATGGGGGCGCCGACCTTGTCGACATGCGCGTGGGCCTCGGCCGCATCGCCGAAGGTGGCGTACAGCGCGGTCGGGATGCCGTGGCGCTGCATGAAGTCCTTGGCGAAGGCCTTCGAGCTCTCCAGCTGCGCGGCTGCCTGCGTCGGGCCGAAGATGCGCAGGCCGCGGTTGCGGAACACGTCGACTACGCCGGACGACAGCGGTGCCTCGGGGCCGACCACGGTGAGCGCGATCTTTTCCTGCTCGGCGAAATCGGCCAGCGCCGCGGGGTCGCTGAGCGGCAGGTTCTGCAGGTGTGTGTCGCGGGCCGTGCCGCCATTGCCGGGCGCCACGTAGACCTTCTGCACCCGCGGGCTCTGGGCCAGTTTCCAGGCCAGCGCATGTTCGCGACCGCCGCCGCCGATGACAAGGACCTTCATGCTGCCAACTCTGCGTTATGAAAGACGTCCTGCACATCATCCAGGTCTTCGATCACGTCCAGCAGCTTCTGCATGCGCTGTGCGTCCTCGCCTTCCAGCGCAATGGTGTTTTCGGCGCGCATCGTCACTTCGGCAATCTCGGATTTCAGGCCGGCGCCTTCCAGCGCGTGCTTCACGGCTTCGAAGTCGGGCGCGGCGCACAGCACCTCGATCGAGCCATCTTCGCCGGTGATCACGTCCTCGGCGCCGGCTTCCAGCGCCACTTCCATCACCTTGTCTTCGCTGGTGCCCGGGGCAAACACGAACTGGCCGCAGTGCTTGAACTGGAAGGCCACCGAACCTTCGGTGCCCATGTTGCCGCCGTACTTGCTGAAGGCATGCCGCACTTCGGCCACGGTGCGCACGCGGTTGTCGGTCATGCAGTCGACGATGATCGCCGCGCCGCCGATGCCATAGCCTTCATAGCGGATCTCTTCGTAGCTCACGCCTTCGAGGTTGCCGGTGGCTTTGTCGATGTTGCGCTTGACGGTGTCGACCGGCAGGTTCACCGCCTTGGCCTTCTCGATCGCCAGGCGCAGCCGCGGGTTGGCCGTCACATCACCGCCGCCCAGGCGGGCCGCGACCATGATTTCACGGATCACACGTGTCCAGGCCTTGCCGCGCTTTTCGTCCTGGCGGCCCTTGCGGTGCTGGATGTTGGCCCATTTGGAATGTCCAGCCATCTCGTTCTACTCCTCCGGCAAACCCGGCGACGGGCTGCTCGATGTATCAGTGTTGTTCCCAATTTTACGGCCGGCCGGCCGGCGTTCCTGCCGGGTCCGCTGCAATAGACTGCGCAGGTCACCCACTCGCCCTGCCCAGCCCACCATGGCCGACCCCCTGCTGATTGCCCAACATGGCGAGATCCGCTGCGAACTGCTGCCGGCGCTGGCCAACCGCCATGGCCTGATCACCGGCGCCACCGGCACGGGCAAGACCATCACGCTGCAGAACCTGGCCGAGGGCTTCAGCCGCATCGGCGTGCCGGTGTTCATGGCCGACGTCAAGGGCGACCTGACCGGCATCACGCAGGTCGGTGCGCTGAGCCCCAAGCTGGCGGCCATCATCAAGGAGCGCGCGCTGCCGGAACCCGTGCATGCGGCCTGCCCGGCCACCCTGTGGGACGTGTTCGGCGCCGCCGGCCACCCGGTGCGAGCCACCGTGTCGGACATGGGGCCGCTGCTGCTGTCGCGCATGCTGGCGCTGAACGAGACCCAGGGCGGCGTGCTGAACCTGGTGTTCAAGATTGCCGACGACAACGGCCTGCTGCTGCTGGACCTGAAGGACCTGCGCGCGATGCTGCAGCACGTGGGCGACAACGCCAGCGACTTCACCACCGAGTACGGCAATGTCAGCGCGGCGTCGATCGGCGCCATCCAGCGCGGGCTGCTGCAGATCGAGCAGCAAGGCGGCGACCGGTTCTTCGGCGAGCCGATGCTGGACATCAGCGATTTCATGCAGACCGTCGATGGCCAGGGCGTCATCAACATCCTGGCCGCCGACCAGCTGATGAACGCGCCGCGGCTGTACGCCACCTTCCTGCTGTGGATGCTGTCCGAGCTGTTCGAGCTGCTGCCCGAGGTCGGCGACCTGGACAAACCCAAGCTGGTGTTCTTCTTCGACGAAGCGCACCTGCTGTTCAAGGACGCCCCCTCGGCGCTGATCGAGCGCATCGAGCTGGTGGTGCGGCTGGTGCGCAGCAAGGGCGTCGGCGTGTACTTCGTGACCCAGAACCCGCTGGACGTGCCCGACACCGTGCTGGCTCAGCTGGGCAACCGCGTGCAGCACGCGCTGCGCGCCTTCACGCCGCGCGACCAGAAGGCGGTGAGGTCGGCGGCCGACACGATGCGCCAGAACCCGGCCATCGGCGACATGGCCACGGCCATCACCGAGCTGGCGGTCGGCGAGGCCCTGATCAGCTTTCTCGACGCCAAGGGCCGGCCCAGCGTCACCGAGCGGGTCTTCGTGCTGCCGCCGGGCAGCCAGATCGGCCCGATCAGCGCCGAGCAGCGGCAAGCCTTGCGGAATGGCTCGCTGGTGGCCGGGGTCTATGAGAAGGTGGTCGACCGTGAATCGGCCTACGAAAAGATCAAGGGCCGCGCGGCCAGCGGCCCGGTGGCCGACCCGCATGCCGCGCAGCCGCCGGCAGGCTCCGGTGGCCGCAGCATGGCCGATGAAGCCATTGACGCTACCCGACGCACACCCATGCCGCAGGTACCCGCGCCGGCACCGGCCGACGGCGGCATGTTCGGCGGCCTGAAGGACGTGCTGTTCGGCAGCACCGGCCCACGCGGCGGCCGGCATGAAGGGCTGGCCGAATCGGCGGCGCGTTCGGCGATGCGCTCGATCGGCTCCAGCGTCGGCCGCGAAATCGTCCGCGGCGTGCTGGGTTCGCTGCTGGGCGGCAGCAGCAGGCGCCGGCGCTGAACCTGCTGCCGTGCGGGCTCAGAAACCTTCGGGCCGCGCCGTTACCCGCAGCACCGCGTTCAGGTCGCCCAGCAGGCGGTTGGCGTAGTAGCTGTTCTGCGTATCGGGCTCCAGCGCCGCGATGATCAGGTTCGCGTAGGGCTGATCCAGCGGCACGTAGTGGCTGCCGGGCTCGGCCCGGTGTTCGCGCGCGGCCAGCCCCACCTGGACCCGCACGATGGTCTGGGCGCCATCGGCCGCGGTGCCGCGCACATCGGGCCGCGCCATCTCGCCACGCGCCTGCTCCTGCCAGGCTTCGGCCTGCAGGGTCACTGCCGCGCCCAGCGTGCGCACGCTGACGCCCAGGGCGCGCAGCTTCTCGACCGCCACGGTCTCACCGGCCGCCAGCCAGTAGCCGCAGGGGCGTGGCCGCTCGAGCACGGTGCGCAACTGCAGCGCCGAATCCCAGTCCACCTGCAAGGCCTTGTCGGCGCCGGTCACCGGGTCCAGCATCAGCAGTTCGCGCCGCGTCGGCGTGGTCGTCGCCGACACCACCACGCTGCCGCGGCAAGCAGCCGCGGCCACCTCCGCGTCGGCCGCGCGCTGGAGCGCGACCAGCTCGGCGGCATGGGCCGCTGCGCTGTGCAGCACCGCCCGCATCGCCACCACGTGCGAATGCATGCGCCGGGCCAGGTGCAGCCGGCCGATGCCGACGCCGCGCGATTCCAGCAGCAGGCTCACCGCATGGCGCAGGCCATTGACGTTGCGGCCGGTGTCGGGTTGCACGCCACCCATCGACAGGCGCAGGTTCTGCGGCGCCATCGAGTTGGTGTAGTACCACTCGCTGCGCAGGCCTTCGCGCGCCAGCGCAGCGAGCATCGGCTGGCGGAACCACTCCTCGCTGGCCCGCCCCAGCGCCGGCGGCAGGTTGGCCGCCATCGCGTACTGCAGCAGCATGTCGTAGCGCTGCACCGCGTTGAACTTCTCGCGGTAGCGGCCGACCACGGTGTGCTCATGCGCATCCACCACCACCACCGGCCGGTGCTCGCGCACCAGCCGCGCCAGTGCCTGGGACTCCGAGGTGCGCAGCAGCAGGTGGTCGCGGTTGATGTCGAAGCCATTGGCGGCCACCCGGCGGCCCCAGCCCGCGCCATCGGGGTTGGCGCGCGGCAGCACGATGACCTCGATCTGGTCCAGCACCGCGCCCAGTTCACTGCCGGCCAGCGCGCGCGCCACCACCAGCAGGGCTTCCGCGCCGGCCGGCTCATCGCCATGCTGCTGGCCGATCAGCAGCACCACGGGCTTGCCAGTGCTGCGGCTGAAACGCAGGGCCTGGATCGCCACGCCCTCCTGGGACCGGCCGAGCTCCAGCCGGTCGATGCGCGTGCCGCCGGTACCGCCGGCGCGCGAGAGCTGGGTCAGCAGGTCGGCGAGTTCGTCGTTGCCGGTGAAGTCGTCGCGGCCTTCGGCCAGCACCGGCACGTCGTAGCGTACGCTGGGCGCGGGAAAGCGCGCCGCCACCGCATCGGCGTAGGGCGACAGTTGCGACAGCGCATGAGGCGGGGCCAGCAGGCTGATCAGCAAGGCCAGGATCGGTGCGCGGCGCAGCGCGCGCCGCGGGGCGTTGTGGGAGGCAGGACGACGCATCGCCGCACTGTAGCGTGCAGCATGCGGCCGCTTCAGCGCACCGTGTAGTTGCGCCCTTCCAGGCAGGCGCTGCGCGCGCGTTGGTAGTCGCCGCGGCGCATCACGTCGCCGCTGGGCTGGCCCACCGCGGCGGCGGTCGGGTCGAAGCCGGTCTGCGACGCGGCCCAGCGGTGGCAGTCGTATTCATCGCTGGCCTGCTGCTGCGCCGTCTGCCCCTGGCGCGGGTAGACGAAGAGCTTGTCCGACGACGGGCCGCCGGCCGCGTTGTCCACCGGCGTCGGCACCACTTCATAGTCGCCTTCCGGGCGCTCGCGGTAGTACACGCCGTTGGCGTACAGGTAGCTCAGGCCGCCGATCGTGACCAGCGTGCGAAAGGCCGGCAGGTCGGCCACCACGATGCCGTAGGGCGGCCGCACCACCGCATAACCGCGCGGACCGGGTGCGTACCAGACACCGTCGTAGTAGCCGTAGTTGACGCCCGACCAGAACACCACGCGGGACCGCGACGGCAAGCTGCGCACGGCCCAGCCCGGCGTCGGGTAGTAGTGCGAATGGCCATGCGCACCATCCCACCAGCGCGACCCGTCACCACGATGCCCGCCGGACTGGACCCGCTGATCGATCGGTCGCGGCGCGGACTGCTGCGGCGGGCCCGCACGGCCGGCGGAAGGCTGCGCCTCGCGAGTGGCCGAGGGCGGGCCTTCGCGCCCGCCGCCGCCCTGGCGGCCTTCGTGACGACCCTCCTGACCAAAAGCCGCCGGCACTCCGGCTGCCAGCAGCAGCGTCATGGTCAGGCCCAAGGCAGATAACAAATGATGTGAGCGGCTCATGATCGTTCCTGGCTCCTGCAAGTGGCTGTCGCGCATCAGCTCACGCGGTAGCCGCGACCCTGCATGCAGGCGGACATCGCGCGGCGGAAGTTGTCGGAAGGCACACGCGTGGCTGCGGCGGCCTGCTGCTGGCGGGCCTGGGCCTGTTCGATGGCCTGGGCACGCGACTCCTGCGCGATGGCGCCGAGCACGGTGCCGAAGATCGCGCCGATCACCGCGTTCTCGCCGGCATGGCGCGGCGACGAAACCACCGCGCCCAGCGCCGCCCCGGTGACCGCGCCGGCCACCACATCGGCGCCATCACGCACCGGCGGCATTGGGCTCGGGCCGCGCACCTGGCGCACCGGCGTCATGCCGGGATCGGTGCTGGTCTGCTGTGCCGCCCAGCGGTAACACTCGTAGCGGTCGCGATCCTGCTGGCCATCGGGCTGGCCGCGCTCGGGGTAGAAGTACATCGGCGCCTCGGCCACTGGGGGCGACGGCCGGCGTCCCTCGGCGGCATACACCGGCCGATGGGCGGGTGCCACCACGCAGCCGGACAGCCAGGTCGCCAGCAGAGCCGAGGCCAGGGCAAGACGCTGGCGCGGGAGACGGAGCAATGCTGGAGCATTCATGGCGTGCATGGTGATCCAACGCCGCGCCCCCGGGGTTGCGTTGACGTAAAGCAATGCAAAGTCCGACACCGCAGGCGCTGCAATGCCCCAGCGTCTACGGCAACGGCCGGCCGGCAGACGCACCCAGGTCCGGGCATCAACCCTGGCGACCTCAGGGTCGGCACATCCAGGCGCGCCAAGCCCGCGTATGCCAGACGATGGCCCTTGCCATGCCCCACGAGATGAGCCTTGCGCATCCACCCTGAGCCACCCGCCATGAGCCCCGCTCGATGAACGCCGCGCTGTCCCTGCTGCACCCCGCAGTTGCGGCTGGCCGTGGCCAGCCGGGTCTGGCAAGATCCGCGCCGTCCTCCCCGCTGGCGCCTCGCCTGGTTGTGATGCAACCCGTCCGTACCGACACCCCGCGCGCGGCATCGCCGAGCACCGACGACGCGGTGCGTGTTGAGCGCGACCGGCGCCTGGCCGGCTGGCTGGCGCAGGCGGCGGGTGGTGATGCCCGGGCCTTCGAGCACTTCTACGACGCCACCGTGGCCTATGCGCACGTGCTGGCGCGCCGCCTGCTTCGCGAGGCCGATGTCGACGACGTGCTGGCCGAGAGCTACTTCCAGTGTTGGCGCGAAGCAGCCCGCTTCGACGCCAGCCGCGGCAGCGCCGTGACCTGGCTGCTGACGCGTGTGCGCAGCCGAGCGATCGACCTGCGCCGCCAGCAGCAGCACGAGGCCACCGAAGCCGCGGCCGGCGGTGAATCCGACGAAGGCACGCTGGCCGGCCTGGTGGCCCAGCTGCCCGGGCCGGACGAACTGCTCGCGCTGGCCCAGGCCGGCAGTCGCCTGTACAGCGCGCTGGCCGCGCTGTCGCCGCAGGAACGCTGGGTGCTGGGCCTGGCCTATTTCCGCGAACTCTCCCATGCCGCCACGGCGCAGGCCACCGGCCTGCCGCTGGGCACCGTGAAATCGCTGCTGCTGCGCGCCCAGCAGAAACTGCGCGGGCTGATGTCCGCCTGACACACACCGCTGCACGCCACCCATGATGGACCACCCGATCCCCACCCCCGACATTGCGGCGCCGGATGCCGAACCGGTGCTCGACGCCGACATCGTCGATCTGCTCAACGGCAGTGCCACCGCCAGCACGCAAGGCGACGCGCTGAGCATGGCCCGCGTCAAGCGCCGCGTGCTCGCGCGCGTGGCCGAAGACCAGCGTGGCCAGCACCTCACGGTGCGTGCGGCCGATGGCCAATGGCAGCCCTTCGGCCCCGGCCTGAGCCTGAAAGTGCTGCACGAGTGCGAAGGCATCATGTCCTACCTGATCAGGCTGGCGCCCGGGGCCAGCCTGCCCGCGCACCGCCACCCGATCGACGAAGAATGCGTGGTGCTCGAAGGCGCGCTGCGCATCGGCGAACTCGAGGTCGGTGCCGGCGGCTTCCACCTCGGGCGGCAGGACAAGCTGCACATGCCCATCGTCAGCGAAAAAGGCGCCCTGATCTTCCTGCGCGGCGCGGCGCCGGAGGCGACTTTGCTGGTCTAGCGCCGCTCTGGCCGGCGGCGCCGGCCTGTACCGGCTTCGCGATCCCGTGCACGCCGGTCCAAGGGCAGCCCCGGTGCCGGCGCCCCGGGGCCGTCAGAACCCCGTCGCGGCCGCCCGCGCCAGCAGGTCGGCCAGCGTGCCGACGTCGAGCAGGTTCCAGTCGCGGCCGTTGTGCAGCAGCACCCGCCCCTCGGCAAAGCCGATGTAGTTGCCGGTGGCCGGGTAGTAGCGGTAGCTGTACTGCTGCAACTGCCCGGCGGTGGCCGGTGCCGGGAAGTAGGCCGGGAACGTGGCCTCGGCCCAGCTGACGACCCGATCGCTGTCGCTGGCACGCACCGTCACCGTGCTGCTCTTGCAGTCCTGCGCGCCCGCGCTGTCGCTCACACACAGTTGCACCGTGACGCTGCCGACACCGCTGGTGATCAGGTTCGCGCTGGCCGCCGTCGTGCTGCCGCTGAACGCCGCCAGCGACGCGCCGCTGGTGATCGTCCACTGGTAGGCGCTGATCGAGCGGCCACTCGGTGCCGTCGAGCCGCTGCCGTCGAAGGCCAGGCTGCTGCCGACGGCGGTGGCCGCCGCGGCCGTGCTGATGCTGGCGATCGGCGTCAGCGCGGTGACCGAGACCGTGCGCGAGGTGCTGGCCTGCTGGCCCAGGCTGTCGGTCGCTGTCAGCTGCACCGTGAAGCTGCCGCTGCCGGCACCCGCCGTGGCCACCGTGGCCGTCGCCGCACGCGTGCCCGAGGTGAACGACGCCAGCGCGCCGCCGCTGGTGAGGGACCATTGGTAGCCGGTGATCTTCAGGCCCGTGGCCGCGGTCGACCCCGCGCCGTCGAAGCTGACCGTGCTGCCCGCGGGCACGACACTGGCCGAGGCCTGCACGTTCACCGTCGGCGCCTTCGGCAGGTTGACCGTCACACTCGTCGAACTGCTGGCCTGCGTACCGGCGTTGTCGGCCACGGTCAGCTGCACCGTGAAGCTGCCGACGCCGGAGGTGAGCACGCGCACGGTGGCGGCGTTGCTGGCCCCATTGATGACGGCGATGGCATTGCCGCTGACCACCGACCATTGGTAGGCGGCCAGCGTGCGACCGTTCGACGCGGTGGACGCGCTGCCGTCGAGCGTCAGCGTCGCGCCGGCCTGCACCGTGGTGGACGAGGCCGTGATGCGCACCGTGGGCGCCGGCAGCGCAGCGGCCGCGTTGACCGCCGCGGCGGCATCCAGCAGGCCGGCGCCGCAGGTCGAGGTGGTGCAGATGCACTCAGCCTGTTCGAAGCGGTTCGGCGCATGGCAGAGCGTGACCTCGGGATCCGGGCTCGTCGTCGGGAAGGCGCGGGCCGTGCTGGTCAGCATGCTCTTGACCTGGGCCGGTGTCAGTGCCGGGTTGACCGACAGCATCAGGGCCACGGTGCCGGCCACCAGCGGCGTCGCGAAGCTGGTGCCCACCGAGTAGTTGCTGCCGTCGCTGTAGCTGTGGGTGGCGGGCGCGCGGGTGCCGGTGTTGGTGGTGGTCACGATCGGGTACAGGCACTCGCCACTGAGGTTGACGCAGTTGCCGGCCGGCGCCGAGAGGGCCACCTCGGGGCCTACGTTCGAGTAACCCACCTTGGTCCCGGCATGGCGCACGCCGGCCACCGCGATCACGCCGGGGCAGTTGGCCGGCGCGCCGACCGCCAGGCCCACGCTGTTGCCGGCCGCGGCCACCACCACCACGCCGGCCGCCGTGAGCTGGCTGACGGCATCGACATACGCACGATCGCAGGGGCTGTCGCTGCCCAGGCTCAGGTTGATGACTTGCGCGGGATTCGGATTGCTCACCGGCGTCTTCGACACCCCGCCGGCCCAGAGCATGGCAGCGATGATGTCCGAGTCCCAGCCGCCGCATTTGCCGAGCACGCGCACCGGCAGGATGCGGGCGTTGTAGCCCACCGAGGCCATGCCGACGCCATTGCCGGTCTGCGCCGCGATCAGGCCGGAGGTCTGGGTGCCGTGCCAGCTGCTGCTGCCGCCCGGCACGCCGGTGCCGCATTCGTCATCGGCCGTCCAGTCGCCCGGATCGGCCGCACTGGCATCGCGACGGTTGCCGTCGCCGGCGGTGGCCGCGTCGTCGATGAAGTCATAGCCCGGCAACAGCTTGGCCGACAGATCGGGATGGTTGAGCAGCACGCCGGTGTCCAGATCGGCCACCACGACGCTCTTCGAGCCGGTGGTGACGGCCCAGGCGCCCACCGCATTGATGGCCGACACCGCCGTGGCATCCGGCGCGCGCAGGTACCACTGGCCGACCGCCGGCGAGGTGCTGGTGCTGGCCGCCAGCAAGGGGTCGTTCGGCAAGGCCAGCGCGCGGCGGCGCCGGTCGGGCACGGCGTATTCCACGTCCGGGTCAGCCGCCAGGCGCGCCGCCAGCGCGGTCGACCGCAGCCCCTTGCCGCCGCGCAGGACCTGGCTTCGCGCATCGATGATGCGACCGTCGGCCAGCGACAGGCCGGTGCGCCGGCCCAGCGTGGCCGCGTGCTGCGGTCCGCGCACGCTCGGCCCCGCGCTGCGCTGGGCGTGCATCAAAGGACCCAGCGCCTTGAATTTGACGATGACGCGGGCGCCGTCACGCTCCTCCTCCTGCGCCGCGACGGCAGCCGCAGGCAGCGGCCGCAGCAGCCCCCGTTCGGCCGCGAGCAGGCTGGTACACAGGCCCGGCAGCAGGGCCAGGCAGGCCAGCGCCGTGCGCAGATGCTTTGATGTGGCAATGGCCATGATCTCCCTCGTTGTCTCGTTCGTTATTGGCCACAAATCTTAGCAACGGCGGCCAGCGCGGCCGTCGGTCCACAGCGGGCGACCGGTACTTGGCGCCGGCCCTGGCGCGCTTCCCGCCGCCGGGCGGCGTTTCGTCGCAGCCCCCTCGTGCGCTGCACCGCCGCCGCTGAAGATGCGGCCAACGCAACCCCGCTGCCATCGAAAAGGGCCCCACCATGAACACCGCTGCACACCAGATCTTCAGCCACACGCCGACCTGGGTCTGGGCGCTGCTGGCCGGCCTCGTCGCGCTGGGCCTCAAGCAGTCGCGTGACCATGTCATGCGACGCACGCCGCTGGTGGTGGTGCCGGTGGTGCTGGGTGTGCTGTCGCTGGCCGCTGTCGGCAAGGCCTTCGGTGCCGACCCCGGCGTGCTGCTGCTCTGGCTGCTGGGCATGGCCGCCGGCATCGCGGCCCTCACCGTGCTGAAGTTGCCGCTGCGCGCCCAGGCTTTGCCGAACGAGCGCTTTGCGATCGGCGGCAGCTGGATGCCGATGGCCATGCTGCTCGGCGTGTTCACGCTGCGCTATGTCGTCAATGCCTCGCTGGCACTCAACCCGGCACTGGCGCACCTGGCCACCTTCGCACTCAGCGCCAGCCTGCTGTATGGCCTGATGGCCGGGCTGTTCGCCGGCCGCGCCCTGCGGGTGCTGGCCCAGGCGCCCAAAGCTGCCGTGCCGCTGGCCGCCTGAGCGATGCCAGCCGACGTTTGGGACTCGACGAGAATGACCGCTCGCCCACTCGCCCTCGATGCACCAGCTGCCGTGCCGCCACCGCGCCGCTCTCTCCTGTACCGCGGCCTGGTCAACCAGATCGTCTGCCTGGTCGTCTCGGTGCCGTTCTGGCTGTTGTCCTACCGGCGCAGCGACTACGGGGTGGTGCTGCTCTACTCCTTCGCGATTGGCAACCTGATCTGGTTGTTCATCGATGGCGGCCGACAGCTGACCGTGCGCCTGCTAGGCCCGCGCGTGGCCGACAAGAGCCACTGGCCGGGCTGGGGCTCGATGAGCCTGACGATTCTGATCGGTTCGGTGGCCGGTTATTCGCTGGGCACCTCGCTGGTCGACAGGCTGCTGGGCTTGCAGTCGCCGAGCCTGTTCACCAACCTGTCGCCGGGGCTGATCACCTTGCTGGTGGCCGGCGCCGCGACCTACTTCTTTTATTCCCGCGAACGCCTGCACACCGAGATGGCCGCCGCCGAAGCGGCCCGGCGCCTGGCCGTGGAGAACCAGCTGAAGCTGCTGGAGTCCCAGCTCGAGCCGCACATGCTGTTCAACACGCTGGCCAATCTGCGTGTGCTGATCGGCATCGACCCGCCCAAGGCCCAGGCCATGCTGGACCGGCTGATCAGCTTCCTGCGGGCGACGCTGAACGCGTCGCGCAACGGCGCGCATCCACTGAGCGCGGAGTTCGATCGCCTGGCCGACTACCTGGCGCTGATGGCCATCCGCATGGGCCCGCGGCTGGTGGTGGACTTCGATCTGCCGGCCGATCTGCGCGACACCGCCGTGCCACCGCTGCTGCTGCAGCCGCTGGTCGAGAACGCCATCAAGCATGGCCTGGAGCCCAAGCTCGAGGGCGGCCGCATCCACGTGCAGGCGCGGCGCGAAGGCGGCCAGCTGGTGCTGACGGTGCGCGACACCGGCGTCGGCCTGGCCGCTGCCGCCAACGCCGCGACGCCGCCCAGCAGCGACACCCGCTACGGCACCGCCCATGTGCGTGAACGGCTGAACGCGTTGTACGGCGAGCGCGCCAGCTTCGCGCTGGCGGCAGCGCCGGGCGCCGAGGGCGGTACGCTGGCGACGCTGACCCTGCCGCTGCCCGCGCCGGCCCAGGCACCGGACACCCCCGCAACGACCGAGCCCTCGCCATGCCCACCGCGCTGATCGCCGAAGACGAACCGCTGCTGGCCGCCGGCCTGCAGGCCGACCTGGCCCGGCTGTGGCCCGATCTGCAGATCGCGGCCGTCGTCGGCGACGGCGCCAGTGCCGTCACGCAGGCGCTGCAGCTGCAGCCCGCGGTCTGCTTCTTCGACATCCGCATGCCCGGCATGAGTGGCCTCGACGCCGCGCAAGCGCTGGCCGAGGACTGGCCGGAGGGTCCCGCCTTCCCGCTGCTGGTCTTCGTCACCGCCTACGACCAGTACGCGCTGCAGGCCTTCGAAGCCCAGGCGGTGGACTACCTCGTCAAGCCGGTGGACAGCGCCCGACTGGCCGCCTGCATCGAGCGCCTGAAGAAACGCCTGGCCGACCGCGCACCGGCCGGGCCGGCGCTGGACCAGACGCTGGCACAGCTGCGCGCGCTGCTGGTCGCCGCGCCGGCCGGCGGCGTGACGCCGAAGCTCGAGGTGATCCAGGCCAGCGTCGGCAACATCGTGCACATGGTGCCGATCGACGAGGTGCTGTATTTCGAGGCCGCCGACAAATACCTGCGCGTGATCACCGCCGAGCGCGAGCACCTGATCCGGCTGTCGCTGCGCGAGCTGATGCCGCAACTCGACGCGCAGAAGTTCTGGCAGGTGCACCGCAGCCTGGTGGTGCGGGCCAGCGCGATCACCACCGCGCTGCGCGACGAATCCGGCAAGGTCACCCTGACGCTGCGCGGCCGGCCCGAGCGGCTGACTGCGAGCCGGCTCTACGCGCACCTGTTCAAGGGCATGTAGCGCGCTGCGGCACGGTCAACGCCGCGCGCGTGACCAGATCGCTGCCAGCAACATCGCTGCAGCCACAAAACCCGCTACCGCGATCCAGCCCCAGCCGGCCGCCACCGCCGGCGCTGGTGCCAGCGTCACCACCAGCCCCATGCGCGACAGCGTGGCCGCCGCCAGCAAGGCATTCAGCCCACCGGCCAGGCGCCCTTCACGCCCGGTGTGGCCAAACCACAGCGCGCTGGAAAACGCACTCATCAGCACCGCAGCCCAGCCTGCTCCGGCCAACAGCTGCGCGGCGATCAACACCGGCAGGCTGCCGGCCCGCCAGCCCAGCCCACTGGCCAGCGCCGCGCCCAGCGCCGCGGCGGCCATCACCGGCAGGCCGCCCCAGCGCTTGGTCAGCTGGCTGGCCGGCATCAGCGCCAGGTTGAAGCCGACCCAGAACAGCGGCATCAGCCATGGCAGCTGCGACGCATCGGCCAGGCGCAGGTAGCCCGGCGCCTGCACGATGTTGGCCTGCACCTGGAAGGCCAGCGCCGCCAGCAGCGCGGCGAGCATGAAGCCGGGGATCGGCGTGACCGGCCTGGCGGCGCGCAGTGCGGCCGGCACCGGCGCGGCAGGCGCCGGCTGCGCTGCACGGGCCCGCGCCAGTGCACGTTCGGCCGCCACCATGCCCAGCGTCACTGCCGCCAGGCTCAGCGACGACAGCACGAAGGGCCCGCGCGCATCCCAGCCCTTCAGCACCATGCCGAGATACGGCGCCAGCGCCGCCGCGATGCCACTGCCCATCAGCATCAGCGCCACCAGTCCGGGCTGCGCCGGCTTGGCCGCGTAACGTCCGAGCAAGGTCATCGGCGGCGCCCGCAGCAGCGATGAACTGGCGGCCCACAGCAACGTCAACCCCAGCAGCAGCGCGGGCGAGCCGCCCGGCGCGACGAAAGGCAGCGCGACGAAAGCCGCCATCGACAGCAGCGTGGCCGCCACCATCCAGCGCCCCAGTCGCCCGAGCAGTTGCGCCGCGCGGTCGCTGGCCAGGCCCACCGCCACATCGCAGGCGATGAAGACCAACTGGTCCGCCATCAGCAGCCACGGCACCACCGAACGCGGCAGCCCGGCGCTTTCAACCAGCTGCGGCAGGTAGATCACGTAGACCACCCAGGTCAGCGCAAAGAAGAACTGCACCAGCGCCAGGTACAGGCCGATCGCGGCGGGCACTTTCGGCGTATCGATCGCGGCTTGTGTCATGGGCGGTTCATCCGATTCATGCCAGCACCCATCGCGCGAGGGGCGCAGCGCAACATGGCCGCGGCACGTGGGCCCATCATCACCTCGGCGCAGACTCCTAGAATCCAGCCTTTCCCGCAGCAGCGGCCTCCCGCCGCGACACGCCCTCAATGTCCGCCCCCACCAAGCCCGAAGCCGCCAAGCCCGCCAACTTCCTGCGCACGCTGATCGAACGTGAAGTGCAGGAAGGGGTTTATGCGCAGCGACGCTGGGGCGGCACGCCGGGCGACGCAGCGCACCACGCGGCCGGCATCGCCGACCCGGCCACCGTGCGCCTGCGTTTCCCGCCCGAGCCCAACGGCTACCTGCATGTGGGCCATGCCAAGAGCATCTGCCTGAACTTCGGCCTGGCGCGGGACTTCGGCGGTGTCTGCCACCTGCGCTTCGACGACACGAATCCGGAAAAGGAAGAGCAGGAATACGTCGACGCCATCGTCGAGATGGTGCACTGGCTGGGCTGGAGCTGGGACGTGAACAGCACCACGCACCTGTACTACGCCAGCAACTACTTCGACTTCATGTACCGCGCGGCCGAGCACCTGATCGAGTGCGGTCTGGCCTATGTCGACGAACAAAGCGCCGAGGCAATGCGCGCCACCCGCGGCGACTTCACGACACCCGGCACCGACAGCCCCTGGCGCAGCCGCAGCGTCGCCGAGAACCTGGCGCGATTCCGTGAGATGCGCGACGGCCTGCATGCCGACGGTGCGATGGTGCTGCGCGCGAAGATCGACATGGCCTCGCCGAACATCAACCTGCGCGACCCGGCCCTCTACCGCATCAAGCGCGCGCACCACCACAACACCGGCGACACCTGGTGCATCTACCCGATGTACACCTATGCGCACCCGATCGAGGATGCGCTGGAGAACATCACCCACAGCATCTGCACGCTGGAGTTCGAGGACCAGCGGCCGTTCTACGACTGGCTGCTGAATTCACTGGCTGAAACCCGAACGCTCGCCGACGGTCGCGTGGTGGGCGGTCTGCTGCAGCGCCCGCTGCCCAAGCAGCATGAGTTCGGGCGGCTCAACCTGACCTACGTGATCACCAGCAAGCGCAAGCTGAAGGCGCTGGTCGACGAAAAGATCGTCAATGGCTGGGACGACCCGCGCATGCCCACGCTGGCCGGCATGCGCCGCCGCGGCTACACGCCCGAGAGCGTGCGCAAGATGGCCGAGGACACCGGCGCCAGCAAGACCAACATCTGGGTCGACTACAGCGTGCTGGACATCGCGCTGCGCGACGACCTGGAAGGCAAGGCCGCGCGCGCGATGGCCGTGATCGACCCGGTCCCGCTGAAGCTGACGAACTGGGCCGAGGTCTTCGGCAGCGCCGAGCACCGTGAGCCCTGCCACGCACCGGCCCACCCGCAGCATCCGGAGCTCGGTAGCCGCGATTTCAGCCTCGGCCCCGCCGTGTGGATCGAGCGCGACGACTTTGCCGAAGTGCCGGCCAAGGGCTTCTTCCGCTTGTTCCCGGGCAACAAGGTGCGCTTGAAGTACGGCATGGTCGTCGAATGCACCGGCTGCGACAAGGATGCCGACGGCCGCGTCACCACCGTGTTAGCCACGGTGGTGCCCGACACCAAGAGCGGCACGCCGGGTGCCGATGCGGCCAAGGTCAAGGGCACGATCACCTGGGTCAGCCAGCATGACGCGGTGCCGGCCGAACTGCGCCTCTACGACCGCCTGTTCACCGAAGCCCAACCGGATGCCGGCGACCGCGATTTCCGCGACGTGCTGAACCCGGCCAGCGTCAAGCTCGTGCACGGCTATGTCGAACCGGCGCTGGCGCAGGCGCAGCGCGAAGACCGCTTCCAGTTCGAACGCCATGGCTACTTCGTCGCCGACCGCGTTGATCATGCGCCGGACCAGCCGGTGTTCAACCGCATCACGGGCTTGCGGGACAGCTGGGGCAAGTGAGAAGGCCCTGAACCGGGGCCCTACAGCAGCTTCACACCGGCCAATTCTTTCATCCCGCGATCGAAGGTCGCCACCGAATCGCAGCCTGCCAGTGCGGCCTTGGCGCACAACAGGCAGTCGGCAAAGTCCGCCGGACCGCGTTCGAAGGCCTCGATGGCCTGCTGCACGGCCTGGGGCGACTCCAACACCGCCGTAGCATGCGTGGCCAACGCACGCAGGGCCAGCACCAGGTCGGCACGCAGGCGCTGATAGGCGCGGGCCAGTGTCCAGACAGTTTCGACCAACACGGTATCGGCAATCCAGATGGCGGCGTCCTGCTCAGCCTGTGCGTCGAACAGCCGGCGCGCCTTGGCCGCCTGCGCCACATCGTCATTGACCAGCAAGCGCACCAGCACGTTGGTGTCGACGGCGATCACTTCGTGCGGCCCGCGCGTCCCAGCACCGCCTGGCTGACCGCCGTGTCCATCTCCGCGATGCTGCGTGCCGGCTCACCCGGCTTGGCCAGCAGGCCGAACAGCGTTGACGCGCCCTTGGCCAGCACCCGAACGCGCAGTGCGCCGTCCGGGTCGACCTGGAACGACAAGCGCGTGCCAGGCTCGATGCCGAGTTGGTCGCGCAACTGCTTGGGCAGCGTCACCTGCCCCTTGTCACTGACGGTGGCAATGGATGTCATCGGGGCCTCCGACTGAATTGACATCATCCTACTACGATCATCCATTCCGAACGCCAGAGTTAATTCCGAACGGCATCGGTAGGTCAGATCGACCTTGCCCAATCCTTCAACTCGAACCACGCGTAGGTGGCCTGCGCCGCCGCCAGCCCCAGCGGGCCGAAGGTGCGCGGCAGGCCGTAGGGCTGGAAGCCGTCGGGAATGGGCTGGCCTTCGGCGATGGCTGCGGCCAGCACTTCGCCGGCCACCGTCGTCGGCGCCACGCCATGACCGCCGAAGCTCAGGGCATACCAGGCGCCGGCGGCGTCGCCCGCACCGTCACGTCCTGTCAACCGGCCGATCTGCGGCATCTTGTGACGGGCATAACTCATCATGCCGCTCCACGCGAATTCCACCTTGGCATCGGCCAAACGCGGATAGACCCGCAGCATGTCGCGCTTCAGGAACTCGGCGATGTCTTCAGGCCGGCGGTCGCGCACGTTGATGCGGCCGCCCCACAGCAGCCGCGTGTCGGCCAGTGCGCGGTAGTAGTCGAAGGCGAAGCGGGTGTCGTAGATCGCCGCGCGGCTGGGAACCAGTTCGCGCTGCAGCGCGCCCAGCGGCTCGGTGACCATCACATAGGTGGCGATCGGCAGCATCGCGCGTTCGATCGCCGGCACCAGGCCTTGCAGGTAGCCGCCGCCGGCGACGACGACATGGCGCGCCGCCACGCTGCCTTGCGCGGTGCTCACGCTGAATCCGGTGCCGGCACGCGAGATCGATGTCACCGGCGACGCCTCTTGAATGCGACCGCCGCCCGCCTGCACCGCCCGCGCTTCGCCCAGCGCGTACTTCAGCGGGTGGAAGTGGAAAGCGTCCGGCTCCAGCAGCGCGCCGAAGTAGCGGTCCGATCGCACGTGGGCCTCCAGCTCTGCCTTGCGGATCAGCTGCCACTGCACGCCAAAGTGATCGGCCATCAGCCGTTGCTGCTTCAGCAGCAAGGATTCGTCGTCGAACCAGTTGGCCAGCAGCGCACCGCCTTCGACCAGATCGCAGTCGATAGCATGGGCCTGCACACGGCGGCGGATCAGGTCGACGGCCGAGCGCGTCAGGCCATAGCAGGCCTTCGCGCGCTGCGGCCCCAGCTGGGCCAGCAGGTCAGCGTTGTCCAGGCTGTAGCCGCCGAAGACGAAACCGCCATTGCGGCCGGACGCACCGAAACCCACGCGCTGCGCTTCCAGCACCACGACATCACGGATGCCGCGTTCGACCAGGCCCAGCGCGGTGGCCAGGCCGGCGAAACCGGCGCCGACGATGCAGACCTCGGCGTCGATGGCGCCGTGCAGCGGCTGCGCCGGCGCGCGGGGGGGAATCGTGGCTTCGTAGTAACTGCTCATCGTCTGTCAGGCGTCGCGATCATTGTTGGAGCCAGTCGCGGAAGGCCTTCGCGCGCTCCTGGCTCACCAGCACCGGCGCGTCATGGGCCGGCTGCAACTCCAGCCGCAATTGGCCCTTGCCCTGCGGCCGGAAGCCCTTGACCGCATCCAGCTGCACGAGGAACTGCCGGTTGGCGCGGAAGAAACGCTGCGGATCCAGTGCGGCCTCCAGCTCGGCCAGCGTCTCGTCGGCCAGCAGGCGCTCGCCGCTGCGGGTCAGCACGAAGGTCAGCTTGTCGACCGAGGTGCACCAGGCCACTTCGTCGCAGCGCAGGCTGGCGAAGCCGCTGCCGCGGCGCAGCACCAGGCGCTGGCGCCAGGGGTGGCGGGCGGGGGTCTGGGGCTGGGTTTGCGGCGTCAGCGCGGCCAGCAGGCCGGCCAGGTTGCCGGTGAAGTGGCGGCTCAGGGATTCATAGCGCGCCAATGCAGCGGCCATGGCCGATTCACTGACCGGCTTCAGCAGGTAGTCGATCGCATTGCACTTGAAGGCCTCGAGCACGAAGGCATCGTGTGCGGTGGTGAAGATCACCGGCGACGCAGGCGGCGGGCCACTGGCCGCCGGATCGAACAAGGCCAGCGACAGGCCGTCGGCCAGTTGGATGTCCAGCAGCAGCAGGTCCGGCGCCGGGTGCCCCGACAGCCAGGTGCGTGACGCCTGCAGCGAACGGGCAGTGCCGACCACCCGCGCCGTGGGCGCAACACGCTGCAGGCACTCGATCAACCTGGCCAATGCCGGTGGTTCGTCTTCGGCGATGAACAGGGTCAAAGGCTTCATGGGGCTGTGCGCGACATCGGCACGGTGACGCTGAACTGCGCCTCGTTCTGCAGTAGAACCAGGCCGCGGCCGAACACCAGCTTGCAGCGCTCGTCCAGATTGGCCAGGCCCACGCCGGCCGAGTCCGCCAGGCCTTGCCGCGGCCGCCGCGCATTGTGCACATGCAGGCCTTCGGCGTGCCGCGTGATGGTCACGCGCAGCGGCGTCTCGGCCGACACCGCGTTGTGCTTGACGGCATTCTCGACCAGCACCTGCAGCGCCAGCGGCACGATCAGCGCATCGGCCGGCAGCGCATCGATGGCGGGCGCCTGCAGCTGCACCGCATCGCCGCCGAAGCGCAGTTCCAACAGCCGGAAGTACTGCCGCACGAACACCAGCTCGTCGCGCAGCGGTACCTGTTCTCGCCGGCCGCTGGTCAGCACATAGCGGTAGACCTCGGCCAGGCAATCGCAGAACTCGCGGGCATGGGCCGGATCGTGCGTCACCAGGTGGCCCAGCGTGTTCAGGCCGTTGAACAGGAAGTGCGGGTCGATCTGCGCCTTCAAGGCCGCCAGTTCGGCCTGCGCGCGGCTGCGTTCCAGCTGCGCCAGCTGCAGCGCGTCGGATTCGCGCTCGCGGATCAGGAACACCGTCTCATAGGCATGGGTCACGAAGATCACGCAGATCACATTGGTCAGCGCGACGATGCGGACCACCGTGTGATCGATGGCTTGGCCGCTGCCCCAGTACCACAGCGCCAGCCAGGCGACAGTGAGCGGCGCGGTGTACAGCGTGCAGGCCGCCACCAGCATCAGCAGCTTGCGCAGCGGCTGGGCAAACCAGTCCAGGTGCTCACGCTGCTTGAACAGCAGCCAGCGGTTGCCCCACCAAATGCAAAACGCCAGCCCGACGAACCAGGCCATGCCGGCCCACCAGCGCGCATCACCCGGCGTGATGCCCGGCCCATCGAGCGCCAGCAGGCCGCTGAACAGCGGAATCGTCAGGCCAAAGGCGGGGATGCCGACGGCCATCAGCGGCCGGTCGTCGAAACGCACACCGCGCGGCGGCGGGTTCAGCGCGCGGAAGTCCGGGTTCGGCGTCACGGTGTCCGGTTTCGGGAGTGCGTGGCTTGAGCGCTGCGCGCCACCCGCCTAGGCTGCGCGCACCCCACCCTTCGAGGCCCACACACCATGGACGACATGCACCTGAACCCGCTGGCCATCCTCGCGGCCGCCGCCTTGAGCTTTCTGATCGGCGGCGTCTGGTACTCGCCGATCCTCTTTGCCAAGCGCTGGCAGCGCGAAACCGGGCTGTCGGACGAGCAACTCAAGGGCGGCAACATGGTTCGCATCTTCGGCTTGACCTACGTGTGCTCGCTGGTGATGGCGGCCAACCTGGCGGCTTTCCTCGGCGCCAAAGCGACGGTCGGCTTCGGTCTGGCGGCCGGCGCGGCCGCCGGCATCGGCTGGGTCGCGATGTGCTTCGCGGTGAACGATTTGTTCGAGCGCCGCTCGCTCGTGCTGTGGCTGATCAACTCGGGCTACCACGTCATCTCGCTGACGCTGATGGGCGGGCTGCTGGCCTGGTGGAAGTGATGGGCCGGCGCGGCCGCGGTGGCTGACAACAGCTGTTCGACCGCCACGCTGTCGTTGATCGCCCGCACCGTGTCGTACAGCGCCTGCGCACCGGCAAAGCGCCGCCGCATCAGGTTCAGCCACTGCTTCAGCCGCCCGGCCCGGTGGCGCGGCTCGACATGGCGAGCAATGCAGCGCCAGTAGACGGCCAGCAGCGGCAGCACCGTGGGCCACTCCACCGACGGCTGCTGCGGTGAGCGGATGGCCAGCGCCAGACCGGGGTCGGCGACGATGCCGCGGCCCAGCATCAGCGCGTGGCAGCCGGAGACCTCGCGGCAGCGCAGCGCATCATCCACCGTCCAGATCTCGCCGTTGGCGATGACCGGAATCGTCACTGCCTCACGAATCAGCGCGATCTGCTCCCAGTAGGCCGGCGGCCGGTAGCCCTGCAGCTTGGTGCGCCCGTGCACCACCAACTCATCTGCGCCGGCGCTGGCGATCGCGTGCGCGCATTCCAGCATGCGCGAATCGTCCTGGTTGCCCAGCCGCATCTTGGCCGACACCGGCATCGCGGCCGGCACCGCGCGCCGCACCGCGACGACGATGGCATGCACCAGCTCCGGCTCGTCCAGCAGCACCGCGCCGCCGCGGTGGCGGTTCACGGTCTTCGCCGGGCAGCCGAAGTTCAGGTCGATGCCGGCCGGGTGCAAACGGGCCAGGGCCGCCGCGTTGTCGGCCAGCACCGCCGGGTCCGACCCCAGCAATTGCGCCCGCACCGGCACCCCCGCCGGGGTCAGGCTGCCGCTCAGCAACTCGGGCATCACACGGGTGAAGACCCGGTCGGGCAGTACCCGATCGGTGACGCGGATGAACTCGGAAACGCAGCGATCGATGCCGCCCACTCGGGTCAGCACATCGCGCAGGCTGAAGTCGAGCAGTCCTTCCATCGGAGCCAGCAAAATCATGCGTCCGAGTGTAGAGGTGGCGACCAGACGACAATCGGTCGATGAAAACCCCCGAACGGCTGCGGCCTTTGTTGGAAGAAGGCCTGATCGATTCGGTGCAGCGCCAGTTGATGAGCGGCAAGGAAGCGATGGTCTTCGTCGTGCGCTGCGGCGACGAGACCCGCTGCGCCAAGGTCTACAAGGACGCCACGCACCGCAGCTTCCGCCAGGCGGTGGACTACACCGAGAACCGCAAGACCAAGAACAGCCGCCAGGCCCGCGCGATGGCCAAGGGCACGCGCTTTGGCCGCCAGGCGCAGGAAGCAGCCTGGCAGAACGCCGAGGTCGATGCGCTGTACCGCCTGGCCGCCGCCGGCGTGCGGGTGCCCAAGCCCTACAACTTCCACGAAGGCGTGCTGCTGATGGAGCTGGTCTGCGACGCCGATGGCGACGCCGCCCCGCGCCTGAACGACATGGCCTTCGAGCCCGACATCGCCCGCGCCCACCACCAGACGCTGCTGCGCGAGGTGGTGCGCATGCTGTGCGCCGGCGTCGTGCATGGCGACTTGTCGGAGTTCAACATCCTGGTCGGCGCCGACGGCCCGGTGATCATCGACCTGCCGCAGGCGGTGGACGCCGCCGGCAACAACCACGCGCCAGCGATGCTGGAGCGCGACGTGGCCAACCTGCGCAACTACTTCGGCCGCTTTGCGCCGGAGTTGCTGGCCACGAACTACGGCAAGGAAATCTGGTCCCTCTACGAGCGCGGCATCCTGCAGCCCGATGCCGTGCTGACCGGCCACTTCGAACAAGCGAAGAAGCCGGTGGATCTGGGCGGCGTGCTGCGCGAGATCGACGATGCCAAGGCCGAAGAGGCCGCGCGCCGCTTGCGCCTGCAGGAGGCGGTGTGATGCAAACCGAACGTGTGATCGCGGAAACCCGCGCCTGGCTGGACCGGGCGGTGATCGGCCTGAACCTTTGCCCCTTCGCGAAGGCCGTGCAGGCCAAAGGCCAGGTGCGCTACATCGTCAGCGACGCGGCCGATGTCGAGACGCTGCAGGCCCACCTGGCGCAGGCGATGCAGGAGCTCGTCGCCACCGACCCCGAAGTGACCGACACCGTGCTGCTGATCCACCCGCAGGTGCTGCAGGACTTCGAGGAGTTCAATGAATTCCTCGGCATCGCCGAAGACACGCTCGCCGCGCTGGACCTCGAAGGCGTGCTGCAGGTGGCCCACTTCCATCCGCAGTTCCAGTTCGCCGACGCCGCGCCCGGCGACATCAGCCACGCCACCAACCAGTCGCCCTACCCCACGCTGCACCTGTTGCGCGAAGACAGCATCGACCGCGCCGTCGAGGCCTTCCCGGAACCCGAGGCGATCTACGAAGCCAACATCACGACGATGGAAGGCTTAGGCGCCGCCGGCTGGGCGGCGCTGCAGGCGCAATGGCAGGCCGATGCCGAGGCCGCGCTCGCGGCGGCCAAAGGCGCGCCGCCATCAACGTAGACCCGAGTGGACGGCACGCGCCGTCCGGGCAAGACTCCATGCAGATCACAGACCAAGGGAGCCCACCTTGAAGGACCTGAAACACCTGAGCATCGTCGACGGCGCGTTCCTGCACTTCGAATCGGCCGAAATGCCGATGCATGTCGGCAGCAGCCACGTGTTCGAGCTGCCGGCCGGCTACACCGGCAACTGGTACGACGACGTGCGAGCGCACATCGCCGGCCGCATGCACCTGGCGCCGGTGTTCACGCGCAAGCTGGCGATGATGCCCTTCGACCTGGCCAACCCGGTGTGGATAGACGACGACGACATCGACCTCGACTACCACATGCGCTACGTGATGCTGCCCAAACCGGGCACGCGCGAGCAGATGGATGCGCTGGTCGCGCGGCTGCATTCCAGCCTGCTGGACCGCAGCCGGCCGCTGTGGGAGTTCTATGTCATCGACGGCCTGGCCAGCGGCCACATGGGCTTCTACGGCAAGGTGCACCATGCCGCGATCGACGGTCAGGCCGGCGTCACGCTGGGCCAGAGCATCTTCGACCTGACGCCCGAGCCGCGCAAGGTCAAGCCGCCGCGCCCGCGCCGCAGCCACCGCTACCAGCTGGGCGTGGCCGAACTGCTGAGCGCCGGCATCGAGAACCAGCTGAACCAGGTGGTGACGCTGGGCAAGCTGGTGCCGGGGCTGGCCAAATCGCTGATGGCGATGGTCGTCGATGCGGTGCAGTCGCGCGCCAAGCCTGCCGCGAACGGCAGCAAAGGCACCAAGGCCGGCAGCCTGCTGAAGTTTGCGCCGCCCTCGCCCTTCAACCACCCGATCACCAACCAGCGCGCCTTCACCGGCCTGTCGCTGCCGCTGGACGAGACCAAGCGGGTTGGCAAGGCGCTGGGCGCGTCGGTCAACGACATGGTGCTGTGGCTGTGCAGCACGGCGTTGCGCGGCTACCTGAAAGACTCCCGCGAACTGCCGGACAAGACGCTGGTGGCCGGCGTGCCGATCTCGCTGCGCGAACAGGGCGACACCAGCATGAACAACCAGGTCACCGGCACGCTGGTGGACCTGGGCACCCAGCTGGCCGACCCGATGAAGCGGCTGGCCACCATCATGGCCGGCACAGCGGCGATGAAGAAGCAGATGGGCACCTTCAGCGGCGTGGTGCCGACCGACTTTCCTTCGCTGGGCTCGCCGTGGCTGCTGAGCGGCCTGGCCTCGCTGTACGGCCGCTCCCGCCTGGCCGACCGGCTGCGCTTCGCCAACGTGACGATCTCCAACGTGCCCGGCGCGCCGGTGCCGGTGTACCTGGCCGGCGCGAAAATGATGGACTACTACCCCGTGTCCATCGTCGTGCACGGCGTGGCGCTGAACATCACCGTGCAGAGCTACATGGGCCAGCTGTGCTTCGGGCTGATTGCCTGCCGGCGCGCGATGCCGGATGTGGCCGACCTGGCCGCGCACATGCGCAAGGCCTTCGAGGCGATGAAGGGGCTGATGCCGGCGGCGACCGAAGAAGCGGCCAAGCCGGCGGCTTTGGCAGCTGCCAATGCGAGCGCGAAACCTGTGGCAGAAGCAGTGGCGAAACCAGTGCCAGAAACGGTGGCAAAACCGGTGGTCGAACCCGTGTCTGAAGAACCTGTCAAACCGGTGAAGGCCGTCAAGCCGCGCACGCGCAAGGTGCCGGTGCGCGCCGCGGTCACGCCAGCGCGCGCTCCCAGACAGCCCCGCGCGGCACCGTCTCCGTGAAGCCCAGGCGCTGGTGCAGGCGCATCGACGCGGTGTTGGTGCTGGCCACCAGCGCCGACATCTGCATCACGCCCTTGGCCACCAGCGCGGCTGCAGCCCGCGCATACAGCGTATCGGTCAGCCCCTGACCGCGCCAGGCCGCCTGCACGCCAACAGCATCCACCGTGCCGTCATGCTGCACGACGATGTAAGCGGCATAAGCCCCTGCATCGTCCTGCAGCAGGCAGCTGGCGTCTCGGTCGGCTTCGGCCCAGTCGGCGGCCAGGATCTCGGCCGTCACCGCCGGTGAGTTCGGCACGTCGCGAAAACACTCGGCACTGAGGCGGGCGGCCTGCGCCCAGTCGATGCGCTCGAAGTCCACGGTCGAGCAGCGGCTGATTGCCGAGGCCTGCGGCGGCGCGACGGGCAAGGGCAGCGGCCGCCCGAAGTTCACCCATTCGAACAGGCATTCGAAGCCCAGCGCGGCCAAGGCCTGCGCCTTGCCCTCGTCGCCGGCCCAGGTGCTGACGCGCAAATGACTCGCGCCCAGCGTGTGACCTTCGATCACCAAGCGCTCGATCAAGGCCGCCGCGACCTCGGCATCGGGCGCGATCAGCGGCGAGCCGTACAGGCGCCCATCCTCCGCGATGCCCAGCGACACCCAGGCCAGGCAGCCCACCGGCCGACTCTCCTGCCAGGCCACCACCACCTGCCGTCCGCCGCCGCGCGCAGCATCGGTGAGCAGCGTGCGCAGCGCCATCGGCGGCCGACTGGCCGCCGTCGCGTCGCTGATCGCCTGCAGCGCCGGCAGGCTGTCCAGGTCCAGCGGGGCAAGGCTCAGCATCGGTTCACGGCGCCAAGGCCAGCCAGCTCATCGGCAGCCTGTCGACATGCACGGTCGTTGCGGATGTTCATCGGGCCGCATTCTGGGCCAGCTTCACCGGCGGGTCGACGGCTGATACTGCTTCGCCAACGCCACGGCCACGCGCGCGATCAGCTCGTAGGGCATCGGCTGGTCGAGCGGAAATCCGAGGTTGCCCTTGTCGTTCGCAAAGGGCCGCAGTTCGGCGGCCAATGCGGCATCCTGCGTCACCGGCGGATAGACGCCCACATGGCGCTTGAACGCCGCGAAGTACAGGAAGGTGCGCTGCAGCCGGAACGCCGGCATCTTGTAGCTGATGGTTTCCTGCGCCTGAGGCAGCGCCTGCTTCACGATGCGCCGGATCTCACGCAGCACCGGCTGCGCGGCCGGTGCCGCAGCCGCGATGTAGCTATCGACGTCGTTGGGGTCGGGCTCGGCGTTCATGCCATTGCTCCGTTCAAGCTGTGGTGATGCCTGCTCGACGAACGACGGCAGCACGAATCGACATGCACGAACGTGGACATGCGCCGATGTCGATTCGACACGCGGTAGAACGTCGTGGCAGCAGGCGCCGCGGTCTTGCGGCGCCAACGTCACCCCCTCGAAAGGATCCCATCATGGCCACAGGCACGGTTCGTTTCCACCGCATCCTTCGTTGCAAGCCGGAACGCGTCTACCGCGCGTTCCTGGATGCGGACGCCATGGCGAAATGGCTGCCGCCCTACGGCTTCACCTGCAAGGTTCACCACCTGGACGCGCGCGTCGGCGGCAGCTACAAGATGTCGTTCACGAACTTCACCACCGGGGCCGGGCACTCGTTCGGCGGCGAGTATCTTGAATTGATCCCGAACGAGAAGCTCCTCTACACGGACAGCTTCGACGATCCCAATCTCCCCGGCGACATGCGCACCAGCATTTCGTTGAGGCCGGTCTCGTGCGGCACCGAACTGAACATCGTCCAGGAGGGGCTGCCGGAGGTCATTCCGATCGAGATGTGCTACCTGGGCTGGCAGGAGTCGCTAGAGCAGCTGGCCAAGCTCGTCGAGCCCGAGATCCCGGGCTGACGCGAGGCCAGGCCTCGCCTTTCCCGAGATTCACTGCGTGAGGGCTACCGGCCAGGCTGCCCGCTGCCGCTTCAGGCGTGCGGACCGAAGTCGCTGCTGCGCACGACAACGAAGTCGCCAGGCCGGGCGGCAAAGCGGCGCCGGATCACGGTGGCCAGTTCGCCGGCATGTTCCTGCGCGGCGCGCAGCCACGCGCTGGGGTGATGCGCCGAGCGCAAGCGGTCTTCGAACACTTCACGCGGGATCACCGCACGAACACTCTGCCCATCAATGTCCACGTAGACATCCACCGCTTGCATCGCAGGGTTCAGGTGCATGCTTCTGGTCATCACCGTGCCTCCGTCTGCCCCGGGGCGCACCGGCAGCCGGAATCGGCGGCCAGCACTTGGCGTGGGCTGGCCCAAGCATGCCTCGGCAGACTGCCCGGCGCAATGGGGGCCTTGGCCTGCCAGGGTTTCTACGTGCTGTATCCGGGCGCAGTTCGTGACGTTACGTCGTGTGAGACCACGGCCATGCAGGCCATGGCATGCCGCGCTGCAGCATCGAAACACCGTGCCGCCCCTTCCCAAGCCGCCTGGCCCGGCGCATGCTGGGCTTCACGCCGCCCGCCGGCGGCGTGAACTTGCGGAGCATCAGCATGACGCCGATTGCCCGACTGCTGGGGGCCTGCTGGGCCCTGGGAATGGCTGCTGCAGCCGGGGCCCAGGTGCACGAGGCCCAGCCAAACGACACCGAGACTGCCCGCACCATCGAGAGTTGCGTCAGCACCGACCGCCTGGTCTTCGCGCGCGCCGACCCCTGGGTGGCACTGGACGCGCAGGAGCGCGCGTCCGCCTTCGAGCAGATCATCCGCCGCCATCCGGTGCTGGCCCGCGATGGCGTGCTGCCCAGCCACATCGTGCTGTGGCGGCGTCAGGGCGGCGTGTGGCTCTACGTGACGCTGCTGGCCCACCCGACGAAGCCGTCGCAGGCCTGTTTCACCGCCACCGTCGTGGCCCAGGGCCTGGACATCACCACGGCGCTGCTGCAGAAATACTTCGCGCTGCGCTCGGCGCTCGGCGCGCTGGCGGACGACAGGCGCGTCAGCGGGCTGCGCCGTCCGGCAGCTCGATCTTGACCTCCAGCACTTCCAGGTTGTCCTGGCGTTCCAGGTGCACCTTGATGTCGTCGGGCCGGATCGACACGTACTTCGAGATCACCGCCACCAGTTCCCGCTGCAATTGCGGCAGGTAGTCGGCGCGCGAACCGCCGCGGCCCGAGCGCTCATGCGCCAGGATGATCTGCAGCCGTTCCTTGGCGACCGAAGCGGTCTTCTTCTTCTCGCCCAGCAGAAAGGAGAGCAAGGACATGCTGCTCACCTCCCGCCGAACAGGCGCTTGAACAGGCCGGGCTTCGCGGCGTCGACGAAGCGCATCGGGATGCTCTCGCCGACAAAGCGGCCGATCACGTCCTTGTAGGCCTCGGACACGTCGCTGCCCTTCAGGTGGATCGCCGGCACGCCCTGGTTGGACGCGTCCAGCACCGTCTCGCTCTCGGGGATCACGCCGATCAGCGGGATGCGCAGGATCTCCTGGATGTCGTCCAGCGACAGCATCTGGCCGCCGACCACGCGGCTGGGGTTGTAGCGGGTGATCAGCAGGTGTTCCTTGATCGGATCCTTGCCGTCGATCGCGCGCTTGGTCTTGCTGGACAGCATGCCGAGGATGCGGTCGGAGTCACGCACCGACGAGACCTCGGGATTCGTCACCACCAGCGCCTCGTCGGCGAAGTGCATTGCCATCAGCGCACCGGTCTCGATGCCGGCCGGCGAATCGCAGACGATGTAGTCGAAGCCCATGGCGGCCAGGTCGTTCAGCACGCGCTCGACGCCGTCCTGCGTCAGCGCGTCCTTGTCGCGCGTCTGCGAGGCAGCCAGCACGAACAAGTTGTCGCACTGTTTGTCCTTGATCAGCGCCTGGTTCAGGTTGGCTTCCTTGTGGATCACGTTGATCAGGTCGTACACCACACGCCGTTCGCAACCCATGATCAGGTCGAGGTTGCGCAGCCCCACGTCGAAATCGATCACCGCCGTCTTGTGCCCGCGCAAGGCCAGGCCGGAGGCGAAGCTGGCGCTGGTCGTCGTCTTGCCGACGCCGCCTTTGCCGGAGGTGACCACAATGATCTTGGCCATCGGGTGAAGTCCTTTCAAAACCGCTAATGCTGGGGTCAAGCCTTGAGAGGCTCGATACGAATCTTTTCACCGTCCAGCCGCACCATCGCGGGCTTGGACAGCACATCGGGCGGCAGGTCCGTCTCGATGGTGCGGTAGATGCCGGCGATCGACACCAGCTGCGGCTCCAGGCAGGTGCTGAAGATGCGGGCTTCGGTGTTGCCGCGGGCCCCGGCAATCGCGCGGCCGCGCAGCGGCGCATAGACGTGGATATGGCCGTCGGCAATGACCTCGGCCCCGAAGCTCACCACCGCCAGCACCACCAGGTCGCCGCGCGCATACACGCGCTGGCCGGAGCGCAGCGGTTTGTCGACCACCAGGGTGGCGGGGTGCGCGGCGGGCACTTCGCGCACCACTTCCACCTCGCGCAGCACCTCAATCTCGCGCACGATCTCGGTGGGCGCGATGATGGGTGGCGGCGCAGAAGCCGTTGGCGCCGCGTCCAGCGCCTCGGCCAGGCCTGCGGCCTGTGCCGCCGCGGTCTGCGCCGCACTGCCGCCCTGCACCGCGATCGGCGCCAACCGGTGCTGGCGCAGGCAGGTGATCAGGCCGGCGAAATCCACCCAGGCATCGTCCTCGCGCAGCGGGCTCAGGTCGATCACCACCGGGTCGTTGTCGAACAGGCCCGGCGCCTCGGCCACGCGGGCGGCCAGGGCCTTCATGAAGTCGGCGAGGTCGGCGGTCTGCAGGCGCAGCGCGGTCAGCGTCCAGGCGGTGCTCTTGAGGTCGAAAGGGTGGAGTGCCGGGGTGACGATGGCCATGAACACGAGCGGAAAGACACTGCGGCGCAGCGGCTGGAAGCAGCCGGCACGAGAGGCTCGCAGTGTATCCGGGCTCCGGGGCCGGCTCAGGCGGGGATCGGCGCATCGACCCCGCCTGTGTGACTGAACATTGCCGGGTTTTTCAAGCTGTCCCGGCGCCGGCATGAACAGCGGGCGGAGATGCGATGATCGCGCGCCTTGCCGGCGGCCGAACGCCCGCTGCCCTTTTCCCAACGCCCAACGCCCTTCGGAGCCCTGCCATGAACCGTCTGTCTGTCGTCGCCCTGTCCTGCCTGCTGGCCGCCGCTCCCGCCGCCTGGGCCCAGGCCGCCAGCGAGCCCGCTGCCAAGCCGGCGATCAAGAACGAAGTGGCCGAGAAAGCCGCCAAGGAAGCCGGCGCGGTGGTCACCGACAGCGGCCTGGTGTTCCGCTCGCTGCGTGAAGGCAAGGGCCCGGTGCCCGCTGCCACCGACATCGTGAAGGTGCACTACCGCGGCACCTTCCCCGACGGCAAGGAGTTCGACAGCTCCTACAAGCGCAACGAACCCACCGAGTTCCCGCTGAACCGGGTGATCAAGTGCTGGACCGAAGGTGTGCAGCGCATCAAGGTCGGCGGCCAGGCCAAGCTCACCTGCCCGCCCGCGATTGCCTACGGCGAGCGTGGCGCCGGCGGCGTGATCCCGCCAAATGCGACGCTGCAGTTCGAGGTGGAATTGCTGTCGATCAAGGGCCGCTAGGCATTCGCTGTAGGGAGTTCTTGCGCCCGAGGGTGAATCGGTCACCGCGCCATCAAGTCCGCGGGCGCCGCGCCGACATTGTGCTGGGAGCGGCGACTTCGGCCGCCCGAAAAACACACAACAGGGCGGAACGGACCATGGGCCTTCTGGCGAATACGAGACTGCGCACGAAGTTCGCGTGGGTGGCGGTGCTGGCAATCGGCATGTCGGTACTGCCGGCGACGATGAACGTGCGCGAACGACTGCAGGTGATCGACGCGGCGCAGGCCGAAGCAGCCGGTGTCGCGCCGGCCGGTGCGCTGCTGAAGCTGCTGCGCCTGACCCAGCAGCACCGCGGCCTGAGCGCCACGATGCTGGCCGGGCAGTCCGCGGCGGCGCCCAAGCGCGAGGCCAAGGCGTCCGAAGTGAGCGCCGCGCTGGACCAGGCCCTGGCCGCGCTCGGCGCCTTCGGTCGACCCCAGCTGGCCGCGCAAATGACAACGCTGCGCGACGACTGGCAGGCGCTGGCCGCCGCGGTGTCCGGCAAGTCGGTCGACGGGCCGGCCAGCTTTGCGCGGCACAGCAAGCTGGTGGCCGCTGAGCTGGACCTGCTGCGCGCCGTGGTCGACCACTCGACGATGGCCATGGACCCCGAGCCCGCCGCACGCTACGCGATCAGCGCCACGCTGGAACAGCTGCCGCGGCTGACCGAGGCCTTGGGCCAGCTGCGCGCGCGCGGCGCGGTGGTGTTGCAGCAGCAGGCCGCCAGCCCGGATGACAAGGCACGGCTCGAGGCGCTGGCCAGCATGGCGCAGCTCTACCAGCGCAATGCGGCGCACGACTTCGCACAAGTGGCGCAGGCCGATGCGCTGCAGGCGGCGGCCCTGCGCGCACCGTTCACCACCGCCCAGGGCCTGGCCGACGAAGCGCTGGCGCTGGCCGAGGCGAAGATCCTGCGTGCCACGACGCCGGACCATCCCTCGGCCGCGTACTTCGAGCGTCAGACCGTGGCCATCGACGCGCAGTTCACGCTGATCGATGCCGCCTTCACCGAGCTGCAGCGCTCGCTCTCGGCGCGTGTGGCGCAGGCCCGCCAGGCGCTGGCGCTGCTGGCCGGCTCGATGCTGCTGCTGGCCACACTCTCGCTGGGCCTGTTGCTGGCGGTGACACGTTCGACCACCCGCGGCATCGAATCGGCGCTGCAGGTGGCCCGCACGGTGGCCGACGGCGACCTGAGCCTGACATTCCATGTGAGCGGCCGCGACGAAACCGCCGAGCTGTTGGGCGCGCTGAAGACGATGACGCAGAGCCTCGCCGGCGTGGTGCGCGAGGTGCGCCAGGGCAGCGAGCAAATCGCCACCGGTGCCGGCCAGGTGGCCGCCGGCAACGCCGACCTGAGCCAGCGCACCGAGGAGCAGGCCTCGAACCTGCAGCAGACCGCGGCCTCGATGGACCAGCTGGGCGCCTCGGTGCGGCAGAACGCCGAATCGGCCCGTGAGGCCACGGCGATGGCGCAATCGGCCAGCGGGGCCGCGCAGCAGGGCGGCGCGGCGGTGGCCGAGGTGGTGCAGACCATGACACAGATCAGCGATGCCAGCCGGCGCATCGGCGACATCATCGGCGTCATCGACGGCATCGCCTTCCAGACCAACATCCTGGCGCTGAATGCCGCGGTGGAAGCCGCACGCGCCGGCGAACAGGGCCGCGGCTTCGCGGTGGTGGCCACCGAGGTGCGCACGCTGGCCCAGCGCAGTGCGCAGGCCGCGCGCGAAATCAAGACGCTGATCCACGACAGCGCCGAACGGGTCGAGACCGGCTCGCGCCAGGTGGCGGGCGCCGGTGCCGCGATGGCCCGCATCGTCGAGCAGGTGCAGCAGGTCGATGTGCTGATGGGCCGCATCGGCGAGGCCACGCAGCAGCAGGCGCTGGGCATCGGGCAGGTCGGCGAGGCAATGAACCAGCTGGACCAGGTGACGCAGCAGAACGCCGCCCTGGTGGAGCAAAGCGCGGCTGCTGCGGATGCGATGCACCAGCAGGCCGACAAGCTGGTGCAGGCCGTCGGTGCGTTCCGACTGACGGCCTGACTGCCCTTCGGCGCTGGCCCGACGGCTCGTCAGAACAGCGCGTCAGAACAGCGAAGGCTGGTCGTCCGGCCGCGCGCCTTCGATCGCCAGCATCTTCAGCTTGGTCTCGGCGCCGCCGTGCGCCGAGAAGCCGCCGGCGCGGCCGCCGGCCGCCAGCACGCGGTGGCAGGGCACGATGGGCGCGAAGGGGTTCGCGCCCAGGGCCTGGCCCACCGCGCGTGCCGCGCCGGGGTCGCCGAGGCGCTGCGCGATCTCGCCATAGCTCAGCACCCGGCCGGGCGGGATCGTCAGCGCCAGTTCGTAGACGCGCCGGTGGAAGGCCGGCACGCCGTCGAAATCCAGCCGCGTGGCCGACAGGTCGCGCGGCTCGCCGCGCAGCAGCGCCTGCACCGCGTCGATCAGCGCGGCCACCTCGGGCGGCGGCGACCCTTCGGCGACGCCCGGAAAGCGGTGGCGCATGCGCGAACGGGTGCCGGTGGCATGGACCTGCGGCAGCTGCGCACCGGTGATGCCGCCCTCGCCCCAGGCCACGGCGCAGGCGCCGATGGCGGTGTCGAACAGCGTCCAGCCCAGGGTCTGCATTACCCACTCATCGGGACAGCGCCAGCTTGAGGCCGAAGCCGACCAGCAAGCCGCCCGCCACGCGGTTCAGCCAGCGCGTGACGCGCGGGCTGGCGCGCAGCGCCTGCGCGAAACGGCGCGTCAGCAGCACGACGATCAGCGCGTACAGGAAGGTCAGCGTCGCGATCGTCGCGGCCATGAAGGCAAAGGTGGTGACGCCCTGGTGCTGCGCCGGGTCGACGAACAGCGGGAAGAAGGCCATGTAGAACACGATGGCCTTGGGGTTCAGCAGCGTGATCATCAAGGCCTGGCGGAAGTACTGGCCGGCGCGGATGCTGATCACCGGCGCATCGCCCGGCTTGGCCATCAGCATGCGCACCCCCAACCAGGCCAGGTAGGCCGCGCCCAGCCACTGCACCGCGCCGAACACCAGCGGCCAGGCCGCCAGCAGCGCCGAGACACCGGCCACCGCCAACCACATCAGCACCTGGTCGCCGGCGATCACGCCCAGCGTGGCCGCCAGCCCGCCGACCAGACCGCCCTTGCTGGTGGAGGTGATCAGCGCCAGGTTGCCGGGCCCGGGGATCGCGAGGAACACAATCACCGCGACCACGAACGCGCCGTAATCTGCCACCCCGAACATGACTGCCTCCTGCCGCAACGCCGATATCAGCCGACGATGATGCCATGCCCCCACAACCCCCTGTGCTGAACGAGGACGAGGTCGAGTTCAGTGCCATCCGTGCGCAGGGCGCCGGCGGCCAGAACGTCAACAAGGTGTCGAATGCGGTGCACCTGCGTTACGACATCGCCGCCAGTTCACTGCCCGACGAGGTGAAGGCCCGGCTGCTGGTGCTGGACGACCAGCGCATCAGCCGCGAGGGTGTGGTCGTCATCAAGGCCCAGGCGCACCGCAGCCTGGTGAAGAACCAGCAGGAGGCGCTGGAACGGCTGCAGGCGCTGATCGATCAGGCCGCTTTCGTGCCCAAGGCGCGCCGCGCGACCAAGCCGACCCGCGCTTCGCAGCGCCGGCGCGTCGACGGCAAAGTCCAGCGCGGCCAGATCAAGGCGCAGCGCGGCAAGGTATCGGAATAGCGGCCGGCTTCAGCGGTGGCCGGCCGTGGCGCTCAGCGCCGCGCCAGCCAGCCCAGCAGTTCATCCTCCGGCATCGGCCGGGCGTACAGGAAGCCCTGGCCGATGGGGCAGCCCAGCGCCTTCAGCGCGTCTTGCTGGGCCTCGGTCTCGACGCCTTCAGCCACCACCTCCATGCCCAGCGCGCGGCCCAGGTCGACGACCATGCGCGCGATGCTGCCCTTGCCCGGCGGGCCGCCATCGGCTGGCGGCTCGCCGAGCTCGTTGACGAAGGCGCGGTCGATCTTCAGGCGCTGCGCGCCGAGCTGGCGCAGCGCGCTCAGCGAGGAATAACCGGTGCCGAAATCGTCGATCGCCAGCGCCACGCCGATGCTTCGCAATTCGGCCAGCACGCTCAAGATGAAATCCAGGTCGTCGGCGGCCACCGATTCGGTGATCTCCAGCTCGACGTGCCTGGCCTCGACCTGCGCATCGCGCAGTGCGCGGCGCACGGAGTCCGGAAAGTCGGGGTCGGTGAATTGCGACTTCGAGACATTGACCGACATGCGCAGCGCCGCAGGGCCTTGGCTGTGCAGCCGGTGCAGCGCATGGCAGGCGGTGCGCAGCACGAACTCGCCGATCGCGACGATCAGCCCCGAGCGTTCGGCCAGCGGGATGAAGCGGTCCGGCGGCACGAAGCTGCCGTCGTCCAGCCGCCAGCGGATCAGCGCCTCGACGCCCAGCACCTGGCCACTGGCCAGGTCCACCTGCGGCTGGTAGGCCACGTAGAGCCGCCGCTCGTCGAAGGCGCCACGCAGGCTGCGCAGCAGGCGCATGCGTTCGCGTGCGTCGATGCCCATGCGCTCGCTGAAGTAGCAGGAGCCGCCGCGGCGATGCTGCTTGGCCTGCTTCAGCGCCAGGTGCGCGTCCTTGATCAGCTCGGCGCCGGGCGGTGAATCAGGCTGCAAGCGCACCAGGCCCATGGTTGCGGAGACGCGCATGCGCTCGTCCTGCACCTCGACGACCTCGGCAAACGCGATCTCGATGACGTTGGGGTTGACCACCGATTCAGGCCCCAGCAGGCCGAAGGTGTCGCCGCCGATGCGGGCGATCACGACCTCGGGGCCCAGTGCCTCGGTCAGCCGTTGCGCGGCGGCCTGCAGCACCTCGTCGCCGACGCGGTGGCCCAGCGTGTCGTTGATGGCCGCGAAGTCATCGATGTCGACCAATGCCAGCGCTACGCCGTCCGGGCGCTGCAGGCGATGCGTGATCAGCTCGATGAAGCGGTTGCGGTTGGGCAGGCGCAGCAACTGGTCCTGGTAGGCGAAGTCGACCAGCTGCCCATACAGCATCACGTTTTCGAAGGCCACCGCCATGCTGGCGCAGAACACGGCCAGCAGGCGCTCGTCCAGCGGCTCCAGGCGCTGACCAGCATCGACAAAGGCCGCCATGCCACGGCCCGCCGCGCCCGACGCGCTGAAGTACAGGCACAGCGCCGGCGACATCACATGCGCGCGTGCCTGCAGGCAGTGCTGCAAGGTGTCGCGCACCGGGCCGGGCGCCAGCTCGGCCAGCGGGCGATGGATCAGCTCGCGGTACTCACCCGCGGCAGCGATGATGCGCGCGCTGTCGTGCCGGTCGAACGGCTCGTGCGCACACACCAGGCCTTCCGGCGGCACGCCCAGCAAGGCGCTGAGCTGCGTCACCAGGCCTTCGGCAAAACGCTGCAGTCCGCGCTGGCGGCCGAGCTCGTTGCTGGCCGAGACGACGATCTCCAGGCCGGTGCGCGTTTGCTCCAGCGCCAGGATCTGCCGGTACGAACGGATCGCCGCGGTCAGGCTGGTGTACAGCCGCACCCGCGTGAGTTCGGACTTGGTCCGGTAGTCATTGATGTCGTGGCTGCGGATGGTCTCGATCTCGGGTGCATAACCCGGCTGCCCCGTGCGCAGCACCACGCGCAGCGCGCGGCGGCCCAGGTCCTCGCGCACCTGGCGCACCAGGCGCAGGCCGGCATCGGGCGACTCCATCACCACGTCCAGCAGCAGCACCGCGATGTCGGCATCGGCGCTGATCAGCGCATGGGCCTGCGCCGCCGAGTGGGCATGCAGCAACTGCAGTGGGCGGCCTTCGATGCTGATGCCGCGCAGCGCCAGTTCGGTGGCCTGGTGCACGTCCTCGTCGTCGTCGACGATCAGCAGCTTCCAGCGCGGGCCGCCCGCGGCCGGCTCGGGCGACAAGCCATCGTCGTCCAGCACGTCAATGAACGCTTCGGCGTCGGACGATGAGGGCACGTCGGCGGGCAGTGTCACAGGGGGCGGTGGGCAGGTTCGATCGGCAGGAAACTCATCGTAACGTGCCGACGCACTGCCGCTGATCATGGCATCTACCAGTCTTCCGCCCTCGTCAGGCCGCCGGTGCACTCAGCGGCAAATCGATCACGAACTCGGTGCCACTGCCTTCAGTGCTGTGCACCTCGATGCGGCCGCCGAGCACTTCGGTGACCAGCGTGTAGACGATGTGCAGGCCCAGGCCCGAGCCGCCCTGCCCCAGCCGCGTGGTGAAGAAGGGATCGAAGACGCGGCCCAGATCGCGCTCGGCAATGCCGCGGCCGTTGTCGGCCAGGCGCAGGCGCATCTGCCCGGGCTCGTCGGCGGGGCCGGCGCGCACGGTGATCAGGCCGCTCGCGCCTTCGTCGAAGGCATGCACCAGCGCATTGCTGATCAGGTTCACCAGCACCTGGCCCAGCGGGCCGGGGTAGCTGTCCAGCAGCAGGCCGGCCGGCACTTCATGCTGCAGCGCCACCGCGCTGCGGCGCAGTGTCGGGCTCAGCGCCAGCAGCACTTCCTGCAGCACTTCGGCCAGCTCGAAGCGCCGGCGCTGGTAGCTCGATTGATCCACCGCCAGCTGCTTGAAGCTGCCCACCAGTTCGGCCGCGCGCTGCAGGTTGCGCTCCAGCACCTGCGCGGCCTCGCGCGCGGTGCCGAGGTAGCTGTCCAGCGTCGACTTGCGCAGGCCGCCGGCGATCGCGGCCTCGAACTCGCGCTGCTGGTCGGCCAGCGTGCTGGCCACCATCACCGCGTTGCCGATCGGCGTGTTCAGCTCGTGCGCCACGCCGGCCACCAGCGAGCCCAGCGACGCCAGTTTCTCGGCACGCACCAACTCGGCCTGGGCCCGGCGCAGGCCTTCGAGCGCGTCGCTGAGCTCTTGTGTGCGGGCGGCCACGCGTTCCTCCAAGTCCTCCTCGCTGCGGCGCAGGCGCTCCTCGGCCAGCTTGATCGGCGTGATGTCGGTGGCCACGGTCAGGGCCACGGGCTCACCCGCCAGTTCGATCAGGCGCGACGAGTACAGGGCCCACACGCGCTCGCCGGTGGCGGTGGTGACGGGCAGCGTCAGGTCGTCGAGCCGCCCGGTGCCGAGCAGCTCCGGGATCTTCAGCGCCTCGATGTCGTCGCGGCTGACCAGCCCGAACTCGAGGCCGTTGCGGCCGATGATCTGGCCGCGCGTGCGGCCGATCTTGGCCTCGAAGGCCGGGTTGATGTCGACATAACAACCATCGGACAGACGGTGCAGGCTCACCGGGTGCGGGAAGGCTTCGAAGATGCGGCGGAACTTGTTCTCGGCGGTCGCCAGCGCCTCGGCCATGCGGTTGAACGAGCGCTCCAGGTCGGCCAGTTCGCCATGGCCGTGCTCGGGCGCCCGCACCGCCAGGTCACCGGCCTGCACGCGGGCATGCGCGCCGGCCAGCCGGGCCAGCGGCCGCGCCACCTGGCGCTGCACCCACCAGGCGCCGAGCACGGCCATTGCCAGCACCACCCCCAGCAGCGCCGCCACACGCAGCACCGGCCCGCGCAAGGGCGCATGGAAGACGGCCTCCGGCTGCGTGTAGACCAGGCGCCAGTCGGTGCCCATGATCGGCGCATGCAGCAGCTTGTAGGGCCGGCCGTCGACAAGGAGGTCCTGAGCCTGCAGCGCCCGGGCGCTGCTGTCGACCGCCGCGGCCACGGCCCGCGGCGGCAAGGGCGCGGAGGCCACGGCCGCGGCCAGGCTTGCCGCCGGCACCTCGCCCGGGGTCGATGCCGGGACCGAGGCCGGGACTGACGCCGCCAGCGCCGCCCCGATGGCCGGCGGCGGCTCGGCCAGCAGCCGGGACTGGCCGTCCAGCAGCACCCAGCGCACGCCCGGCGTGGCCGGCTGCAGTGCAGCGGGCGACAGCACGTCGGCCAGCTGCATGCCGCCCGCCAGCACGCCGACCAGCGCGCCGGTGGCATTGCGCACGGCCACCAGCTGCTGCAGGCCTGGCGGCACCGTGCCGGTGTTGTCGTTGCCCGGGTTGCCGCCCGGGTTGTCGCTTCGGCTGCCTTCGCCGCCCGTGCGGCGGATCAGGCTGTCATCCCGGCCCGCTTGCAGCGCAGCCAGTTCCGAGGCATCGAGCGGCAGCGTCGCCGTGCCGCCGACGGCCTGGCCCTGCTCGTCGAGCGCCTGGTAGGCGATGGTGTCGAACAGGCTGCTGCGGCCGGACCAGGCCTGCAGCGCGGCGCTGGTGGCCAAGGCATCGCCCTCCTGCAGCACGGGCGATGCGGCCAGCAGGCGCAAGGCCTCGCGGCGAGCCCGCAGCTGCGCCGCCATGTCCACGGCCCGCAGGCGCAGCTGGCTCTCGGCCAGCACCAGCGCGGTGCTGCGCTCGGTCTGCAGGCGCAGGTTCAGCATCAGCATCGCGCCGGCCCCGCCCACCAGCACCGGCGCCAGCACGGCCAGCACGATCTTCGGCAACAGTCTCATCGGCGTGCTTTCCCGTGCGGCAGCAGGGTCTCAGGTCGTCGCATGTGACGCTTCTTTTGGCCGATAGGGCCTGACCAATCGCAGCCACTTGCGCGCCGGCAGCTCGCAGCGCACTTCGATGAAGTCTGCCCGCGCCGTGAGGGTCTCGCGGTCGGGCACCTCGACATCGCGCGCGGCAACGACCACGGTGTTGCCCTCCTTGGTGGGCGCCAGCTGCCACACCTGCGTCACGCCGAAGGCCGCGGCGATGTGGCCGGCGCTGCGCTCGAAGCTGGCGTCGCGGCCGAACAGGTTCACCGTCATCACGCCGCCCGGCGCCAGCACGCTACGGCAGTCGGCATAGAAGGCTTCATCGTCGAGCACCGGCGCGGCGGCGTCGTGGTCGTAGAGGTCGACGCACAGCACGTCCACGCTCTGCAGGTTCGCCGCATCGGCCACCCAGGCGCCGGCATCGGCCTGCAGCACGCTGAGCCGCGCGTCGTCGGCCGGCAAGTGGAACCACAGCCGGCAGGCGTCGATCACCGTCGGGTTGATCTCGACCGCGGTGGTCTTCATGCGCAGCACCTGGTGCGTGAAGCGCGTGATCGCGGCGCCGCCCAGGCCCAGCTGCACCGCGTGGCCGGCGCTCAGCTCGGCCGTGGGCCGCCACAGCATCCAGGCCATCATGCGCTGCACGTATTCCAGCTCGATGTGGCGTGGCTTGCGGATGCGCATGGCGCCCTGCACCCAGGGGCTGTCCAGGTGCAGGTAGCGCACGCCGTCGAACTCGGACATCGTCGCGCCCGCCAGCGCTTGTTGTTTCTTGGGTTTCATGGCAGCCCATGTTGCTGGAAGACATCGCGCCAGGCCGCCAGCTTGCGCTCGAAGGACCAGCTGGCGTTCGCCGGGCTGGTGGACGGCAGCTTGTGCACCGGCCAGCCCAGCGCGCCGGTGATGCGCATGCAGCGCGCCGATTCGCCGCCATTGTGGGCCACGGCCTGCAGCTGCGGCGCCGCCTGTCGCAGCCCCGCCAGGTCGTTGAGTTCGGCGTGCTCGATCGCCGAGTCCAGACTGCCCTCGCGCCGGCACGCGGCATAGACGTCCCACAGCGCCAGGCCACGCTCGCGCAGCACCTGCAGGCGCTCGGGGTACGGCAGGGCCGGCAGCGGCACGTTCCACAGCGCAGCGAGAATGGGCCAGAACTGGTTGCGTGGATGGGCGTAGTACTGCTGCGCGGCCAGCGAGGCCTGACCGGGGAAACTGCCCAGCACGATCAGCCGGCTGTTCGGCGCCAGCACCGGCGGCAGGCCGCGCAGCAAGGGCTTCGGTTTGTCACGGCCGGGCCGCTCTGCAATGATGGAATGACGGGCCACAGAGGTTCCGAGGAGGATCACAGCATGTACGTTGAAACGATTGTCAATTTTCTCAGCACGCAGGGCGTGGACTTCGGTCTGAAGCTGCTCGGCGCCCTGGCGGCCTGGATTGTCGGCCGCTGGATCATCAGCCTGGTGCTGCGCGGCTTCAATGCCGCGGTGGCGCGCGGCAAGAAGATCGACGCCACGCTGGCCAAGTACCTGACGTCGATTCTGAACGTCGTGCTGAACCTGGTGCTGGTGCTGGCCATCCTGGACATCTTCGGCGTGCGCACCACCTCGTTCGCGGCGCTGCTTGCCGGTGCGGGGCTGGCCATCGGCCTGGCCTGGGGCGGTCTGCTGACGCACTTTGCGGCCGGCGTGTTCATGCAGGTGCTGCGGCCCTTCAAGGTAGGCGACTTCGTGCAGGCCGGCGGCATCACCGGCACGGTGCATGAAGTGGGCCTGTTCGGCACCACGATCGTGACGCCGGACAACGTGTTGACGATCGTCGGCAACAACAAGGTCTTCTCCGAGAGCATCCAGAACTACTCGACACTGCCGTACCGGCGCGTCGATTGCACCGCGAAGGTGGCCAACAGCGTCGATGCCAATGATGCGATCGCGCGGTTGAAGGAGTCCGTCGCGAAGATCCCGAACGTGATGGCGACGCCGGCGCCGGACATCGAGATCCTGAGCTTCACGCCCGAAGGCCCGCTGCTGTGCGTGCGGCCCTACACCCACACCGACCACTACTGGCAGGTCTACTTCGACACCCACAAGGCGGTGGTCTCGACCTTCGGTGCCGCGGGCTACCCGGTGCCCGAGACGCCGCTCGCGCCGCGCAATCGCTGAGCCGGCCGATGTCTGCCTTCCGACTTGTCCTGACGCCGCTGGCCCTGGCCTGCGGCTGCGCCTGCGCGCAAACCGTGATCGAGCCTGTCGTCATCACCGGGTCGACGCGCGCGCAGCGCATCATCGACGCGCCGTTCGCGATCTCGGTGCTCGATGCCGAAGCACTGCGTGATGCCGGCGCTATGGTCAACCTGTCCGAGGTGATGTCGCGGGTGCCGGGGCTGGTGGTCAACAACCGCAACAACTACGCGCAGGACCTGCAGATCAGCTCACGCGGCTTCGGCGCACGCGCGGCCTTCGGTGTGCGCGGCCTGCGGTTGTATGCCGACGGCATTCCGGCAACGATGCCCGACGGCCAGGGCCAGGTGGCGCACCTCGACCTGGCCGGTGCCGAGCGCATCGAAGTGCTGCGCGGCCCGTTCTCGGCGCTGTACGGCAACAGTTCGGGCGGTGTGATCGCGGTCTTCAGCGCACCGGTGCGCTCGCCGCAGGTAGAAGCCTCACTCGATGCCGGCAGCTTCGGGCTGCGGCAGGCGCGCGTCGGGCTGGCGACGCCGCTGGGCGCGGGCTTCGACCTGCGCGGCAGTTTTTCGGCGATGGAGACCGACGGCTTCCGGCCGCAAAGCCGTGCGAAGCGCCACCTGGGCAACCTGCGCCTGGGCTGGCAGCAAGGGGCCGACAGCGTGGTGCTGCGCCTGTCCGACCACACCCAGCAGGCGCAGGACCCGCTGGGCCTGAGCCGCGCGCAGTTCGAGGCGGACCCGCGCCAGACCACGCCGCAGGCGCTGCAGTTCGACACCCGCAAGACCATCCGCCAGACGCAGGAGGGCCTGCAGTGGCGGCACAGCTTCGACGAGCGCAGCGTGCTGAGCGAGGCCGCGCTGATGGTCTACAACGGATCGCGCGGCGTCACGCAGTGGCAGGCCATCGCGCCGGCCACGCAGCAGCCGCCGCGCCACGGTGGCGGGCTGGTCGACTTCGACCGCAGCTACCACGGTGCCGAAGCGCGCGTGGGCTGGCGCATCGGCACGGCCGACCTGATCACCGGCCTCAGCGCCGAAGACCAGGTCGACGACCGGCAGGGCTACGAAAATTTCACCGGCATCGGCGCCGATCAGGTGCTGGGTGTCAACGGCAGGCTGCGCCGCGACGAACGCAACCGCGCCAGCACGCGCGAAGTGTTTGCGCAGTCGCAGGTTCCGCTGGCCGACGATATCGCGCTGACCGGCGGCGTGCGATCGGGCCGCGTGCGCATGCGCACCGAGGATCACTTCCTGGGCAATGGCGACGATTCCGGCGCGCTGACCTACCGCTACACCAACCCGGTGCTGGGCCTGCGCTGGACGCCGCGCCCCGGCTGGGCGCTGCATGCCAGCGCGGCGCGCGGCTTCGAATCGCCCACGCTGGGCGAACTGGCCTACCGGCCGGACAACCAGGCCGGCTTCAACAACACCCTGAAGGGTCAGACCAGCCGGCAGTTCGAGCTGGGCAGCAAAGTACGCGGCCAGTTCATCGAACTCGATGCCACGGTGTTCGTCGCCGCGGTCGACGACGAAATCGGCGTGATGAGCAACAGCGGCGGCCGCTCGAGCTTCCGCAATGTCGGCCGCACGCGGCGTGAAGGTGCCGAACTTTCGCTGCTGTGGCGCGCCAGCGCCGATCTGCGCCTGCAGGCCGCGGCCAGCTGGCTGCACGCCACCTACCGCGACGCCTTCCTGGCCTGCAGCGGCGTGCCCTGCACCACGCCCAGCGTGCCGGTGGCCGCCGGCAACCGCATCGCCGGCACGCAGAACGCCAGTGCGTACGCCGAACTGGCCTGGCGCCCGCGCTGGGTGCCCGGCGAATGGGCGCTGGAATGGCGCGCCATCGGCCGCAGCCCCGTCAACGACAGCAACAGCGACTTCGCCGCCGGCTACGCGCTGGCCAACCTGCGCTGGCGCCACACGCTGGAACTCGGCAGCGCCGATGCGCTGGAACTGCTGGCCCGCGTCGACAACGTCTTCGACCGCGTGCATGTCGGCAGCGTGATCGTCAACGACGCCAACGGCCGCTTCTTCGAGCCCGGCGCACCGCGCAGCGGCTTGTTGTCGGTGCGCTGGCAGCACCGGTTCTAGACCCATATCGGAGCGTCCACCGGCAGTGGCCTGGCCGCCCAGTGCGGCCAGGCGGCCCCTCCTCTACTTGGGTCTGATGGCGTCAGCCGTGCCCTGGATGAAGGCCTTGACCTTCTCCACCTCCTCGGCCGTCAGCTTGCCGGTGAAGTCGGGCATGCCGTTGTTCATGAACGGGCCCTTGAAGACGAACTTGTCGAGGTTGCTGATGACGTCGGCGGCCGAGTAGCCCAGGTTCGGGATGTTGCCGCCGCGGTCCACGCCCGGCACGCCGTGGCAGAACACGCAGTTGCTGACGTAGAGCGAGGTGCCTTCCTTGTAGTGGTTCGGGTCGTACTTGACGCCCTGCAGCAGGTTGCCCAGCTTGTAGGCGACGAAGTCCGGCGCCTTGGCCGTGCCGCCCACCGCGAAGGTGTAGACCGTGCCCGGGCTTTGCTTGTCGGTGGCGCGTGCGGTGATGCCGTAGACACCGCCCCAGCCCACGGCGACCGACACGTACTGCTTGCCGTCGACGAGGTAGGTGGTGGGCGCGGCGACCACGCCGGTGCCGGTCGGCGTTTCCCAGAGCTTGTCGCCGCTGGCCGCGTTGTAGGCCACCAGGCGGCCGTCGGCGGTGCCCTGGAACACCAGGTTGCCGGCGGTGCTCAGCGTGCCGCCGTTCCACGGCGACACATGCTCGTGCTGCCAGGCGGCCTTCTGCTGCACCGGGTCCCAGGCCACCAGGCGGCCGGCGGGCTTGGTCTGCGGCGGCTCGACGTTGGCGAACATGGCCAGGTTCCAGCCCATGCCGCTGTGCGGCTCGCCGGGGCGCACGCCGTTGAACTTCCAGTCCTTGTTGTCCATCAGGTTGACCGGGATGTTCTGCACCGGCAGGTAGACCAGCCCGGTCGCCGGGTTGAACGACATCGAATGCCAGTTGTGTGCGCCGTACGCACTGGGCGTGATCTCGCGCGGCCGGTCGGCCACACGCGCGATCGGCGTCTCGATCGGCCGGCCGTCCTTGCCGTAGCCGCTGGCCCAGTTGACCTCGGGCGTGAACTTCTCGGCCGAGATCAGCTGGCCGCTCTTGCGGTCGATGACGAAGAAGAAGCCGTTCTTCGGCGCATGCAGGATCACCTTGCGCGGCTTGTTGGCTATCTTCAGGTCGGCCAGGATCATCGGCTGGGTCGACGTGAAATCCCAGTTGTCGCCCGGCGTCTCCTGGTAGTGCCAGACGTATTTGCCGGTGTCCGGGTTCAGCGCGACGATCGACGCCAGGTACAGGTTGTCGCCGCCGGCCGGGCTGCGCTTGCCGCGCGCCCACGGCGAGCCGTTGCCGGTGCCGATGTACATCAGGTTCAGCTCGGGGTCGAAGCTCATCGTGTCCCAGGCCGTGCCGCCGCCGCCGCTTTCCCAGTACTTGGCTGAGGGGTCCCAGGTCTTGGCGGCCTTGGCCATGGCCTCGTTTTCGAAAGGCTTGGCCGGGTCGCCCGGCACGGTGAACCAGCGCCAGGCCTGCTTGCCGCTGGCCGCGTCGTAGGCCGTGATGTAGCCGCGCACGCCGTACTCGGCGCCGCCGTTGCCGATGATCACCTTGCCTTTGTAGACCCGCGGCGCGCCGGTGATGGTGTAGGAGAACTTGCGGTCGATGATGGTGTCCTGCTCCCAGGCCACCTTGCCGCTGGCTGCGTCCAGCGCGATCAGCCGGCCGTCGTAGGCCGCGACGAAGACCTTGCCCTGGTACAACGCGACGCCGCGGTTGACCACGTCGCAGCAGCCCTTGTAGCCGCCTTCGCGCTTGACCTGGGGGTCGTAGGTCCACAGGCGCTGGCCGCTGCGCACATCCACCGCGTGCACGATGCTCCACGACGCGGTGACGTACATGATGCCGTCCACCACCAGCGGCGTGGCCTCGACGCCCCGCGTCGATTCGAGGTTATACGACCACACCAGCCCGAGGTCCTTGACGTTGCCGGCGTTGATCTGCGTCAGCTTGGAGAAGCGGGTTTCGGCGTAGTCCAGCCCGTGGCTGGGCCAGTCCGCCGTCGACTTGGCGTTGGCGCGGATCGCCGCGCCGTCGATGCGGCCGGTGACCGCGCGGATGTGCTCGGGCGAGCCCTTGGCAGGCGGTGCGGCCAGCGCCGGCGGCGCCAGCGCGCCGGCCAGCGACACCACTGCGGCGCCCAGCCGGACTCCGTACCAACGCGCATGGCGAGCCGCGTGCGACTGTGATCTCATCATCATCTCCTCGGGTGGGTCTGCAGGTTCCACAGGGGAGCATCCCGCCAATCCCCGCCGGGTCCAATCTCGGGGAATCCCGCATCCCGAACTGTTCTGTCTCGACACAAGGCCGCCATGCAACGCAGCAGTCCCCCTGCACCGACCGCCCTGCCCTGGCATCCCGCCGCCGGCTCCGATGTGCAGCGCAGCGCACGGGCCCGGCAGCGCTTCTTCGGCGAAGGCGTGCCACCGGCGGGGCAGGTGCCCGACGCGGTGTGGCACTCCTGGCAGCGCTGCCTGCAATCGGGTCTGCGGCCCGAGCAGCGCCCGGCGTTCGAACCGGTCAGCCGCAGCAAGGTGAGCTACCTGGCCGGGCGCGACCATGTGCTGCTGAAGGCGGCGCGGCGGCCCTTCGATGAATTGCAGGCCATGGTTGCGCGCAGCCGTTGCAAGGTGTTGCTCGCCGACCGCGACGGCGTGCTGCTGCGCGTGACGCCGGCCGGCCCGGACGACAGCCCGCTGGTCAAGGCCTCCTGCCGCACCGGCGTGCACCTGGGCGAGCTGCTGGTGGGCACCACCGCGCCGACCGTGGCCGCCCGCACCGGCGCCAACTGCGCAGTGGGCGTCAGCGAACATTTCTACGATGCGCTGCGTGACATGCGCTGCGTCGCCGCACCGATCCGCAACCGCCATGGCGTGGTGGTGGCGGTGCTCGACCTGTCGATCGAATCGCAGCCCTTCGGCTTCGATGCGTTATGGCTGGTGCAGGCCTACGCCGGCACGATCGAGAACAACCTGCGCATCGCGCAGACCCGCCAGCAGGTGCTGCTGCGCCTGCACAGCTCGGCCGCCGCACTGCAGACGCCGGGCGCCGGGCTGGCTGCGGTGGACGAAGGCGGGCGCATCAGCTGGCTCAATGGCCTGGCCGCGGCGCTGGTGGGCGTGAACGCCAGCGATGCGCGCCAGTTCAAGGCCGACGAACTGCTCGGCTGCAGCGTCGAACAGGTGCTGGCCCGCAGCGCCTTGCACACGCCGCAGCCGCTGCTGCTGCCCAATGGGCTGACGGTGTGGATGCAGGCCGAGTACCGCGACCTGGGCGACGGCCAGGGCGAAGCCGAAGACGACGCGCGCACGCCGCTGGCGCCCAGCCCGGCGGCCGCGCCCATCGCCACCGACACCGCGAAGCCGCTGCCCTCGGCAGCCACGCTGGCGCAGCTGAACCGGCAACTGATCGACCTGACGCTGGCCGAGTGCCACGGCAACGTCTCGCAAACTGCGCGCCGCCTGGGCGTGTCGCGCGGCTTGCTCTACCGCCGGCTGCGCGAGGACGGTTAGGCGCCGCTCGCCGGCAGCAAGGCGGCCAGTCGCGGCAAGGCCGCAGCGGCATTCGCGCGGGTGAGCGCGGCGGTCTGCTCGAGGGTCCAGCCGCGCAGCGTGGCCAGCGTCTGCGCGATGCGCGGCAACTCGGCCGGCTCGTTGCGCGATGTCTCGCCGGCCGCGCGCTGTTCAGCGCTGCGGTACAGCCAGTGCGGTGGAATGTCCGGCGCATCGGTCTCCAGCACCAGCGCGGTCTCGGGCAGGCTGGTTGCCAACCGGCGGATCTGCAGCGCGCGCTCGAAGGTCATCGCGCCCCCGAAGCCGAGCCGGAAGCCCCGGTCGACGAACTGCTGCGCCTGCACCGCACTGGCGTTGAAGGCATGCACGATGCCACCGCTGCCCTCGATGCGGCGCAGGCCTTTCAACAAGCCATCGGCCGAGCGCCGCACATGCAGGATCACCGGCAGCCCGGCGTCGCGCGCCAGCTTCAGCTGCGCCAGGTAGAAACGTTCCTGGCGCACCGGGTCCAGCCCGGGCACGAAGTGGTCCAGGCCGATCTCGCCGACGGCCACCAGCCGCGGGTCGTCCCGGTGCTGCTGCAGCGCTTGCGCCAGCCGGTCCAGGTCCTCGTCCAGCGCCTGGCCCGTGCACAAGGGATGGATGCCCAGGGCATATGCCAGCCCGTGCTGGTGGGCCAGCTGCCGCACCGTGTCGAAGTTCGCCGCCATCACCGCCGGCAGCACCTGCATCGTGACGCCGGCCGCGCGGGCACGGGCCACCACCGCGTCGCGGTCAGCCTCGAACTCCGGCGCGTCGAGGTGGCAATGGGTGTCGATCCAGCCGCTGCTCATCCGGCGATGATGCCTGCGTGACTGCTGGCGCGGCAAAGCTGTCCGAGTGCAGCACAAGGTTTGGCGGTCGTGGTAGTGTGGCGCGATGCAGCCTGCTTCAGGCTGCGGGAGCTGGCAAGCATGGCCCGAACGCCCTTGTACAGTCGCACGCCGCAGCGCCCGGAGCCAGCCTCGCTGGCGACCACCGGGTCGTCGGCGCCGGCCACGGCGGCCCCGGCCGCGCAGCATGCCGAGACGGCATCCTCCGGCTCTGCCCGGCCGCCACCGCCGCGCCGCCCGTGGCGCCAGCGCCATGAACGCAAGCTCTGGTTGATCGGCGCCTTGCTGCTGGCCCTGATCGCCGGCTGGCCGGCCTGGACGCTGAAGGTCAAGCCGCCGCTCAGCGTCGAGCAGATCGATGCGGCGATGCGTGAATCGATTGCCAAGGAGCCACTGGCGTCCGCCGCCGCCGCGGCCTATGCGGCGGTGATCCCGTCGGTGGTGCGCGTGATCGGCGAGCACACCGTGGCGGCAGCGCCGGCCACGGCCGCCAAGTCCGCCAAGCTGCCGGCCTCGGCGGCCAAGACCGGCGCCAAGCCGGGCAACACGCCGGCCGACAAGGCGCAGGACGAAGAAGGCCGCAGCGTCGGCACCGGCGTGGTCATCGTCGACAACGGGCTGATCCTGACCAACCTGCACGTGGTGGCGCACGCCAACCGCATCACGGTGAGCTTTTTCGACGGCAGTGAATCGGAGGCGGTGATCGTCAGCCTGCAGCCGGAGAACGACCTCGCGGTGCTGCGCGCCAAGACCATTCCCGACGACCTGCATGCCGCCACGCTGCGCTCCACCGCTGGCCTGTCGCCCGGCGACGAAGTGGTGGCCGTCGGCTTCCCGTTCGGCATCGGGCCCTCGGCCTCGCAGGGCGTGGTGTCGGGCCTGAAGCGCGAATTCCGCTCGCCCGAGGGCCAGCGCAGCCTGTCCAACCTGATCCAGTTCGACGCCGCCGCCAACCCCGGCAATTCCGGCGGCCCGCTGGTCACGCTGGACGGCCACGTGGTCGGCATCGTCACCGCGATCATGAACCCGAACCAGCAGCGCACCTTCATTGGCATCGGATTTGCGGTGCCGATCGAAAACGCTGCCGCCGCGGTCGGCATGCCGCCGTTCTGAGCCCCCTTCACTCCTTCAATGCCCATCGCATGACTTCACCCACTTCCTCCGCCCCCGAAGCCGCGACCCTGATGGAGCGCATCCTCTACGAGGTCAAGCGTGTCGTCGTCGGGCAGGACCGCTTCCTCGAACGCGTGATGGTCGCGCTGCTGGCGCAGGGCCATTTGCTGGTGGAAGGCGTGCCGGGCTTGGCCAAGACACTCACCGTGCGCACGCTGGCCGCGACGCTGCGCGGCAGCTACAAGCGCATCCAGTTCACGCCCGACCTGGTGCCGGCCGACCTGGTGGGCACACGCATCTACAACCAGAAGACCGGCGAGTTCGGCACCACGCTGGGCCCGGTGTTCGCGAACCTGTTGCTGGCCGACGAAATCAACCGTGCACCAGCCAAGGTACAGAGTGCGCTGCTGGAGGTGATGCAGGAACGCCAGGTGACGATTGCCGGCGAGTCGCACCGCGTGCCCTCGCCCTTCGTCGTGATGGCCACGCAGAACCCGATCGAGACCGAAGGCACCTACCCGCTGCCCGAGGCGCAGGTCGACCGCTTCATGATGAAGGTGCTGGTCGACTACCCGAACGACGACGAGGAGTTCGTCATCGTCGAACGCGTGATCGGCCCGCCGGTCACCGTGGAAGCGGTGGCGACCACCAGCCAGCTGGCCGAGTTGCAGCAGGAATGCCGCAAGGTCTATGTCGACCCCAGCCTGATCACTTATGCCGTGAAACTGGTCGGTGCCACGCGCCGGCCCGAGCAGCACGGCATGCCCGAGCTGAGCAAGTACCTCAGCTTCGGCGCCAGCCCGCGGGCCAGCATCTCGCTGATCGAAGCCAGCCGCGCGCTGGCCTACCTGCGCGGCCGCGGCTACGTGCTACCCGAAGACCTGACCGCGCTGGCCGCCGACACGCTGCGCCACCGGCTGGTGCTGTCCTACGAAGCGCTGGCCGAGGGCCTGACGCCCGATGCGTTGATCGAACGCGTAATGGCCCGCATCGCGCTACCACCGAAACCGATGCAGCACCCGCAATGAGCGACCAAGCCACGCCCGAGCAACTGCTGCGCCGCCTGGAATGGACGGTGCTGCGGCGGCTGGATGGCCTGCTGCAGGGCGACTACCGCACGCTGTGGCGCGGCACCGGGCTGGACCTGGCCGACCTGCGCGAATACCAGCATGCCGACGATGTGCGCCACATCGACTGGAACGTCACCGCGCGGCTGCAAATCCCGCATGTGCGCCAGTTCACCGAAGACCGCGAACTCACCGCCTGGTTCCTGCTGGACCTGACCGGCAGCGTCGATTTCGGCTCGGACGATCGCACCAAGCTCGCGGTGTCCGAAGGCTTCGTCACGGTGCTGGCGCGGCTGCTGACGCGGCACGGCAACCGGGTCGGCGCACTGCTCTATGGCCGCCAGGGGCCGGAGCGGCCGATCGCGGTGCTGCCTCCGGGTGTCGGCCGGCCGCATGTGCTGGGCCTGCTGGCCCGCATGCGCCAGCCCGGGGTGAAGCAGGCCGGCCGCGAAACCGTACTGGCCGACCTGCTGCGCTCGGCCGAAACCATCATCAAGCGGCGCTCGCTGGTGTTCGTGGTGTCGGACTTCATCAGCACGCCCGGCTGGGCCGATTCGCTCGGCCGGCTGGCGCGCCGCCACGAGGTGCTGGCGGTGCGGCTGTACGACCCGCTGGAAATGACGCTGCCCGATGTCGGGCTGGTGTCGATCGAAGACGCCGAAAGCGGTGAGCAGGTGTTTGTCGACACGCACGAGCCCGGCTTCCGCGAGCGCTTCGAGGCGCTGGCCGCCGAGCATGAAGCCACGCTGCGCACGAACCTCGCGCGAGCCGGCGTGGACACGCTGGAGCTGGCCACCAACGACGATCTGCTGGCAGCGCTGCTGCGCTTCGTCGCGCTGCGCCGCCAGCGCCTGCGGGTGCCGGTGGGCACACGCATGCCGGCGGCATTGAGAACACCCCCCGAGCGGCTTTCAAGCGCTTGGGAAGACACGAACGGTCGAGGCGCGCGATGAGTTTCCAGTGGTTGGAGTTGCTGTGGCTGCTGTTGCTGGTGCCGGCGCTGGTGGCGCTGTACTTCTGGCTGTTGCACCGGCGCAAGAAGAACACCGTGCGCTTTGCCAGCGTCGCGCTGGTCAAGCAGGCCATGGGCAAGGGCCCGGGCTGGCGACGCCATGTGCCGCCGCTGCTGCTGCTGATGGCCGTGGCGGTGCTGCTGCTGGCCAGTGCGCGGCCGATGGCGGTGCTGAAGCTGCCGTCGCAGCAGGAGACCATCATCCTGGCGATGGATGTCTCGGGCAGCATGCGCGCGGCCGATGTGCAGCCCAACCGGCTGGTGGCCTCGCAGGAAGCGGCCAAGGCCTTCGTCGCCGGCCTGCCGCGCAGCGTGCGCATCGGCGTGGTGTCCTTCGCCGGCACCGCCGCGGTGGTGCAGGCGCCCACCTTCAGCCGCGAGGACGTGGTCGCCGCGATCGACCGCTTCCAGCTGCAGCGCGGCACGGCCATCGGCTCGGGCATCGTGCTGTCGCTGGCCACGCTGTTCCCGGAAGACGGCATCGACCTGTCGCAGATCACCGGCGCGCGCAACATGCCGCCCTCGCCCGGCGACAAGAAGCTGGCCAAGGAATTCAAGCCGGTCGAGCCCGGCTCGTACAACTCGGCGGCCGTGATCCTGCTCACCGACGGCCAGCGCACCACCGGCCCCGACCCGATGGAGGCCGCCAAGATGGCCGCCGAGCGCGGCGTGCGCATCTACACCGTGGGCGTGGGCACCAAGAACGGCGAGATCATCGGCTTCGAAGGCTGGAGCATGCGCGTGCGGCTGGACGAAGACACGCTGAAGGCCATCGCCGCGTTCACCCGCGCCAACTACTTCTACGCCGGCACCGCGGAAGACCTGAAGCAGGTCTACCAGGGCCTGTCGAGCCGGCTGGTCGTCGAGACCAAGGAAACCGAGGTCACGGCGCTGTTCGCCGCGGCCGGCGCCTTGCTGGCGGTGCTGGCGGCGGGCCTCAGCGTCTGGTGGTTCGGCCGCGTGATGTGAGCCCCGGTCAGTCGCTGACCTCTGCGCCGGCCGCCCGAGCACCGGCCTGATCCCGAACTGCCGCCGACGCGCGGCGCAGCCGCGGCTTGCCAGAGGCGCGCTCAAGCCGGCACGCCGACCGGCGGGCAGGCCATGCGGTTGCGACCCTCGCTCTTCGCGCGGTAAAGCTGTGCATCGACCATCTGCAGTAGCCGGGCTGCTGTTGTGGCCGGCTCGCAGGGCAGGCTGAGCACGCCGATGCTCAGCGTCACCTGCTCGGCCACGGTGGAGGCCGCATGCGGCAGATCCAGCAGGGCCAGCTCGTGCATCAGATGCTGGGCCAGCGCCTGGGCGCCGGGCAGCTGCGTTTCCGGCAGCAGCAGGATGAATTCCTCTCCGCCAAAACGAGCGGCCATATCGGCCGGGCGCCGGCAGGCCGCAGCCAGCAGGCCGGCAATGGCCTTCAGGCAGCGGTCGCCCTCGAGGTGGCCGTAGTGGTCGTTGTAGGCCTTGAAGCAGTCCACGTCCAGCATCAGCAGCGACAGGCTGCCGGCGCTGCGCTGCAGGCGCCGCAGCTCCAGATCCAGCACTTCGTCGAAATGGCGGCGGTTGGCCAGGCCGGTCAGCCCGTCGGTGTTGGCCAGCAGCGCGAGCTGGGTCTTCGCGCGGGTCAGGTCGTCGTTGCGGCGGGCCAGCTCGGCGAGCCGGTCGTCGAGCTCGGCGGTGCGCTGGGCCACGCGCCGGGCCAGCGAGCTGCGTTCGGCAGCCAGCTCGGCCAGCGCCCGCTGGCGCGCCCGGTTGGAGGCCAGCAGCAGCCCCAGCATCACCAGCAGCCCGGCGATGACGGCGACCACGCTGAAGATGGTGCCGCGGTAAAGCTCGAACACCGAGGGCTCGCGGAACATCAGCACGCTGCCGGCCGGCAGGGCCTGCACGTCCAGCCCCCAGCGCCTCAGCTGGCGCCAATCGTAGACATGGCGCATGCCCTCGGCCGCCGGCATCACCTGGCCGGCCACGGCCGGCCCGGCCAGCAGCGCCCGGCCGATGTGCTCGCCCAGCAGGCGCTGGCTGACCACGTAGCCGCCGACCACGCCGCTGCCGACCAGCGTCTCCCATTGCGAAACCATGGGCACGCTGGCCCGTTCGGTGATGCGGCGGGCCACTTCGTAGGGTGTCAGCAGCGCGCCCTTGCCGTCCTGGAAGCACAGCAGGTAGTACAGCGCACTGCCCTCGCCGAGTTGGGCGCTGCGCTGCAGCAGTTCGGCCAGCGGCAGGTCGATCCAGTAGTCCAGCGCCAACTCGGGCGGCAGCACCTGCGCCGCAGCCTGGCGGAACTGCGCCAGCCGCTCGCGGGCGGCAGCATCACGCGCCTCGCCGACCACCACCAGCCGGCGCGGCGACAGCAGGCGCATCGCCTCGCGGATCGAGGCCGGGTAGTTGGACTGCACGGCGATCACCATCGCCGCCGGCTCCTGCGCACGGATGCGATCGGCCGCAACGGCCGGTACATCGACGTAGATGCGCCGCGCCTGCGGCAACAGGCCACGCTGGCTTGCCAGAAAGTCGGCTGCCTGCGTGCTGGTGGCCACCACCACGCCGATGCCCAGGGATCCGTACTTCGCGCTCAGGTAGGGCGCCATGGTGTACTGCTGCGCGGCCGGATCGGTGCGTGCCGCATCGAGGTACTCGACAAACAGCGCATGCCGGCCCGCCTGCGGTGCCAGCACCGTCGCCAGGCCTTCTTCGAGGTGGCGCTGCGAGGGCAGGTCCTTGTCGAAGCTGGCCAGCATCAGCACCCGCACGGCGGGGCTGCCCGCGGCAGGCGAGGCCCCCGCTGCATCTGCCGATGCTGCCGCAGATGCCGAGGCTGCCGCCGGGGCCGACGCCCACGCGGCCAGGGCCAGCAAGGCCAAGCCGCCGATCGTGACGAACCATCGCCAGACCTGGCGCATCACGTCACCCCATCGGCAAGCGGGCAGTACATCATCATCCACCCCAACGCGTACTGCATGCTACGCCGCCACGGCGCGGCGGGAAAGCCGGAATTCCGAGCGCCGCAGCTCCGGCCTTCAGCCGCTCAGGTGGCCCTGCTCCAGCCGCAGCGCCCGGCCGCAGCGCGCCGCCAGCCCCGGGTCGTGCGTCACCAGCACGAAGGCCGTGCCCCGTTCTCGCGCCATCGCCAGCATCAGTTCGAACACCGCATCGGCGCTGCCGCGATCGAGGTTGCCGGTGGGCTCGTCGGCCAGCACGCAGGCTGGCTGCGTGACCAGCGCGCGGGCAATCGCCACGCGCTGGCGTTCGCCGCCGGACAGCTCGGAAGGCCGGTGCGCCACACGCGGGCCCAGGCCCACGCGTTCCAGAATCGCACGCGCCGCGGTCTGCGCATCGTGCACGCTGCGGCGGCGGATGCGCAGCGGCATCGCCACGTTGTCCAGCGCGGTGAACTCCGGCAGCAGGTGATGGAACTGGTAGACGAAACCCAGGTGCAGGTTGCGCCACTGGCCCTTGGCGGCGGCGTCCATCGCCGTCAGCTCGCGGCCCATCAGGTCGACGCGGCCGGCGGTGGGTGCGTCCAGGCCACCCAGCAGGTGCAGCAGCGTGCTCTTGCCCGAGCCCGAGGCGCCGACGATGGCCAGCGTCTCGCCGGCCTGCACCGCGAGATCAATGCCTTGCAGCACCTGCACATCGAGCCCGCCTTCGGTGAAGCGCTTGTTCAGCGCCTGGCAGTGGATCACCGGCTCACGCGGTTCATTCATAGCGCAGCGCCTCGGCCGGGTTGACGCGGCTGGCGCGCCAGCTCGGGTACAGCGTCGCGACGAAAGCCAGTAGCAGCGAGATCACGCCGATCGGCAGGATGTCGGCCATCTGCGGATCGCTTGGCATGCGGCTGATCAGGTAGATGCTGCCGGGCAGGAAACTCACGTTCAGCAGCCGCTCGATGGCCGGCACGATGACATCGATGTTCACCGCCACCAGCAGCCCCAGCGTGACGCCCAGCGCCGTGCCGATGATGCCGCTGGTGGCGCCCTGCACGACGAAGATGCCCATCACCGAACGCGGGCTGGCGCCCAGCGTGCGCAGGATGGCGATGTCGGCGCGCTTGTCGGTCACCGTCATCACCAGCGTCGAGACGAGGTTGAAAGCGGCCACCGCGACGATCAGCGTCAGGATGATGAACATCATGCGTTTCTCGATCTGCACCGCGTCGAACCAGTTGCGGTTGGTGCGGGTCCAGTCGCGCACCACCAAGCCGGGGCCGATGCGGGTGGCCAGCTGGAAAGCCACTTCACGCGCGGTCTGCGGATCCTTCAATTTCAACTGCACGCCGCTCGGCCCTTCCAGCCGGTAGAGCTTGGCCGCATCGTCGACATGGATCAGCGCCAGGCCGCTGTCGTATTCGTAGTGGCCGGCCTCGAAGGTGCCGGCCACCGTGAAGGCCTTCAGCCGCGGCACCACGCCGGCCGGCGTGACCTGGCCGCCGGGCGCGACGATGGTGATCGAATCGCCCTCCTTCACGCGCAGCTGCCGCGCCAGCTCGATGCCGAGCACGATCTTCCAGGCGCCCGGCTGCAGCTGGGCCAGCGTGCTGTCGCGCAGCCTGGCGCCGATCTCGGTGACGGTGGCTTCTTCCGGCGGCGAGATGCCGCGCACGATGGTGCCGCGCATCTCGTCGCCACGCGCGATCAGCGATTGCGCGGCGATGAACGGAGCGGCACCGACCACCGCGGTGTTCTCGCGCGCCTTGGCTGCTGTCGCCCGCCAATCGGGCAAGGCGACGCCGTCGCGTTCGAAGACCTCGATGTGCGAGATCACCGCCAGCATGCGGTCGCGCACCTCCTTCTGGAAGCCGTTCATCACGCTGAGCACGATGATCAGCGCCGCCACGCCCAGCGCGATGCCCACCATCGAGATCGCCGAGATGAAGGAGATGAAACCGTTGCGCCGCCCGGCGCGACCGGCGCGGGTGTAGCGCCAGCCGATCTGCCATTCGTAGGGCCAATTCATGGGGAGGCGATGCTAGCAGGCCCGCCCGCTTGCCCCTGGGCCAGCCGCTGCAGCGGCTTGCCGGCCGGCTGCGTCGCATCGTGGATCAGCACCAGGCGCTGCCGCGCACGGGTGATGCCGACGTAGAACAGGTTGCTTTCCAGCGCATCGTCGGCAGCGATCTCGAAGCTGGCGGCGTCCAGCCCCGGCATCCAGACCTGCTCGAACTCCAGGCCCTTGACCGCTTCGATGGTGTCCAGGCGCACGCAGCGCACATCTGCCCGGTGCTGCTGCGCCAGCTGGTCATGGGCATTCAGCGTGCGCAGAAAGGCCGGCACGCCGTCGCGCTCGGCGCACAGCAAGTCCAGCGTGGCCTGCATGTCCAGCATCGCGTCCTGCGCATCGGCCCGCCGCACGAAGCAGCGCCGGGCCAGCCCCTCGGCGCCCAGCAGCTGCATCAGCTCAGGCGCGGTGTCGACCGTCAGCGGCTGCAGGCAGCGGACCATGAAGGCCTCGGCACGCCGCGCGAACTCCCCATCGGCGGCGCCGACGAGCTGGTTGCGGGCGTAGTGCCGCAGGTCGTAGTCGTTGCCCGCGGCGGCGGTCTTCAGCGCCGCCAGGTCGGGCTCGACGCCGAGGAAGCGGGCCATTGCGGCCAGCATCGCGTGGCGCGTGGCGGGCGCGTCGACACCGGCCAGCGCATCGCTCGCCAGCGCCACCAGGCCCCAGACGAAAAGCACCGCCGGCCGCGCCAGGCAGCGCATCATGCCGACCGAGCGGTAGGGCACGCCGCGACGCAGCAGCGCATGTTCCAACCCCACCGACTGGTGCGGCTGCCGCAGCAGCACGGCCAGGTCGCCGGGGTTGACACCGTCGTGCTTGATCAGCCGCTCCAGCTGCAGGGCCAGTTCCATGTCGGCCGAGGCCAGCGGCAAGGACAGCAGCTCGATGGCCGTGTCACGGCCCAGCGCCGATGCACACGGCTTGCCCGCCACCGCCTGCGCCGCGCGGGCCAGCGCCGGCCCGTAGCGGTAGGAGCGGCTCAGCCGCAAGGCGGTCGGTCCGCGCACGGCGATCCAGCCATCGAAGTGCTCGCGCATGAAGCCCGCGTCGGCGCAGGCCGCCGTGTGGATCACCTGGTCCGCATCGCCCACGCCGACGAAGCGCGCCGCCGGATTGGCATGCACCAGCAGGTGTTGCAGCACGGTGAACATGGCCCAGTTCGTGTCGTGCATCTCGTCGACCAGCACGAGGTCGAAGTGGCCCAGCACGCGCGGCTCCAGCTCACCGTTGTGCAACAGGCTGGCCAGGTCATAGACCGCGTCGCCCGGGCCACGGAACATGAAGGCCTCTTCCCGCGGCGACCAGCGCAGCAGCTGTTCGTAATGCTGGAACACGCGCAAAGCGGTGTAGCTCTCGCCGAGTTCGGCGGCCAGCTCGGGGCTCAGGCGGCGGTCCAGCCGCTCGCGCCACCAGGCCATGCGGCCCTTCAGGCGGGCGAAGGCATTCAGCAGGCCTTCGTGGTCGCCGAAGGCCGCGGCATCGATGTCCTGCGGAAAAGCTTCGTCCTCGTCGTCGCGCACCGCATCGGCGGCCTGCTGCAGGAACGGGCGCAGCTGCTCACGGTCGCTGCAGCGCTGCGGCACCGGACCCAGGCAGCGGTCCAGCACGGCCCGGCTGAAGTTGTCGAAGTCGACGACGGCCTGCTTGCGCAGCACCTGGCGCAGCGCGCCGGTGATGCCCACGGTGTCCAGCGCCGCGGCCATGGCCTGCACCGCTGCGGGGGTGTGGGTGAGCGCCAGGATGCGCGCGGCGGGTACACGCTGCGCCACCGCCTGTGCGATGCACAGTGCCAGCGTGGTGGTCTTGGCGGCGCCGGCCGCGGCCTCGATCACCTTGTACTGCGCCGCAGAGCGCAACACGGCCTGCTGTTCCTCGCTGGGCGAGAGCCGGCCGAAACGCGTTGCGATGTTCATGATGGGTCAAGGCTAGCAGACCCACGCCGGCTTGACGGCGACGGTGTCAGCGACCGGCGACCACGCGGTCCTGGGGCGCTTCAGGGCTGGCCGGCGCTCAGTTTCATCGCCACATCGACCAGCCAGCGCCGCACGACCGCCTGCGTCTGGGCATCCGCAAGAGCGAGGAGCTGGTGCTCGATGTCGTCCGCGAGTCGCTTGCACTGGCGCAGCCGCAGCTTGCCGGCTTTCGTGATGTCCATGCGAAGCACGCGCCCGTGGGTTTCGTGGTTGTTTCGCTCGATCAAGCCCTCTTCCTCGAGCTTTCGCACGATCAGGTTGATGGTTTGCGGCGTGAGCTGTGCGATGCGCGCCAAGTCGGCGCCTGAAGCACCGGGATAGGCGTCGAGCAGGTTGAGCACCAGGAACTGCGGCGTCGTCATCCCGCTCGCGGCGAGTTGCGTGTCGAGCGCCAGGCGCACCGCGGCCTGCGCCTGGCGCAGCAGATAGGCGATGTGCCCCGTGTCGCCGCGCTTGCCTTCGCCAATGGCGGGCGGCTGTCGGGGCGAGGCGGGTTTTGCCATTGGCACAGCGTATCACGCCGCATTGTCTTATCAGCCTGTTGATTTGTTATCAGCAGGCTGATATTGTCTCGCATCCCTTGGCAACCCGGACTCATTCACATGCAGCTCGATCCCCTCAACGAGGCCATCCTGCGTCGGCACGTCTCGGCGGAAACCACGTTCGACATGGCGGGCACGCTCGCGACGCTCACCGAAGACTGCCTCTTCGAGGACATGCCATCGGGCGAGACGCACCGCGGGCGGGAGGCCGTGCGCGCCTACTACCATGAATGGTGGACGGCCTTCGCGAACGTGCCGTCCGGCAGCCGATTGCATGTGCCGTCTGGCGACTGCCTGATCGTCGAGACGCACTTTGTCGGCACCCACCAAGGCAGCTACCGGGGCATCCCGGCTTCTGGACGACCCATCGATCTGCCACTGGTGATCGTCGTCAGTTTTCGCGACGGGCTGATGTCGGGCGAGCGCTTCTACTACGACCGCAAGACGCTGCTCGACCAGATCGCAGCCAAGCCGTGATCGCGACATCGTCGATGGAGCATCCGGCATGAAGATCGCAGTGATCGGCGCGACCGGCGTGGCAGGCCGCGCCTTCGTCGCGAAAGCGCAGACTGCCGGCCATTCGCTGGCGCTGCAGCGGGTCGACGTGCTGGAGCCAGGCACGCTCGGAACCTTGGTCGAGGGCTGCGACGCGCTGGTCAATCTCGCCACGTCGATTCCCACGCCGGGTGGGCGCGGCGACTGGGCGCTCAACGATCGCATCCGGCGCGAGGGAACCGCCCATGTGCTGGCCGCGTGCGAGGCTGCCGGCGTCAGAACCGTGCTTCAGCAGAGTGTTGCGATGCTCCATTGCGCGGCGGATGACCGGCCGCAGACCGAGGACGATCCCATCGAGGGTTATGCCGTCCTGGCCTCCGCCTTCGACATGGAGGCGCTGCTGTGTGCTTCACCCCTGGACGTGCGTTCCGTGCGCGGTGGATTCTTCTATGGGCCCGGCACCGGACGCGAGGAGCGCTGGCTGGAAGAAGTGCGGAATCCCGCTTTTCGCATGCCGGGCGACGGCAATGCTTGGCTGACACCCGCGCATGTGGAGGACTACGCGAGCGCCTTGATTCACATCCTCGAGCACGGCCGCCCGCATGAGGCGTACATCGTTTGCGACGACACGCCCTTGCGGCTGCGCGAACTTTACGCGCGTGCTGCGGCCCAGGCAGCCGTAGACCTGCCGGCGAGCGGCGACACCCAGTGGATCAGGTCGTTCCGGACGAGCAATACAAAGCTCCGCGCCCTGGGCTGGGCGCCTGCGCACACGCCGTTCGATCGATCCACGTGATCGTCTTCTCTCCTTGTTCCGACCTCGGGACAGCCCTTACGCGTTGTTGAACAAGCAAGGAACCCTGATGAAACTGTTCGCGAAACGGATGACCATGGTCGCTCTCATGGCAGTGCCCTTCATCGTCGCCGCCCAGCAGGGGCCGGTGGTTCGCATCGCGCTGATAGACCCCTTGTCGGGTCCCTTCGCCAACGTCGGCCTGAACCAGCTCAAGGAGTGGCAGTTCACGGCCGAGCGCCTGTCGGGCACAGGCAACGCCGCCGGCGTGAAGTTCGAGATTGTCGGGTTCGACAACAAGGGCTCGCCGCAAGAGAGCCTGAACACCTTGCGGGCCGCCATCGACCAGGGCTTCCGCTACGTGACCCAGGGGCTCGGCTCCGGTGCGGCACTGGCCATTGCCGACGCCGTGGCCAAACACAATGAGCGCAATCCGGGCAAGGAAGTGCTCTATCTCAACCATTCCGCAGTGGACCCGGCATTGACCAACGAGATGTGCAGCTACTGGCACTTCCGGCTGGATGCGGACACCAGCATGAAGATGGAGGCGCTGGCGGCATTCATGACCGATCAACCGAAGGTCAAGAATGTCTACCTGATCAACCAGAACTACGCGCATGGCCATCAGGTCGCCAAGCATTTCAAGGAGGGCATTGCGAGAAAGCGGCCCGATGTCAGGATCGTCGGGGAAGACCTGCACCCGATCGGCCAGGTCAAGGACTTCGCGCCCTACGTGGCCAAGATCAGGCAGTCGCGCGCCGACACCATCGTCACCGGCAACTGGGGCGCGGATCTGTCGCTGCTGGTGCGCGCCCTGAGCGATGCAGGCCTCAAGGTACCGATGTACACCTATTACGCCACCGGTGTGGGTGTGCCCACGGCGCTGTCGCTGAGCGCTGACAGCGAGGTGTACGTGATTTCATACGGCCACGCCAATCTCAGCGGCGAAGTGGGGCAGATCGCGGCGGACTTCAAGAAGAAGTTCAACGAGGACTACACCACCTACTCGATCTACAACGGCATCCACCTGCTGGGCGCCGCGATCGCCCGGGCCAAATCGGTGCAGAAGGCGGCTGGCGCAGCCTCGCCAGGCCACTTCACCGATCCGGTCCACGTCGCAAAAGCCTTCGAAGGCCTGAGCGTCAAAAGTTTCGCCGGCGACGTGAGCATGCGTGCCTCCGATCATCAGCTGCAGCAAGCCTTGTTCGTCAGCAGGTGGCAAAAGCTCGACAAGAAGTACGCCTACAGCGTGGAGAACACCGGCCACACCTTCGCGCCCGTCCGGCAACTGGACCCCTATGTCGCGAGCATGCCCACCAGCTGCCAGATGAAGCGACCCGCCGCAGGTTGATGGCGCCGCGCGGGCAGCCGCCTCGGCGTTCGACGCTGCCGGCCGGCGGGCCAGATAATGCGGCGCGCCATGCCTTCGTCTCCCACCCCGCTGATCCTGCCGTTCGCCGGCGCCCTGTCCGATGCCGGGCGCCACGCGCTGCACGATCTGCCCTTGCCCCAGCTGGAACGCCTGCTGGCGCGCTTGACCCCGACGCGGCGCGATGAGGGCGACGAGTTCGCCCTGTCGCCGCCGCATGAGCGCGCCGTGGCCCAGGCGCTGGGCTGGACCGCTGCCGACGGCATGCTGCCCTTCGCCGCGCAACGGGCCACCGAGGCCGGCCTCAACACCGGCGCCCAGGCCTGGGGCCTGCTGACGCCGGTGCACCTGCATGTGGGCACCGAACAGGTCTCGATGAGCGACCCGGCCAGTCTGCAGCTCGACGAAGCCGCGTCGCGTGAGCTGCTGGCCATCGTGCGGCCGCTGTTCGACAGCGAAGGCTTCGCGCTGCATTGGCGCAGCCCCCTGCAGTGGCTGGCCACCCATGCCACGTTCGACGGCCTGGCCACCGCGTCGATCGACCGCGTGATCGGCCGCAACATCGACCCCTGGTTGACCGAGCAGCGCGCCGTGCGCCTGCTGCGCCGCATCCAGAACGAGGTGCAGATGCTGATGTACACCCACCCGATCAACGACGCGCGCGAAGCCGCCGGCCTGCCGACGGTGAACTCGTTCTGGCTCAGCGGCACCGGCCGCGCGCAGCCGATGCCTGGCATCGTGCCGCAGGTCGACGACCGGCTGCGTGGCCCGGCACTGAACGAAGACTGGGTCGGCTGGCGCGAGGCCTGGGCTGCGCTGGATGCCGGCCCGATCGCCGCGCTGGCGCGCGAAGCCGGCCCGGTGCGCCTGGTGCTGTGCGGTGAACGCCATGCCCAGACCTTCGAGACGCAGCCGCAAGGCCTGTGGCAACGCCTGTCCGGCCACTGGCGCCAGCCGGCGGCCAGTACCCTGTTGGAAGCCCTGTGACGGAAGCCCCGTGATCCCCACCCTCAAAGTCCGCGACGTCCCGCCGCGCGCCGCCTTCGCGCTGGAACAGGCGGGGGTGCATCCCTTGCTGGCCCGGCTGTTCGCCGCCCGCGGCGTGCGCAATAGCGACGATCTGGACGACGGCCTGGCCCGGCTGCTGCCACCCAGCACTTTGAAAGGTAGCGCCGAAGCCGCCCGCCTGCTGGCCGACGCGATCGACGGCAGGCAGCGCATCTGCATCGTCGCCGATTACGACTGCGACGGCGCCACCGCCTGCGCCGTCGCGCTGCGCGGCCTGGTGATGCTGGGCGCCGACAACAGCGCCCTGACCCACGTGGTGCCCGACCGCCAGGTGCATGGCTACGGCCTGACGCCGACCATCGTCGACCTGGCGATGGCGCTGCGCCCCGATGTGCTGGTGACGGTGGACAACGGCATCGCCAGCGACGCTGGCGTGGCCCATGCCCGCGCGCTGGGCCTGCAGGTGCTGATCACCGACCACCACCTGCCGGCCGCCGGCGCCCACGGTGTGCGGCTGCCCGACGCCAACGTCATCGTCAACCCCAGCCAGCCCGGTTGCGGCTTCGTCAGCAAGGCACTGGCCGGTGTCGGCGTGATGTTCTACGTGCTGCTGGCCTTGCGGGCCGAGCTGCGCCAGCGCGGCCGCTTCGATGCCACGAACCAGCCCAAGCTCGATGCGCTGCTCGACCTGGTGGCGCTGGGCACGGTGGCCGATGTGGTCAAGCTCGACGAGAACAACCGCCGGCTGGTCGCGCAAGGCCTGAAGCGCATCCGCGCCGGCCGCATGCAGCCGGGCGTGGCGGCGCTGTTCGCGGCCGCCGGGCGTTCGGCGCAGCGCGCCTCGGCCTTCGACTTCGGCTTTGCCTTGGGGCCGCGCATCAACGCCGCCGGGCGCTTGTCGGACATGTCGCTGGGCATCGAATGCCTGCTGACCGACGATGCCACGCGCGCCGCCGAACTGGCCGCGCAGCTGGATGCGATCAACCGCGAGCGCCGCGAAGTCGAGGCCGGCATGCGCGACCAGGCCGCCGTGCTGCTGGACCGGCTGATGCCGGATGCCGACAGCGCCACGCCGCCGGCGCTGGTGCTCTACGACGCCGATTTCCACGAAGGCGTGGTCGGCATCGTCGCCGGCCGCATGAAGGACCGGCTGCACCGGCCGACCTTCGTCTTCGCGCGCGGCAGCGACGGGCTGCTGAAGGGCTCGGGCCGCTCGATTCCCGGCTTCCACCTGCGCGATGCACTGGACCTGGTCAGCAAGCGCCACCCGGGCGTGCTGAAGAAATTCGGCGGCCACGCGATGGCGGCCGGCTGCACCGTCGACGAGGCCGACTTCGCGACCTTCGACGGCGCGCTGCAGCAGGTGGCGGCTGACTGGCTGCAACCCGAAGCGCTGACCCGCACCGTGGCCACCGACGGCCCACTGGCCATCGAGTACTTCTGCATCGACACCGTCACCCGCATCGATGCGCAGGTCTGGGGCCAGGGCTTCGAAGCGCCGGTGTTCTGCGACGAGGTCGAGATCCTGCAGCAGCGCCTGGTCGGCGAGAAGCACATGAAGCTGCGCGTGCGCCATCAAGGACAGCTGCGCGACGCCATCTGGTTCGGCCATGCAGAGCCGCTGCCGCAGCGCGTGCGCCTGGCCTACCGGCTGAACCTGGACGAATTCCAGGGCCAGCAGCGGCTGCAGATGGTGGTGGAGGCGGCGGAGTAGGCACGGCCTGGCAGCCCGAGTTTGTCCGTTTGCCCGGTCGGCCCTCGCGCTGTATTATTCAGCGTATTACAAGGCTGCCGATCATGCGCACGATCTCGATTCGCCTCGACGACCACACCGATGCGGTGCTCACCGCCTACTGCGAACGCCATGGTCTGACACAGACCACCGCACTCAAGACGGCCATCGAATACCTGGCCAACGCCCAGCGCCCATCACCGGCCGCGTTGGCAGCCGAGCATGGCCTGATCGGGGCGTTTCGCAGCGTCGAGGGCGATCTGGGCGAGAACCATGCGCAACACCTGAAACAGCGTCTGCGCAACCGGCATCAACAGGCAGCTGACGACGCCCCTGCGGCAACGCCCAGGGCAACCAAGCCCACCACACCCCCCACCACGCCCACCCGCAAGCGTGCCTCGGCACGCTGATAGGCGCGCCAGTGGCCGCGACGCTTCCCGCTCGCCTGATCATCGACACCGGCCCGCTGGTCGCCTGGCTGGACGCGGCCGATCGGCACCACGCGCCGGTGCGTGATCTGCTCGCCGAATTTCAGGGTGAACTGATCAGTACCTGGCCGGTGCTCACCGAGGTCTGCCACCTGGTGCCCGAGCGGCTGGTGCCCGGCTTCCTGCGTTGGGTGGGCGCCGGCGGCCTCATGGTGGTGGACATCTCCACCACCAGCGCGCCGGCCTTGGCAGACCGCATGGACAAATACGCCGACCTGCCGATGGACCTGGCCGATGCTTCGCTGCTGTGGCTGGCCGAGACCTTGGGCTCGCTGGACATCCTGACGCTGGACCGTCGCGACTTCGGCGTCTACCGCACGCTGCGCGGTCAGGCGCTGCGCAACGTGCTGGATGCGCCGGTTCGCGCAAAACCACGTGCTCAGCGCAGGTCTGCGCGTTGACGAAAACCAGCAGCGCCGATCGGTACGGGCGCAGCCGGTGAACCGCGCTTCAAGGCCTCAACTCGCCAGGGCCTTCATCTCGGCATAGAGATCCGCCTTGCCCTCGAAGCCGATGCCGGGCAGCTCTGGCAGCGTCACATAACTGTTATCAACCTTCACGCCGTCCGGAAAACCACCATACGGTTGGAACAGGTCCGGATACGACTCGTTGCCGCCCAGCCCCAGGCCGGCGGCAATGGCCAGCGACATCTGGTGGCCGCCGTGCGGCACGCAGCGCGAGGCCGACCAGCCGTTTTCCTTCAGCATGTCCAGCGTGCGCAGGTACTCGACCAGGCCATAGCTCAGCGCGCAATCGAACTGCAGCCAGTCGCGGTCGGGCCGCATGCCGCCGTAGCGGATCAGGTTGCGCGCGTCCTGCATCGAGAACAGGTTCTCGCCGGTGGCCATCGGTCCGGCGTAGTGCTGGGCCAGTTCGGCCTGCAACGCGTAGTCCAGCGGATCACCGGCCTCCTCAAACCAGAACAGGTCGTAGGCTGACAGCGCCTTGGCGTACGCGACAGCAGTCTTCAGGTCGAAGCGGCCGTTGGCATCCACCGCCAGCTTCTGTCCCGGCCCTAGCAGGCGCAGCACGGCCTCGATGCGCTGACAGTCTTCGGCCAGCGAGGCGCCGCCGATCTTCTTCTTCACGACCGCATAGCCGCGGTCCAGGTAGCTGCGCATTTCGCGTTCCAGCCCTTCCAGGCCCTGGCCCGGCCAGTAGTAACCGCCGGCGGCGTAAACGAAGACCTTGCGATTGGGCTGGCCATTGCCGTAACGCTCAGCCAGCAACTGGTACAGCGGTTTGGCTTCGATCTTGGCCACGGCGTCCCACACCGCCATGTCGATGGTGCCCACCGCCACCGAGCGCTCGCCATGGCCGCCCGGCTTTTCATTGCTCATCATCGTGGCCCAGATCTTGTGCGGATCGAGGTTGTCGCGCTGATCGTCGCGCAGGCTGGCCGGGTCGGCTTCGAGCAGGCGCGGAATGAAGCGCTCGCGCATCAACGCGCCCTGGCCATAGCGGCCGTTGGAGTTGAAACCGTAGCCGATGACCGGCTTGCCGTCGCGGACCACATCGGTGACCACGGCCACCAGGCTCAGCGTCATCTTCGAAAAATCGATGTACGCGTTGCGGATGTTGGATTTGATCGGCTGCGTGATTTCGCGGATGTCGAGAATCTTCATGAATCGCTTTCGAAACGAGGTCAGCGGGCCAGCGAAGCGCCGCCGCAGATGGCAATGTCCTGGCCGGTGATGGCGGCGGCGGCCGGGCTCAACAGATAGGCCACCAGCGAGGCGATCTCGTCGGGGCGGATCAGGCGGCCCAGCGGCGGCATCTTGGGCGGCTGGGCCCGGCGCGCCGGGTCGGCCAGCATCGCCGTTTGCGTCGCCGCCGGCGAGATGACGTTGACGGTGACACCCGAAACCACGACCTCGGCCGCCCAGCTGCGCGCCAGGCCAAGCAGCGCGGCCTTGGTCGCCGCGTACTGGCTGCGGCCGGCCACGCCTTGCGCGACACGGCTGCCGATCAACACGACCCTGCCGTCGCCACGCTCGGCCATCGCCGGCAGCAGCACATCGGCCAGGCGTGTGGCGGCGTCGACATGCAAGCGCCACATCAGCGCGGCATCGTCATGCACCAGCGTACCGAGCGTGCCGACACGCAGCACGCCGGCTGCATGCACCAAAGCGCTGACTTCGGTCAGCGTTCGTGCGGCGGCTTCCGTGGCGGCACCATCGCTCAGATCCACTTGCAGCGGACGGAACGCAGCGTGTTCAAAGGTCGGCGCCGACACATCCAGGCCGCACACCTGCCAGCCATCGGCCAGCAGGTGTTCGGCAATGGCGCGGCCGATGCCGGCGCTGCTGCCGGTGACCACTGCCGTGCGCCTATTCAGCACGGATATTCCCCTCCGTGACGATCTTCTGCGACAGCGCCATGTCCTCGCGCTGGAAACGCGCGAAGTCTTCCACCGAACCCGGCGTCAGCAGCAGCCCTTGCTGCGCCAGCTTGTCGCGCATGTCGCCGACCAGCGCCTTGTTGACCTCGGCGTTCAGGCGCTCGGTGATCTCGCGCGGCAGCTTGGCCGGGCCCCACAGGCCGTACCAGCTGTAGAACTCGTAGCCCGGCACAGTCTCGCCGACGGTCGGCACATCGGGCGACATCGGCACGCGTGTTTTGGACGTTACCGCCACCACCCGCAGCAGACCGCTTTTGCTGTACGAGGCCGAGCCGAGGATGGGGTCGATGAAGCCGTCGATCTGGCCGCCGATCAGGTCTTGATACGCCGGCGCCGAGCCCTTGTACGGCACGATCAGGTACTCGATGCCACTGGCCCGGCGCAGCATTTCGGTCGACAGATGGCCGGCCGATCCGGTGGAGCCGATCGCAAAGCTCAGCTTGCCGGGGTGGGACTTGGCGTGCGCGATCAGACTCTTGATGTCGGTGATCGGCAGGTTCTTGTTGATCGCCACCGCCAGCGGCGCCTTGGCCACCAGCGCCACCGGCTGGAAGTCCTTGACGACGTCATAGGACGACTTCTTCATCGTCATCGGCGTGATCGTGAAGGTCGATGCATTGAACAGCAGCGTGTAGCCATCGGCCGGCGCCTTGGCCACCGCGTCGGAGCCAATCGTGCCGTTGCCGCCCGCGCGGTTCTCGACGACGAAGGTCTGGCCCATCTGCTCACCGAGCTTTTGCGCCAGCATGCGGCCGACAGTGTCCAGCGTGCCACCGGGCGGGAACGGGATGATGACGCGCACCGATTGCGTCGGGTAAGTCTGCGCAAACGCGCTGACGCCCATCGTCAGCAGTGCGGCGCCGGCGATTGCGGAGACGGCGGTATGAAGAAAGGAACGGCGAATCATCGTGGCCTCCTTCAGCGCTTGAGCAGGTCGGCGTTGGCCACTGCAGCCCGCAGCGTCTGCATTTCCTTCTCGTTCGGCGCTTCGGTCGGCGGGCGCACGGTGGCGTCGTCGATCACGCCGGCCAGGTACATGCCCGCCTTCATGCGCGCATGGGCTTCGCCGGTCGGTTCACCGCCGCCGTACACGGCGTCCTTCAGCGGGTCGATCAAGGCCTGGACCTTCATCGCCCGCTTCAGGTCGCCGGCCTTCACGGCTTCCCACAGGTCGTTGATCAGCCCGGGGATGAAGGTCGCAAAGCCGACCAGCGCACCATCGACGCCCTGCACCATCGTCGCCAGCAGGTACTCGTCATGGCAGGTCAGGATGGCCTTGGATGCATCCGACGCGCGGATGGCCTTGATGTCGGCGGCATAGCGGTTCATGTCGCGCTGGCCGACCTTGAAGGCCTGCACATAGGGCAGCGCGGCCAGTTCGGCCAGCGTCGCCGATGAATACGAGGCCCGGGTCCACGACGGGTAGACATGCGCCACCAGGTCCAGCCCGGCGGTGGCCACCGCGGCGAAGTAGTCGGTCACATGATCGGGGCGGAAACCGAAGCGCAGCCAGTGGTGCGGCGGCATCACGTCCAGCGCCTGCGCGCCGGCCTCGCGGGCCATCGCCGCATGTTCCTGGGCATCGCTCAAACCTTCGCAGACGATCGACGAGATCACCGGCAGCCGGCCCTTCAACTCGTCGGCGACGATGCGCGTGACCTCGGTTCGTTCGCGCGGCGTCAATGAAAACACCTCGCCGGTGTGGCCGTTGGTCATCACCGCGACGACACCCGGCTGCCTGGCCAGCCACGAGGCCAGGCGCCGCAGCGCCACTTCGTCGATCTTGTGGTCGCGGGTGAACGGGCAGGCAATGGCGGGGATGATGCCGCGGTAGTTCTGGATCGTGGGCACAGCTGTCTCCTTGGTGAACAATGCCGCTGCGGCCGCCAGCCCCGCTGCTCTTTCGAGTCGGGCTGGCGCAGCCGTTGCGCAGGTGAGGCAATGATCGGCATCCCCGCGCCAATTGGCCAATGCTGCTTTTCTCTGCTTCCATGCTTTCAAAGCACCGACGATGAACCTGTCCTGGCTCGAAGACTTCCTGGCACTGGCCGCCAGCGGCAACTTTTCGCGCGCGGCCGAAGACCGCCACATGACGCAGCCGGCTTTCAGCCGTCGCATCCGCGCGCTGGAAGAATGGCTGGGCGTGGTGCTGTTCGACCGCAGCAGCCACCCGGCCACGCTGACAGACACCGGCGACTGGTTTCGAAGCGTCGCGCAAGAGATCCTCGGCCGGGTCGCGCGCGTGCCCGATGAAGCCCGCGCGGTGGCCGATGCCAGCTCGGCCACGCTGCGCTTCGCGTCGACCCATGCGCTGTCCTTCACCTTCCTGCCCGAATGGCTGCGCAGCCTGGAGGCGCGCACCACGGTCGGGCCGATCCAGCTGGTGTCCGACGTGCTGCAGCACTGCGAAGCGCTGATGCTGCAAGGCCGCGTGCAGTTCCTGCTGTGCCACTGGCATGCGCAGGTGCCCGGGCGGCTGGCGCCGGAGAGCTATCGGTCGATCCGCGTCGGCAGCGAGGTGCTGCTGCCGGTGTCGGTGCCGGACAAGCAGGGCCGGCCGCGTTATGCCTTGACCAGCAGCAGCAAGACCCGCGTGCCGATTCTGGCCTACAGCGCGGAATCGGGCATCGGCCGCGTGGTGCGGGCCTTGCGCGGCGCGGCCATCGAGAAGCTGCATGCCGAGCCGGTGTTCACCGCGCACCTGGCCTCGGTGCTGAAGACCATGGCGCTGGACGGCCGCGGCGTGGCCTGGCTGCCGGCGCGGCTGATCGAGCAGGAGCGCGCGGCCGGCCTGCTGGTCGAAGCCGGCGGTACCGATTGGCAGATGCAGGTGGACATCCGGCTGTTCCGCAGTGTGCAAGCGGCGCCAGCGGCGGCCGAGGCCTTCTGGCAGGCGGCGACCCAGGCTGCGGCACACTGATCGCGCCCTGACCCGCTTGTCACCGCCCCGTGACTACGTGATCGTCCCGTCCCCCACCAAGGAACAAGCTCACGCAATGCCCCAGTGATTCCGCTGGTCACCTCGGCATGCCCGCAGCAACAGTTCTTGCATTCACGACCCCCTCACTTTAGGGGATAGTCACGGCGCGCCACTTGCGGAACGCCATGACAGCTGAAGCCCTCACGACCCGAACACGCCCTTCGATCGCCGCCCTGGCGGCCCTGGCGATCAGCTTGTGCACCGCCCAGGCGGCGGCGCAGACCAGCAGCACGCTCACCGTGCGTGCACGCGGCAGCCTCTACAACAACACCGGCCCGATCATGGCGGTGTACGTCAATGGCGCGCTACTCAAATCGGTCGAGGTCAAGGCCACCACGCTCACCGACTACAACTTCACGGTCGCCGCACTGCAGCCCAGCGCCAAGGTGGACGTGGTCTTCACCAACGACGGCGCCGGCGGCGGCGCCGACCGCAACCTCTACCTGGCCTACCTGAAGAACGGCAGTACCACACTGCTGCCGAACACACCCGGAACGAAGTACGACCGCGGCGCCGGCAGCAAGGCCTTCGACGGCATCGATGTCATCGCCGGCCAGGGCGACATGTACTGGGGCGGCGCGCTGCGCCTGAGCTGGCCGGCCGCTTCCACCGTGACGCTGACGCCGCGCAAGCTGGACGCCGCGCGCCTGCTGCAGCAAGCCAGCTTCGGCCCCACCGTCGCCGAGATCGATGCGCTGGCCGCCACCACCAACGCGGCCTGGGTCGATCAGCAGATCGCGCTGCCTTATGCCGCGTCTTTCGTGCCTTATGTCGAGAGCAAGTTCGCGCTCGGCGACACCTACCGGCCCAAGGGCAGCAAGTACACCAGCAACTGGCCGGCGCAGCGCTTCTGGGCCACCGCCGCCACCAGCCCCGACCAGTTGCGCAAGCGCGTGGCCTTTGCGCTGCACGAGATCCTGGTGGTCTCCACTGCCGACTCCAACCTCTACTACCACACGCGCCCCTTCGCCCACTACCTGGACACGCTGAACAAGCACGCGCTGGGCAACTACCGCAACCTGCTGCAGGACATCGCCTTGAGCCCGGTGATGGGCATGTACCTGTCGCACATGCGCAATGCCAAGGAAGACCCGGCCACCGGCCGCCTGCCGGACGAGAACTTCGCGCGGGAGCTGATGCAGCTGTTCACGATCGGCCTGCATGAGCTGAAAACCGACGGCACGCCGCAGCTGGGCGCCGACGGCAAACCCATCGAGACCTATGGCAATGCCGACGTGATGGCACTGGCCAAGGTCTTCACCGGCTGGTCCTGGGGCTTCCCGGACAACGAGCTGACCCACGACAACTTCCGCTGGGGCAGCCCGGACTACAGCACGGCCAAGGACCGCCGCATCGACCTGCAGCCGATGAAGGCTTACCCCGGCCAGCACTCCACCGCCGAGAAGAAGCTGTTTGCCGGCAAGGCGTGGGCGGTGACGATCGCCGCCGGCGGCAGTGCCGACGCCGACCTGCGCGTGGCGCTGGACACGCTGTTCAACCACCCGAACGTCGGCCCGTTCATCGGTCGCCAGCTGATCCAGCACCTGGTCACCAGCAACCCGAGCCCGGCCTATATCGGCCGCGTGGCGGCTGTCTTCAACAACAACGGCCGCGGCGTGCGTGGCGACTTGGGCGCGGTGGTGCGTGCCATCCTGCTCGACAGCGAGGCGCGCGCCGTGCCTGTCGCCACAAGTCCCAACGGCAAGCTGCGTGAACCGGTGCTGCGCCTGGCGCATTGGCTGCGCTCCTTCGGCGCCACCTCGGTCAGCGGCGAGTACATGATGACCGGCGACCTGGACTCCTTGAGCCAGCGCCAGCTGGCGCCTGTCTCGGTGTTCAGCTACTTCCGCCCGGGCTACATCCCGGCCGGCACGGCGATGGCCACCAGCGGCAGCACCGCGCCGGAGTTCCAGATCGTCAATGAATCGACCACCGCGGCCTGGGTCAACCTGGCGAGGTCGATGGCCGGCAGCGGCATCGGCTGGACCGGCACGACGCAGGACATGGTCTCGCCGATGACGACGCCGATCGCGCTGATCAACACCGGCGACGCCAACGCGTTGATCGAGCACCTGAACCTGCTGCTCTTCGCCGGCACCATGTCGGCGGAGCTGAAGTTCGACCTGCTCGACGCGATCGGCGGTGTCGGCGGCACCGATGCCAACAGCCAGAGCTACCGTGCCCGCATTGCGCTGTTCATGGCGCTGGCCTCCCCGGAATATTTGGTGCAACGCTGATGAACACCTCCCGTCGACACTTTTTGCACGCCGCCGCGGCGCTGGGCGCCAGCACGGGCCTGCGTGCCGCGCCGCTGGCCATGAGCCTGGCCGGCCTGTCCGCGCTGTCCGCGCAGTCGGCCCACGCGGCCGATGTCTCCAACGGCTATCGCGCGCTGGTCTGCCTGTTCTTCGCCGGCGGCAGCGACGGCCACAACTGGGTCGTGCCGATCGAGAGCACCGAATACGCGCAGTACGCGGCGGTGCGCCGCGAGCTCACCTGGAACGCCGCGCAGCTGCAGCCCATCACCAGCAGCACCCAGGGCACGGGCCGGCGCTTCGGCATGCCGATGGAGTTGCAGCCCTTGCGCGACCTCTACGAAGCCGGCCGCGCGGCGATCATCGCCAATATCGGTACATTGGAGCGGCCGGTGAGCAAGGCCGAGTACAGCGCCGGCATCGGCCTGCCGAGCAAGCTGTTCTCGCACAACGACCAGCAATCGGTCTGGCAATCGCTGTCGCCCGAAGGCGCACGCTCGGGCTGGGGCGGCCGCATGGGCGACATCCTGATGTCGGCCAACGCCAACCCGGTGTTCACCGCCATCTCGACCAGCGGCAACGCGGTGTTCCTGTCCGGCAACGCCGTCACGCAGTACCAGGTCGGCACCGAAGGCCCGGTGCTGGTGAAGGCGCTGACCGACAGCTGGACACTGGGCTCCAGCACGGTGGCCACGCCCTTGCGCCGCACGCTGGCACGCGGCGGCAGCCACGTGATGCAGAGCGAATACACGCGGGTGATGCAGCGCTCGCTGGACACCTCGGCCGCGCTGCAGTCCGCGCTGGCCGGCGTGGCGGTGCCGGCCTTGCCGACCACGCCAATCACCTTGCCCAGCGGCGCGACGATCACGCTCAGCAATGAGAGTGTCGCCAAGCAGCTGCGCATGGTGGCGCAGCTGGTCGGCGCCGGCCAGACGCTGGGCCTGCGGCGCCAGGTGTTCATGGTCAACATGGGCGGCTTCGACACCCATGCCAACCAGATGCGCGACCAGCCGCTGCTGATGGCCAAGGTGGCGCAATCCATTGGCTACTTCATGACGGCGCTGCAGTCCATCGGCCTGATGAACAACGTGATGCTGTTCACCGCATCGGACTTTGGCCGCACGCTCACCAGCAATGGCGACGGCAGCGATCACGGCTGGGGCTCGCACCACTTCGTCGCCGGCGGCGCGGTGCGCGGGCGCGAGATCTATGGCCGCCTGCCGGTCACGGCGCTGGGCACGGCCGACGAGGTGGGCTCGGGGCGTTTGCTGCCGAGCACCGGCGTCACGCAACTCGCCGCCACGCTGGGCGGCTGGATGGGGCTGTCACCTGTCGAGCAGGCGATGGTGCTGCCGAACCTGGGGGCCTTTCCGGCGGCGCCGCTCGGCTTCGTCTAGAGTCCCGCGGGAATGAACTTCCCGAACTCTCGGCGCGGCCTGCTGATCGCCGCTCTCGCCAATCAGTCACTGCGTTTGCAGGGGCAGCAGGCGCAGGCGAGTTCTGTTCGTATCAATCGTCAGCAACGCGCCTCCCAGCAATTCAGCGCTCATCTGACGAAGTCCGGAGACCACCTGGGTGCCGATCACTGCCGGACTCACGTCTTCGGCGCGGATCTGCACGACGCTCGGCTTCGTTCCCTGCGTCGCGGCAAGGATGGCGCTGAAGTCCAGATCATGGGTGAGCACAACGAGATCATGCTCGGCCGCGTAGGCCATGATTTGCCGATCCGGCGCATTTCGTGCCCCGACATCGGACCAGTGAGTTGCCGCAATGCCCGCATCGTTCAGCGCTGCGACCCAGCGCGGCGACAGATTCATGTCGACCAGCAGGCGCAGCGTGGTCACGGCGTCGACAACAGGACCTCGCGCTCCTCAGCCCGCCATGCGGCATAGCGCAACGCTTGCATGACGTCTTCACGTTCGAGATAGGGGTAGTCGGCCAATACGCCGTCGATGGTGTGGCCCGCGCCGATCTGGCCGACGATCATGCCGACCGTGACACGCAAGCCGCGGATGCAAGCCTTGCCGCCCATGACCTCGGGCTGCTGCGTGATGCGATCCAGGTGTCCCATAGTCGCTCCTTGGCCGTCGTCATTGGCGATACGAGACATGTTAGCCACTTTCAGGCACCGTTGAAGCGCTCAGGCCACCACCACCACCGGCACCTCCATCGCCGGCGGCGTATTGCGGCTGCGGCCGCAGCGCACGATGCCGTCGATCATCACCATGCCGACGCCGGGAATGTCGCCGAGTTGCACGCTCTCCAGCAGCGTCTTGCCGGCGGTGTGCTGGGCGCGGTCCATGAATACGAAGTCGGCGTCTCGGCCGGGCTCGATCAGGCCGCCGTTGAGTTGGCGGATGCGCGCGGTGTTGCCGGTGGCGAAGCAGAACACCAGCTCGGCCGGAATGCCGCCCAAGCTGGACAGCAGCGAGATCAGCCGCAGGATGCCCAGCGGCTGCACGCCCGAGCCAGCCGGCCCGTCGGTGCCCAGGATCACGCGGTGCGGGCACTTCAGCTGCATCGCGGCCTGCGCCGCGGCGATGGCGATCTTCTCGTTGCCGTTGTGCACGATCTCGATGGCGCGTGAACTCTTCTCGCACAGCTCGCAGACATCGCGCTCCGGCAGCGAGGTGTGGCCGCCATTGATGTGGCCGATGACGTCGGCGTCGGCCTCCAACACCACATCCTTGTCGATCAGCCCCGATCCGGGAATCGATGGTCCGCCGGTGTGGATCGTGCTCTGAATGCCCTGCTTGCGCGCCCAGGCCACCATCTGCTGCGCTTCGTAGCCGGCCTTCACCGAGCCCAGGCCCACTTCGCCGAGCAGCGAGACGCCGGCCGCCGCCAGGTCGATGAAGTCCTGCTCGACCATGCCCTTCTCGATCACCGGCGCGCCGGCGATCACCTTCACACCGCCAGGCCGGAAGTTGTCGAAGGCGCGCTGCGCGGTGATGGCCAGCGCCTTCAGGCCGACGATGTCTTTCGGCCGGCCGGGCAGGTGCACCTCGCCGGCCGACACCATGCTGGTGACGCCACCGTTCATCGTCGAATCGATCCAGCCGATCTGGTTCTGGCGCGGTGTCCAGTCGCCGAACACCGGGTGCACGTGGCTGTCGATCAGCCCCGGCGCCACGCAGGTCTGGCGCGCATCGATCACCGTCTTCGCATGGGCGGTGTCGAGATCCTTCTCGCGGCCGACCGCGACGATCACGCCGTCGTTCACGACGATGGTGTCGGCCTCGAGAATGGGCTGGTCGATGTCGCCCGACAGCAGCAGCCCGATGTTGCGGATCACGACCTTGCCGGAGGCTCCGGCGCTGGCGGCTTCAGCCATGTTGATCACTCCTTGCGGATGGCGCGTTGCACCGTGTCCATCACGGTGGTTTCCCAGTGCAGCAGCGCGGCCGGCGCTTCGAGGTCTTCACCGAGAAACGCCGACAGCGTGAAGCGGTTGGACAGGTAGAAGTAGCACAGACCGGCGACCATCAGGTACACATCCCGCGCCGCGACGTCGCTGCGGAACAGGCCGCGCTCGGCACCGCGCTGCAGCACGCGCGCCATCACGCCGATGGCCGGTGACGAGTACTCGCGCGCCCGTTCCGACTTCGCGATGTGCTTGCCGCGGTGCAGGTTCTCGGTGTTCAGCAGCGTGATGAACTCCGGGTGCTTCAGGTAATAGGTCCACATGAAGCGGATCACCGCGCGCAACGCCGCTTGCGGTTGGTCCTCGTCCAGCACCAGTTCCGATTCGGCCTCGTTGAAGCGGCGATAGATCTCCTCCAGCGCGGCGATGAACAGGCCTTCCTTGCTGCCGAAGTAGTAGTAGATCATCCGGTCGTAGGACTTCGCGGCCTTGGAGATCTGCTCGATGCGGCCGCCGGCATAACCATGCTTGGCGAACACCTTGATCGCCGCACGCAGGATGCCTTCACGCGTGGCCTGCGCGGCCAGTTGGCGCACACCGGGCTTGGGCTCGGGTTTGGCTTCGGGACTCTTTTTGTCAGCAGGCATGCAAGGAATCGGTGAAGACCAAGGCTTCTCAGTTCATGTAGTGGATGCTACATTGAGCCGTAGCGCCGGACAAGCAATGACTGAACACACCAAGACCGATGGATTGCCGGGCCTGGCCCTGCCGGAAGGCGCGCCGGCGGAGCCCGTGGTGCTGGAGCGTTCGCGCCCGCGCAACGAGCGCATGGCCGGCGGCAAGATCGAGTGCAATGCCTGCCCGGTGCTGTGCCAGATCAGCGAAGGCAAGAGCGGCGCGTGCGACCGCTATGCCAACCAGCAGGGCACGCTGATCCGCGTCGACCCGGTGCTGATCCTGCGCCGCACGGTGGGCCATGGCGATGCGCCGCTGGTGCCGTTTGCCGCTGGTGCGCAGGAAGAATGGGACGGCGACCTGCTGCACAGCAACGAGCTCTTCGTCACCGGCGTCGGCTCTTCGACCACCTACCCGGATTACAAACCCGCGCCCTTCATCGTCTCGTCCCAGGCCGACGGCGTGGACCTGGTCACCGTGGTCACCGAAGGCATCTTCAGCTACTGCAGCTTCAAGCTGAAGATCGACACCGACCGCTTCCTCGGCCCCGAGCGTGCCGAGGTGCGCTGCAAGGGCGAGGTGGTCGGCCATGTCACGACGATGGAATACGGCTCGCAGATGCTGTCGCTGGGCGGCGTGCACCACCTCACCGGCGGCAGCAAGAAGGAAGGCCGCATCACGCTGGAGGTGATGGCCGCGCTCGGCAACCGCGAGGCGGTGGACCTGTCGATTGACGGCGGCTCGCAGGTCATCGCGCAGGCCGGGCGGGCGCCCATCGTCAACGGTGTCGAGGAGCAGCGCATGCGCGTGGGCTGCGGCTCGGCCACGATCGGCATCTTCGCCAAGCAGCTGTTCGGCCTGGCCGACGAGGTGGTGGTGGTCGACGACCACATCACCGGCGTGCTCACCGAACACCAGGCGGGGCGCTGCCTGGACATGCGGCGCTCGGGCATTCGCATGAACGGCCGCAAGTCCACGCCGGGCCGCTACTTCCAGGTGGCCAATCCAGGCACCGGCTGGGGCGGCACCGATCTCAGCGAACCACTCAGCATCATCGAGCGCTGGGACGCCGATGTCGCCTGGCCCGGCCTGCGGCTGCTGATGACCTCCACCACCGGTGAACATGCCACCTGGTATGTGCTGGACGAGCAACTGCGGCCGGTCGAACAAGAGATGCCGGCGGCAGTGCGCAGCGTGGTGGACCGCATCGGCGAGAACTGCGAGCCTTCGCTGTGCTCGGTGCTGTTCCTCGGTGGCGCCGGCGGCAGCCTGCGCGCCGGTGTCACCGACAACCCAGTGCGGCTGACACGTTCGATCAAGCAGGCGCTGGTCAACGTCACTTGCGGCGGCGCGCCGGCCTATGTCTGGCCCGGCGGCGGCATCACCGTGATGGCCGATGTGCTGCGCATGCCCGAGCACAGCTTCGGCACGGTGCCGACACCGGCCATCGTCGCGCCGATCGAGTTCAGCATGCGGCTGGCCGACTACCAGGCGCTCGGCGGCCACATGGACCAGGTGCGCACGCTCGAATCTGCGCTGCGCGCCGGCGCCTGGCACAACGACGGCGCACCGCAGGCCCGGCGCTTCATCACCACCGCCGGCACCAACCCCTGGCCGCTGGGCCAGCCGCCGATGCTGGGATGACATGGCCCACCCCCGTAGCGCCTTCGGCGCCTCCCCCTCAAGGGGGCGCCGCCAGCGGCCCGGCGAAGCCGGCTCCGCGGCGTCCACTTGGCAACGATCCGGCCTCTGAGATGCAGGCCTTGCGCCACCCCCTGCCTGACGGCCGCTGGCACTTCCAGCACGGCCCGATCGACATCGTCATCGGTGCGGACGGCGAGCCGGCTGCCGTGCAGGCCGCGCACGAGGCCGCGTGGTCGCGCTTCTCCACGGTACTGGGTGAACTCGTGGCCGAGCTGCCGCTGCTGCGCCGCCAGGTTCAAGGCCCCTGCCCCTTGCGTGGCGTGATCGCGCAGCGCATGTGGTGCGCCTGCCGGCCGCACCACACCGAATTCATCACGCCGATGGCCGCAGTCGCCGGTGCGGTGGCGCAGGAGCTGATCGCGCCCTACGCCGTGCCGGGCATCCAGCGCGCCTGGGTCAACAACGGCGGCGACATCGCCCTGCACCTGGCTGCCGGCCAGAGCCTGCGCATCGGGCTGTTCGCCGACCTGGCGCGACTGGATGCCGCGCGACTCCCGCATGGCCTCGCGCTCGATGGCCGCTTCGTCATCGCTGCCGCGAGCCCCGTGCGCGGCATCGCCACCAGCGGCTGGCGCGGCCGCAGCTTTTCGCTCGGCATTGCCGACAGCGTGACGGTGCTGGCCACCACCGCCGCAGCGGCCGATGCCGCCGCGACGATGATCGCCAACGCGGTGGCGGTCGATGCGCCCGGCATCGAGCGCCAGCCCGCCAACACGCTGAAGGACGACAGCGACCTCGGTGAGCTGCCCGTCACCGTGCACGTGCCGCCGCTGTCGGTCGAACACCGACACGCCGCGCTGCAGGCCGGCCTGCAGCGGGCCCGGGACTTGCAAGCCCGTGGGCTGATCGTCGCGGCCGCGCTGGCCTGCCAGGGTGAGCTGGTGCTCACCGCCCTGCCCCCACCGATCACCGAACCCGAGCCCAGCCCGGAAGCCACACCATGATCGAGATCCGCCGCGTCTTCACGCAGCTTGAAGACATCCACCACGAGTTCGGCCCGCCGCCTGCGCAGCCGCAGCGCCGCGGCGCCATTGCCGCCGTGCTGAAGAACCCGTACGCCGGCCGCTACGTGGCCGACATCCTGCCGATGATGGACGCACTGCAGGATGTGGGTATCCAAATGGCACACCAGCTGCACCAAGCCATGGACGTGCCGGTCGCTCAGATCGAGAGTTATGGAAAGGGGTCCATCGTCGGCGCCGCCGGCGAGCTGGAGCATGGTGCGCTGTGGCATGTGCCCGGCGGCTATGCGATGCGCGAGCTGCTGGGCTGGCAGGGCGACGCCCAGGCCTACAAGGCCGGCAAGGCGGTGGCCGAGACGAATCAACCGGGCAATGCCCTGGCCATCGTGCCCTCGACCAAGAAGGTCGGCGGCCCGGGCACCGCGCTGGACGTGCCGCTGACCCACATCAACGCCAGCTATGTGCGCAGCCACTACGACGCGATGGAAGTGCGCGTGCCCGGCGCCCCGGCCGCCGACGAGCTGGTGTTCATCCTGGTGATGAGCACCGGCGCACGTGTGCATGCCCGGGTCGGTGGCCTGAAGGCCGCGGACATCTCGCAGTGGAATGGTTTGCGTTGAACCGAACAGGAAGATGAGCATGAACGCCAAGATCCGCAAGCTGATCGTCCAGATCGACGAAACCCGCATCGAGATGGGCCAGGCCGTGACGCCGCCGACGCGGCGCGCCGTGGCCATCGCGGTGATCCACAACCCCTATGCCGGACGTTACGCGGAGAACCTGGACGAGCTGGTCACCATCGGCGAGGAACTCGGCGGCCTGCTCGGCGAGAAGTGTGTGCAGGCCCTGGGCATCGAAGGCGGCCAGGCGCAGAGCTACGGCAAGGCAGCGATCGTCGGCGAAGCCGGCGAACTGGAACATGCCGCGGCCATCCTGCACCCCAAGCTCGGTGCGCCCTTGCGCAAGGTGCTGGACAAGGGCGCCGCGCTGGTGCCTTCGGCCAAGAAGCGCGGCACGCTGGGCACCGCCATCGATGTGCCGCTGGGCCACAAGGACGCGGCCTATGTGCGCAGCCATTTCGATGCGGTCGAAGCGCGCGTGGCCGATGCACCGCGGGCCGACGAGATCGTGGTGGCCGTGGCCGTCACCGACAGCGGCCGGCCGCTGGCTCGCATTGGCGGCCTGCAAGCCAGTGAAATCAAAGGCGAAGACGGCCTGCGCTGAGCGAACCACCGACCCATGGACTTCTCAGGTTTTGTCGTCCAGCTGTTGAACGGGCTGGCGGGCGCTTCGTCGCTGTTTCTGGTCGCCGCCGGGCTGTCGCTCATCTTCGGCGTTACGCGCATCGTCAACTTCGCGCATGGCTCGTTCTTCATGCTCGGCATCTATGTCGCGTACTGGCTGGCCGAACGTTTTGGCGGTGCGGGCTTCTGGGTCGCCCTGCCGCTGGCCGCCATCGCGGTGGGCGTGTTCGGCGCGCTGGTCGAGATGCTGCTGCTGCGGCGCATCTACCATGCCCCCGAACTCTTCCAGCTGCTGGCCACGTTTGCGCTGGTGCTGGTGATCAAGGACGCCGCGCTGTGGCTGTGGGGCCCGGAAGACCTGCTGGGCCCGCGTGCACCCGGTTTCACCGGCGCGGTGATGATCCTGGGCCGGCGCTTTCCCACCTACGACCTGCTGCTGATCGTCGTCGGCCCGCTCGTGCTGGGCCTGCTGTGGCTGCTGCTGACACGCACCCGCTGGGGCACGCTGGTGCGCGCCGCGACGCAGGACCGCGAAATGGTCAGCGCACTCGGCGTCAACCAGGCCTGGCTGTTCACAGCCGTGTTCACACTCGGCGCCACGCTGGCCGGCCTGGGCGGCGCGCTGCAGTTGCCGCGGGAGCCAGCCAACCTCGGCCTCGACCTGGTGACCATCGGCAACGCCTTCGTCGTCGTCGTCGTCGGCGGCATGGGCTCGATCCCCGGCGCCTATGTCGCGGCCTTGCTGATCGCCGAGATCAACGCGATGTGCGTCGGCATCGGCACGGTCGAGCTGTTCGGCATCCCGTTTGCGTTCTCGAAACTCACGCTGGTGGCCGAGTTCCTGGTGATGGCGGTTGTGCTGGTGGTGCGGCCCTGGGGCCTGATGGGCCGGCCGCAGAGCGTGTCCCGTCATGCCGGCCCGGTAGAGGCGCCGTTGCGGCCGGCGCCACGCAGTTGGTGGATGGTCGGCGCCGTGCTGATCGCCGCGCTGGCGCTGCTGCCGCTGTTGACCACGCAGTCGCCCTACCTCACGGTGCTGGCCATCGACCTGCTCACGGCCGCGCTGTTCGCGGCCAGCCTGCACTTCATCATGGGCCCGGCCGGCATGCATTCCTTCGGCCATGCGGCCTACTTCGGCCTCGGCGCCTATGCCGCGGCCTTGCTGGTGCGGCGCTTCGGGGTGCCGATGGAGTTGTCGCTGCTGCTGGCACCGCTGATCGCCGCGCTCGGCGCCTGGGTCTTCGGCTGGTTCTGCGTGCGGCTGTCGGGGGTCTACCTGGCCATGCTGACGCTGGCGTTTGCGCAGATCGTCTGGTCCATCGTGTTCCAGTGGGACGACGTCACCGGCGGCAGCAACGGCCTCACCGGCGTCTGGCCGGCGCCCTGGCTGGCTGGCAAGCAGGCCTACTACTACCTGGCCCTCGTGCTGGTCGGCGCCGGCGTGCTGATGCTGCGCCGCATGCTGCACGCGCCCTTCGGCCATGCGATGCGCGCCAGCCGCGATTCGCCGATGCGCAGCGATGCGATCGGCATCGACGTCAAGCGTGTGCAGTGGGTCGCCTTCATCGTCGCCGGCTTGTTTGCGGGGCTCGCGGGTTCACTGTTCGCGTTCTCGAAAGGCAGCATCTCGCCGGACAGCCTGGCCGTCGGCCGCTCGGTCGACGGCCTGGTGATGGTGCTGCTGGGCGGGCTGCAGACGCTGTCCGGCCCGCTGGTCGGCGCGGTCACCTTCACCTGGTTGCAGGACACCGTCGCGCGCAACACCGACTACTGGCGCGCCTTGCTCGGCGGCATCGTGCTGCTGCTGGTGCTGGTGTTCCCGATGGGCATTGCCGGCTTCGTGCAGCAGCGCCTGCAGCGCGCGGAGGTTCCGCGATGACGCTGTTGACCGTGACGAACCTGCGCAAGAACTTCGGCGGTAACCGCGCCGTCGACGATGTGAGCTTCACGCTCGCTGCCGGCGAACTGCTGGCGCTGATCGGCCCCAACGGCGCCGGCAAGTCGACCACCTTCAACATGGTCAACGGCCAGCTGCGCGCCGATGCCGGCTCGATCCGGCTGGGCGAACAAGAGCTGATCGGCAAGCCGCCGCGCGCCATCTGGCGCCTGGGCGTCGGCCGCACCTTCCAGATCGCCGAGACCTTCGGCTCGATGACGGTGCTGGACAACGTGCAGCTGGCGCTGCTCTCGGCCGACCACCAGGTGTTCTCGTTCTGGCGCCGGGCCACCGACTATCGGCGTGACGACGCGCTGGCGCTGCTGGCCCAGGTGGGCATGGCGGCGCAGGCCGAGCGGCCCTGCAGCGTGCTGGCCTACGGCGACATCAAGCGTGTGGAGCTGGCCATCGCGCTGGCCAATCAACCGAAGCTGCTGTTGATGGACGAACCCACCGCCGGCATGGCGCCCAAGGAACGCAACGAGTTGATGGCACTGACCAAGGATTTGGTGAAGCAGCGCGGCATCGGCGTGCTGTTCACCGAGCACAGCATGGACGTGGTGTTCGCGCAGGCCGACCGCATCATCGTGCTGGCCCGCGGCAAGCTGATTGCCGAGGGTGAGCCCCTGGCGATCCGCGAGCATCCCAAGGTGCAGGAGGTCTATTTCGGCACCGGCAAGACCTTCGAGAAGCCGGCGGGGGCCGTCGCATGAGCCCCGCCCGGCCGCCCGAAGGGGCTCATTCCCGCTTGGCGGGACCGGCCGCAGGCCGTAGGGTGCACCAATGAGCACCGACATCCTGCTGGAGGCCAAGGGGCTGAACACCTGGTATGGCGCCGCGCACATCCTCTACGGTGTCGACCTGCAGGTGCGGCGCGGCGAGGTGGTGGCCTTGATGGGCCGCAACGGTGCCGGCAAGTCGACCACGCTGAAGGCGCTGATGGGCATGCTCGACCAGCGGCGCGGCAGCGTGCAGTTCATGGGCCACGACATCAGCAAGCTGGCGCCGCACCAGATCGCACGGCTGGGCCTGGGTTACGTGCCGGAAGACCGCCGCATCTTCACCGACCTGAGCGTCACCGAGAACCTGGAGGTCGGCCGCCAGCCGCCACGCCAATGGGCGGACGGCAGCACCGCGCCGCTGTGGACGCCGGACAAGCTGTTCCAGCTGTTCCCCAACCTCGGCGAAATGCCCGACCGCCCTGGCGGCCGCATGAGCGGCGGCGAACAGCAGATGCTGACCGTCGCGCGCACGCTGATGGGCAACCCCTTCCTGGTGCTGCTGGACGAACCATCCGAAGGCGTCGCGCCGCTGATCGTCGAGCAGATGGCGCAGATGATCATTGCGCTGAAGGCGCAAGGCGTCAGCATCCTGCTGTCCGAGCAGAACATGCACTTCGCCGAACTGGTGTCCGACCGCGCCTATGTGCTGGAGAAAGGCCAGATCCGCCACCAGTCGACGATGGCCGAGTTGTCGGCCAACGAAGAAGTTCGCCGCGCCTACCTCAGCATGTGATGCCGGCCGAATCGCTAGCGCTCCATGTGAACGGCCAACTGCACACGCTGGCCGTGCCCCACGATGCGCCGCTGCTGCAGGTGCTGCGCAACGACCTGCAGCTCAACGGCCCGAAATACGGCTGCGGCCTCGGCGAGTGCGGTGCCTGCCTGGTACTGGTCGACGGCGTGCCGGCGCGCAGCTGCACGATCCCGGTGGCCGGCGTGGGCGAGCGCGACGTCACGACGCTGGAAGGCCTGCCCGGCCGTGCGGCTAGCGCCAATAGTTCCCATGGCGCCGGTGGTGCCGGTGCGACGCTGCATCCGGTGCAGCAGGCCTTCATCGACGCGCAGGCCGCGCAATGCGGCTATTGCCTGAACGGCATGATCCTCGCCACCGTGGCGCTGCTGGAACGCACGCCGCAACCCACGGATGCGCAGGTGCGCGCCGCACTGAGCCACAACCTCTGCCGCTGCGGCACGCACCTCGAGATCCTGCAGGCGGTGCAGCGCGCTGCGGCGCTGATGTCTTCCGGCACATCGCTGCCATGACGCTGCGCGCCGAGCAGCCCCGCAGCCGCGCCGACTTCCGCGCCGCGTCCGGCGTGCTGCTGATCACCCGCATGCCCCCGCCGCCGCTGCCGCCCGCACCGGGACAGCCGGCCGCCGTGCCGGCCGATCCGGCCGAAGGACCCGAGATCCTGATCGCCATGTGGGACGACAGCAGCGCCACCGCGCTGAACGGCCATGTCGACCTCGGCACGGGGCTGCGCACGGCACTGGCCCAACTGGCCTGCGAAGAGCTCGACCTGCCGCTGGACCAGCTGGTGATGCTGCTGGGCCACACCGCCAGCGCGCCGAACCAGGGCGCGACGATTGCCAGCGCATCGATCCAGATCCACGCCGCGCCGCTGCGCCAGGCCGCCGCGCAGGCCCGCGCCTGGCTGCTGGCCGAAGCGGCGGCGCGCTGGCAGCTGCCAGTCGAAGCGCTGGAGACGGCCCAAGGCCAGGTGTGCAGCCGCACTGATCGAAGCTTGTCGATGTCTTATGGCGATCTGCTGCAAGACCGCCATGTCGAACTGTCGCTCACAGCCGATACGGCGCTGAAAGCAATCGCCGAGCACCAGCTCGTCGGCCAGTCGATCCCGCGCCTGGACATCCCCGCCAAGGCCCGCGGCGACGCGGTGTTCGTGCACGACCACCGCCTGCCCGGCATGCTGCACGGCCGCGTCGTGCGACCGCCCTATGCCGGCGTCGATGCCGGAGACTTCGTCGGCACTTCGCTCGAAGCGGTGGACCGCGACTCGATCGCCCACATCCCCGGCATCGTCGAACTCGTCGTGATCGGCGACTTCATCGGCCTCGTCGCCGAGCGGGAAGACCAGGCCGAAGCCGCGCAGCGCGCGCTGGTCGTGCGCTGGAAACCGTCGACCCCCTTGCCGCCGCTGGACGACCTGGCGCAGGCGCTGAGCGCGAACCCGGCCACCCGCCGCGTGCTGGTCGACGAAGGCGATGTCGACGCTGCGTTGAGCGGCGCCGCGCAGCGCCTGACGCGCGACTATGTCTGGCCCTACCAGCTGCATGCATCCATCGGCCCATCCTGCGCCGTTGCGCATTGGCAGGGCAGTGGGCTCGAGGTCTGGGCCGGCACGCAGAACCCGCATGTGCTGCGCGCCGACCTGGCCCGGCTGACGGGGCTGGCCGATGTGCAGGTGAACGTGATCCGGCTCGAAGCCGCCGGCTGCTACGGCCGCAACGGCGCCGACGACGTGGCGGCCGATGCGGCGCTGCTGTCGCGCGCGGTGGGCCGGCCGGTGCGTGTGCAACTCACCCGCGAACAGGAACACGCCTGGGAACCCAAGGGCGCGGCGCAGCTGATGCAGGTGGACGGCGGGCTGGACGCCCAGGGCGCCCCGCTGGCCTATTACTTCCAGACCCGCTATCCGTCGAACGGCGCGCCAACGCTGGCGCTGCTGCTGACCGGCACGATCGCGCCCAGCGCCACGGCCTACGAGATGGGCGACCGCACGGCGCGGCCGCCGTATGCCTATGCCGCGCAGCGCATCGTCGCGCACGACATGGCGCCGATCCTGCGTGCATCATGGCTGCGCGGCGTCTCGGCCTTGCCGAACACCTTCGCGCATGAAAGCTACATCGACGAACTGGCCAGCGCCGCAGGCGTCGACCCGGTGGCCTACCGGCTGCGCCACCTGCCTGACGAACGCGCCGCCGAACTGGTTCGCGCCACGGCCGAACGGGCCGGCTGGCGGCCGCACACCGCGCCGCAACAGCAGCCGGCCAGCGGCCCCTGGCTGCAAGGCCAGGGCTTCGCCCATGCGCGCTACATGCACAGCAAGTGGCCGGGCTTCGGCGCGGCCTGGGCAGCCTGGGTGGCCGATGTGGAAGTGCACCGCGAGACCGGCGAGGTGCATGTCAAGCGCGTCGTCGTCGGCCACGATGCGGGGCTGATGGTCAATCCCGCCGGCGTGCAACAGCAGGTACACGGCAACGTGCTGCAGACCACCAGCCGTGCGCTGAAGGAGCGTGTGGCGCTTGATCCGCAGAGCCAGCTGCCCGTCAGCCGCGAATGGGGCAGCTACCCCATCCTCAGCTTCCGCGAGGTGCCGGTGGTCGAGGTGATGCTGAAGCCGCGCCCCGGCGAAGCGCCGTTGGGCGCCGGTGAATCCTCGTCGGTGCCCGGCACGGCCGCCATCGCCAATGCGATCTTCGATGCGACCGGCGTGCGTTTTCGGCAACCGCCGTTCACGCCGGAGGTGGTGCGCGCGGCGCTGAACCCCCTGCCGGCGCCCGCCGCTGCCGTGCCGGCTGCGCTGCAGCCCACGCAGTCAGCGCCGCTGCCGCTGCCGACCACCGCCCGGCCACCGCGCCGCAGATCGTGGCTGGCCCGCGGCCTGGCGTTGGCCGGTGGCCTGCTGGCGGCCGGCGCGGCGCTGCTGGGTTGGCGTCCGACGATCGCGCCGGTCCACGCCAGCAGCGGCGCGTCGGTCTACAGCACCGAGGCCATCGCCCGCGGCCGCCAGCTGGCCGCGCTGGGCAACTGCGCCATCTGTCACACGGCGCCCGGCGGCGTCACGAACGCCGGCGGCCGCCGGCTCGAAACGCCCTTCGGCACCATCGTCAGCACCAACCTGACGCCCGACGCCGACACCGGCATCGGCCGCTGGTCGTTCAGCGCCTTCCAGCGGGCGATGCGCGAAGGCATTTCACGCGATGGCCGGCACCTCTACCCGGCCTTCCCCTACACCGCCTTCGCCAAGACCAGCGACGATGACCTGCAGGCGCTCTACGCCTATCTGATGGCGCAGCCCGCGGTAGCGAACACCGTGCCGGCCAACGCGCTGCGCTTCCCGTTCTCGCTGCGGCCGCTGATGGCGCTGTGGAACCCGCTGTTCCACGACGCCGCGCCCTATCGCCCGGAGCCGGCGCAGTCAGCCCCCTGGAACCGCGGCGCCTACCTGGTCAACGGCCTCGGCCACTGCAGCGCCTGCCACACGGAGCGCAATGCCCTGGGCGCCGAAGCCGGCGGCCCGCGCTTTCTCGGCGGCGCGATGGTCGACGGCTGGGAAGCGCCAGCCCTGAGCGCGCTGTCGCGCGCGCCGCTGCCGTGGACCGAGCAGGCTTTCTTCGACTACCTGCGCCGCGGCCACAGCGCCGAGCATGGCGTGGCCGCCGGCCCGATGGCGCCGGTGATCCGCGACCTCGCCGCGCTGCCGGACGAGGACATCCGCGCGATGGCGCATTACCTGGCCAGCTTCAATCCGGCGCCCGTGGCCGGCACGGCCACAGGTGGACAAGTGGTAGCCGGCACGGCCACAGCCGGGCAGGTGATGGCCGGCACGGCCACAGCTGGGCAAACGATGGCCGGCACGCCCACGGCCGCGCAGCTGACCGCCGATGCCGCCGCCCGGGCGCCGATGCCCTCACCGGCCCAGCGCCTGTTCCAGGGCGCCTGCGGGGCCTGCCATCACGACGGCGACGGCCCGGCGGTGCTGGGCCGCAACATCCCGCTGGCCTTGAGCAGCAAACTGCACAGCGACCAGCCCGACAACCTGATCCGCGTGATGCTCGACGGCATCCGCGAGCCGGCGCATCCCGAGATCGGCTTCATGGCCGGCTTCCGCGACGCGCTGGATGACCGCCAGATCGCCGCGATGGCAAGCTACATGCGCCAGCGCTTCGCGCCGGACAAGGCGCCCTGGGCAGCGTTGCAACAGCGCAGCGCGGAACTTCGACAAAGTGTCACGGGAGTGGCCCTACCGTAGCGCTGGCGCCACCAACGGCCGGATGCGGCGCTGCACAATGGGCAGCGTTGAGTCTCCCGGTTCACTGTTGAAGTGAAACCCCCCACGCTCGCTTCGCACGCTGCCCCCCGAGGGGGCGCCCAGTCCTGAGATGGCCTCGTCACTCGCCACGCGTCGGTCGCCGTGGAAGCGCTTCGGCCCTTGGGCCCTGGCCGCCGTGCTGCTCACGATCGTGCTCGGCCTGGTCTGGTTCGTGGTCGACGAAGTGAAAACCTCGCGCCGCCAGGCGGCCTGGCTGAGCGGCCTGGTGCCCGAGCTGCACTTTGAGCTGAAACCGGGCCCGAGCCCGGCCATCCGCTTCCCTGGCGCCGGTCCCTTCGACGAACGGCTCGGCTATCGCCGGCTGCCCGAAACGGTGCAACGCCTGACCGGCCAGGGCTTCACCATCGCCGCCCAGGCGCGCATGTCACCCAAGATGATCGAACTCGTCGACCGGGGCTTGTTCGCGCCCTACCGCGAGAAGACGCAGGCCGGGCTGAGCCTGCGCGACTGCCGTGGCCAGACTCTGGCCGCGGCCCGCTACCCCGAACGCCGCTACGAGCGTTTCGAAGCGGTACCGCCGCTGCTGGTGGATGCGCTGCTGTTCATCGAGAACCGCGATCTGCTGGATGCGCGCCGTCCGCTGCGCAACCCGGCCGTCGAGTGGGACCGCTTCGGCAAGGCCATCGCTGACCAGGCCCTGCGCCAGCTTGACGAGTCGCACGCCGCGGCCGGCGCCAGCACGCTGGCGACGCAGATCGAGAAGTACCGCCATTCGCCCGAAGGCCGCACCGGCCGGGCCAGCGAGAAGCTGCGCCAGATGGCCTCGGCCTCGCTGCGCGCCTACCTCGACGGCGAGAACACGCTGGCGCGGCGCCGCGAAATCGTCGTCGACTACCTCAATACCGTGCCGCTGTCGGCCCAGGGCGGATTCGGCGAAGTCAACGGCATCGGTGACGGCCTGTGGGCCTGGTACGGCCGCGACTTCGCGGAAGTCAACCGCCTGCTGCTGGCACCGGTGGCCGACGGCGGCCCGCCGCTGCCGCAGCGCCGCGCCCTCGCCTTCAAGCAGGCGCTGGTCCCGCTGCAGGCCCTGGCCTTCAAACAGGCGCTGGCGCTGATGGTGGCGCAGCGCCGGCCGTCCTACTACCTGGCCGAAGGCGAGCCCGCGCTGCGCCAGCTGACCGACAGCTACCTGCGCGTGATGGCCGATGCCGGCGTCATCACGCCCGGCTTGCGCGACGCCGCGCTGCCGCTGACGCTGACGCTGCAAACCGAGTTCAACGTCGCGCGGCCGGCCTCCTTCGTCGCACGCAAGGCGGCGAATTCGGTGCGCGGCCGGCTGCAAACGCTGCTGGCGGTGCCGCGCTCCTACGACCTCGACCGCCTCGACCTGACGGTGGACAGCCCGCTGGACGGCGAGGTGCAGCGCGCCGCCACGCTGCTGCTGCGCGGCCTGGGCGACCCGGCGGCGGCTCGCGCGGCCGGGCTCTACGGCTTCCGGCTGCTGAGCGAAGGCGACGACACCAGCAAGATCATGTTCAGCTTCACGCTGTTCGAGCGTGGCGAGCACAGCAACCTGCTGCGCGTGCAGACCGACAACTTCGACCAGCCCTTCGACCTCAACGAAGGTGTGCGCCTGGACCTCGGCTCCACCGCCAAGCTGCGCACGCTGATCAGCTACCTGGAACTGGTGGCCGTGCTGCACCAGCGCTGGAACGGCCTGTCGGCCGAGCAGCTCGCCGCGCTGACCATCGGCAGCCGCGACGCCTTGAGCCGCTGGGCGCGCGACCACCTGGCGCGCAGCATCGACAAGAGCCTGCCGGCCATGCTCGATGCGGCGATGGAACGCAGCTACTCGGCAAGTCCGCACGAGGGCTTCTTCACCGGCGGCGGGCTGCACCATTTCGACAACTTCGAGCCCGAGGACAACGGCCGCACGATGAGCGTGCGCGAAGCGCTCACCCGCTCGGTGAACCTGGTCTTCATCCGCATGATGCGCGACGTCGTGCAGCATGTGCTGGCGCGCGGCGACAGCACCAGCGCGGCGTTGCTCGACGACCCGACGAACCCGCAGCGCCAGCAGTACATCGCGCGTTTCGCCGACAAGGAAGGGCGTGTGTTCATCGCCCGCTTCCACCGCAAATACGCCGGCAAGTCGGCGCAGGAGGCCGAGAACCTGCTGGTGCACAACGCCCGGCCCACGCCGACACGCCTGGCCGCCACGTTCTACGGCCTGCGGCCCGAGGGCAGCCTGGAGCAGCTGCAGGCCTTCATCGAGCGGCACCTGCCCAACGCCGACCTGTCCGACGCGGCGCTGCAGAGCCTGCGCAGCAAGTTCGGCCCCGGCCTGTGGTCATTGGCCGATCGCGGCTACCTGGCCGGCCAGCACCCGCTGGAGCTGTGGCTGGTGGCCTACCTGCACCAGCACCCCCAAGCCACGCGCAGCGAAGCGGTGGCGGCCAGCGTGGCGCAGCGGCAGGAAACCTACCAGTGGCTGTTCAAGACCCGCCACAAGGGCGCGCAGGACGCGCGCATCCGCAACCTGCTTGAAGTGGATGCCTTCGTCGAGATCCACAAGGCCTGGCGGCGGCTGGGTTATCCCTTCGAATCGCTGACGCCCTCGTACGCCAGCGCGCTCGGCGCTTCAGGCGACCGGCCCGCGGCGCTGGCCGAGCTGATGGGCATCATCGTCAACCGCGGCATGCGCCTGCCGGTGACGCGCGTGGGCGCGCTGCGCTTCGCTCAGGGCACGCCCTATGAAACCCAGCTGGCTTACCAGCCGAACCAGGCCGAACGTGTGCTGCAGCCCGAGATCGCCGACGTGCTGCGCCGCGCGCTGATCGGCGTGGTGGAAAAGGGCACGGCCAAGCGGCTGCAGGGATCGCTGGTGCGCCGCGACGGCAGCGTGGTGGAGATCGGCGGCAAGACCGGTACCGGCGACCACCGCTTCGACACCTACGGGCGCGGCGGCCAGGTTCTCTCGTCACGCATCGTGAACCGCTCGGCCACCCTGGTCTTCCTGATCGGCGAGCGCCACTTCGGCACGGTGATGGCCTTCGCGACCGAACCCTACGCGGCGAACTACAAGTTCACCAGCGCCCTGCCCGCGCAGTTGCTGAAAGTGCTGACGCCGGCCCTGCTGCCGCTGGTGGACGGCGACAGCTGCGCTGCCGCGCCGCAGGAGCCCGGCTCGGGCGGGCCGAAACACAACGCGACACGCTGACGGCGGGGCGACTCAGCGGTGCGCGCTGCGGCGCGGGGCCGGGACCGACTGGCTTCTGGCGGGGCTCCCAACGCCCATCAGCGTCGCGCTGCTCGGCGACCACAGATCGCCGGGCATCGTCAACAGCTGCGTCGGCAGCATCATCTCGTCGTGCGGGCCGCGCACGGCCGTCGTGATGCCCGGATCGGCCTGTTCGAGGTCGAGCAACTCGCGCACGGCCCGGCTGGCCTCGACCCCGGGAAAGGCCAGCTCGCCCCGCAGCAGGCCCTCGGCGCGCTGGCGCTCGACCTGCTCCCGTGCCGCCTGGAAATGGGCGAAGAACTGCTTCGGCGTCCATGGCTTCGACACGTAGCGGAAGACATCGACCTGGCGCTGATCTTCCACCACGCGGGCCAGGTCCGAGGGGCCCAGCAGCATCATCCGCACCGCGTTGGGCTGGATCTGCCGGGCCGCGCCGAGCAGGTCGACACCGTCCATGCCGGGCATGTGCAGATCGCTGACCAGCAGATCGAAGGGCGCGACCCGCAGGCGCTGCAGCGCTTCCTGCGGATCGGTGCAGGTGCTGACGATCACGGTGTCGCCGAAGTGCAGCACGAGCTTGCGGCCGACGAGCTCGAGCACGCCGGCATCCGCCCCCACGACCAGGACCTTGTGCGCGCGTGCGGCCCGGCGACGCTCGGGCACCGGCACCCTGCGGCCGGCCCGCAGCATGGCCTCGGCCTGCTCGGCCGGCACCGGGGCGCTGAAGTGAAAGCCCTGGAACTGGTCGCAGCCGTTGGCCGCCAGCAGTTCAAGCTGCGCTTCGTTGGCGACGCCCTCGGCCACCACCTTCATGCCGAGCTGGTGCGTCATCGCAATGATGGCGCGCACGATCGGCAGCGCCTCGCTGCTGCCGGTGACGCCGGGCACCAGCGATCGATCGATCTTCACCACGTCCACCGGCAGTCGCCGCAGGTAGCTCAGGCTGGAGCTGCCGGTCCCGAAATCGTCGAGCGCAATCTCCACGCCCAGGCTGCGCAAGCGGCGGAGCTGGGCCACGGCCGGCGCCATGTCCTGCATCTGCATCGTTTCGGTCAGCTCCAGCCCCAAGCGGCGCGGCTCCAGGCCGGTTTCGGCCAGCAGCCGCTCGATCCGCGTCGCCAGGTTGCCGCCGGGCCCGTCTTGCAGCAACTGGCAGCTCGACACATTGACCATCATGCGCACCGCGGGCAGCCCCTGGCGCTGCCACTTGCGGGCCACCAGGCAGGCGCGGCGCAAGACCCAGTCGCCGATCATGCCGATCAGACCGGTCCGCTCGGCCACCGGGATGAAGCGGTCCGGGCTGACCGCACCGAGCTGCGGATGGTCCCAGCGCAGCAGCGCCTCGACACCGACGATGTCGCCGCTGTCGACCGCCACCTGCGGCTGGTACACCAGATGCAGCTGCTCGAGGCGGATGGCATCCTGCAGCGCTGCCTTGAGCACGGCATGGTCGTCGTCGGGATCGACGGCATGGGGCGCCAGCCCCGTGTCGTCGCCGCGGCCGCGCTCGCCGGCTTCGCAGCCGGACAGCACCAGCACGGCGACCTGGCCGCTGTCGTCGAACATCGGGCAGAGCACGAATTCGACATCGACCAGACCGCTGCGAAGGGTCTTGACCGGGGCGAGAAAGCGGCTGGATTCGCCGCGCCGGCCGGCATCGAGCGCGCGCTGCAGCGGCTGCGACCCCTGTCGCGCCGGCTGCCACCAAGGCGTCTGCGCCACCGGGCGGCCGACCGCTTCGCCGGCCCGCGCGCCGACCGCCTCGAGTGCCGCGCTGTTGGCATGCATCAGCGTGCCGTCGACCGAGAGCAGCACGACGAGCATCGACGGGTTGAGGCTGTCGACAAGCGACGCCCAGTGGGGCGTGCTGTGAAACTCCTGGGTCATGGGAGGGCGTCCTTCGGATGCTGACAAGGGGGACCGCTCAGGCTGCGGCCTGCTGCTGGTTCAATGAACATCAGCCCCGTCAGTTTAGGCACTAGCGCACGGCAGCGAAGCCACAACTGCGGGGCAAACAACGGCCAATTGGCGCGGCCATCGTGAACTCCCCACACCGACCCTGCCATGTGCCTCGACGCCGTGTCCACGACATCTCGACGCGGGGTGAAGGAGGTCTCAACCCCAGCGCGTGTTGTCGTCCACCTCGATGCGCTGCAAGCCCTCATCGGCCGCATCGGGCCAGGGGCTCAAGGCCTCTTCGACGACCTCGGCCCAGCCGCGGCCAGCCCCGGACCGGGCCAGTTCGGTCTCGCGCTGCGTGATCAGGCCGTCCAGATCCACCGCGGCACGGCGGGGCAGGCGGTCCGTCGAGCGCTGGTGCGTGTGGCCCAGGTGCACGCCGATCTGCTCGCAGAGCGACTTGAACAGCTGAGACACACGCGTGGGCGACACCTTCAGCGATCGCGCCAGCTCGATCGGCGTCAGGCCGACGCCCAGATAGGCGTCGATCACCTGGCGCTCGCGTTCGGGCAGCGTCGCGAAGAATTTCTCCAGCCGCCGCAGCAGCATGCCGGTGTCGACGCGGGCCTCGACTTCGTCCTTGGCCGTGGCCGGCTCGGCCGTCGGATGCATCTCGTCCGACTCGCCACCGTCGTCGAGGCTGACCGTGTAGCCCGAACGCGCAGCGAGTTCCAGGTCGAAGATTTCTTCGCCGCTCATGCCGCAGGCGTGGCCGAGTTCTTCGGTGGTGGGCTCGTTGCCGTGGCTGGCGCGCCAGCGCTCGCGGGCCAGCTCCATCGCCTTCACCTTGCGGCGTTGCGAACGTCCCAGGTGGTCGCGCTGCCGCAACTCATCGAGCATGGCCCCTTTGACGCGCATGCGTGCATAGCGCACGAAGGCGTCTCGCGCCTCTTCGGTTTCCTTGTCGCCTTCCCACTTGAAGGACAAGGAGGCTTGTGCCACGGCAATCAGCCCGGCCTGGATGAGGTCGGCCTTTTCGACATTCGAGGGCAGGTGCCGCATCAGGCTCTGCGCCTGTTGGCGGACCCAGGACTGGTTGCGCAGAATCAGCGACGAAGGCACGCCGTGCATCGAGATCATGGGGACTCCGCGCCAAGCGGCCGCGGGCCAGCGCCAACAGGCTGGCCGGTGACTGCATCGTCATGAGTGGTCTTGTGCATGCACTCCTCTTGTGCCCGCTGGCGATGCCTGCGAGCCCGAGCCCATTGAAGCAGGCCGCCGCCGCCATGGCAAGCCCGCATGTGCAATGCGGCAGGCCATGATTCGCAACGCGTCGAAACATCCAGAACTCCCCGCAAGCGCCAGTGGGAAAAGACCGACAGCAAGCCGACAACGCGGTCGGCGACAATCCGTTGCAGAACACTTTCATCGGTCCGTGACCATGACGCCCGCGACCGATTCCCCTGCAGTGCCCGGCGCTGGTGCGTGCCAGTTCAGCCGCCATGCCGATGTCGCGCAGGCGCTGCACGATCCGCGGCTGGTGCTGTCGGGTCCCGGGGGAACGGATGCCGCGGCCCATCTCGCGGTGCGCGCCGCGATCGAGCAGCTGCTGACGCCGACACGCCTGGCGTCGTGGCGCGACGGCTTCACCGCGCACGCGCAGGCGCTGATCGGCGCGCTGCCCGAAGGCGTGCCGGTCGATCTGGTGAGCGCGGTGGCCGAACCCTGGTCGCTGGAAGTGGCGCTGGTCGTCACCGGTGCGCCAAGGAACGAGGCGGCGGCCTGTCTCGGGCTGGCACGCCGGCTGTTCGTGGCGGCGGCAGCGGCCACCGACGGCGCACCGGCCGCCGACGCGCTGGCCGCCGCGGCGCCGCTGGCGCAGCTGCTCTCGGGCCCGGCGGCGCGGCAGGACGGCATGGCCGATGTGCAGACCTTCGTGGCGCTGTCGCAGACGCTGCCGGCCTTGCTGGCCGGCGCATGGCTCGCGCTGCTGCGTCAGCCCGAGGCGCTTGCCGCGCTGCGCTCGTCGCCGCAAGGCGTTGCACGATCGGTCGGTGAACTGCTCCGGCTGGGCAGTCCGGCGCACGCCATCTTTCGGCAGGCGGCCGAGGATGTCGACATCGGCGGCACGCCGCTGCGGCGCGGCGATCAGGTCGCCCTGCTGCTGGCGGCCGCCAATCGCGACCCGGCGCGTTTTGCCGACCCCGAACGGCTCGATTGGGCGCGCGATGCGTCGGCGCAGCTCGGCTTCGGCGCCGGGCTGCATCGCTGCGCCGGAGCGTCGCTGGTGCGCATGGCGGTGATCATCGCCACCGAGGCGCTGCTGGCGCACGGTGGCACGCTCACTTTGTTGGATAGCGACGACTCGGCGCTGGTCTGGCGCGGCGGGTTTGCGCTGCGCGCGCCGGCATCGCTGCCGGTCGTGAGGCGCACACGCGCTTGACCCGCCGCGGCGCGACAGCCGGGCCACCCGTCCCAGCGCAGGTTCGACAAGCCAGCTGTCCGGGGCTAGCGCCGTGTCACCGTCAAGGCGCTGGAGACGGTGCGCGACTGCCAGGTGGCGCTGATCGACACCTGCTGGTTGCGGTTCACCTTGACGGTGCTGACGGCGAAGCTCGCCGTCTTGGCCCCGGCGGGCACCAGCACGTTGGCCGGCACGCTGGCCACGCCGGTGACCGACGAGCGCAGCGCCACCGCGGCACCGCCAGCCGGCGCCGCGGCGCTGAGCGTGACGGTGCCGGTGGACGCCTGGCCGCCCACCACGCGTGTTGGCGCCAGTGTGACGGTGCTGAGGCTGGGCGCCGCCGCGGGCTGGATGCTGAGCGTGGCCGTCTTGCTCACGCCGCCCCAGCTGGCGGTGATGGTGGCCGATGTGAGCGTCCCCACGACGCTGGTGGTGATCGCAAAGGTCGCGCTGCTGGCACCGGCGCTCACCGCCACCGTCGCCGGCACCACCGCGGCCGCCTGATTGGAGGCCAGGCTCACCACGGCGCCGGCCGCCGGTGCCGGCGCGCTCAGGCTCACGGTGCCGGTGGCGCCGCTGCCGCCGACCACGCTGGCAGGCTGCACGCCCACGCCGGCCAGCGCCGGCGCCGTGCCCACCGGGTTCCAGCCGAGCTGGATCACCTCGAAATCGCTGGCGCTCAACAGCCTGAACGCCGGGTTCAGGATGTCGTTGTTCCAGCGCGTGTCGAAAGTCCCGCTGATGTACATGTCCGAGCCGTTGTCGGCCACGATCAGACCGTGCCGCTGCATCGCGCGGAAGATCTTCTGCATCTGCGGGTCGTTGCTGCGCAGCGCCGGGTCCTGGCCGTTGACGCTGGCCTTCAGCCGCAGCCGCGCGCCCATCGGCAAGGCCCCGGCCGTGCTGCCGGCGCGGTGCGAGGCCGGCCAGACATAGCCGTTGGTGGCCCGCACCGTCACCCGCAGCGCGTGGCCGATCTCGGTCAGCGCCGGGTTGTAGACCTCGTCGTGGCGCACCAGACCGGGAAAGATCGCCAGGCCGGCGGCGTCGGCCGAAGTCCAGCCGGCCGGTCGGCGCGCATTGCCGTTCATGTCGAAGAAGGCGCCCGAGCCGCCAAACCAGCGGCCCTTGCTGGCGTCGTACCAGACGTTGTAGAGCTCGTACAGCTGGTTGTTCGTGCAGTCGACCATCAGCAGGTGGCGGTCGCTGCTGCTGCGCTGGTCGACGTTGGCCGGCGCGCCGCCTTCGACCCAGTGCGGCTGGGTGATGGACTGCGTGGGGATCGGGTAGAACGGCAGCCCCACGCCGGTGGCGGGATCGACACCATCGCTTTCATCCGCGTACTGGAAGCTCACTGCCGACTTGATCTGGCTGCCATCGACCACGGCATACGGGATGCCATAGATGGCGACGCTGCCGGGCGATTCTTCACCGCCGAAATCGGGATGCAGCGTGCGCGTGCCGCCGTTGTTGATGAAGCTGATGAAGGCGGCCGAGTTGGCATCGACCGGCGCGCTGCGCACATCCAGGTTCCACCAGTTGTCCACCGGGAACACCGGCGTGCTGCCGCGCACTGCCGCGCCCTGCAGCGGCAGCGCCGCCGTCGGGCAGACCACGCTGCCGGCCGAGGCATCGAGCGCCGCGACCAGCAGGCCCGACAGCACAAGGTGCCGCATCTTCGTCATCATCGTCATCGCACCACCTCCGCACAGGCCTGCTTTGTGCCAGCAAGCCGCGGCGCGCGGGGTGTCCAGCAGTAAAGCTTGTCCCGGGCCATCGATCGCGGGAATGGTTCACGATGTGGGCCAGCCGGCGCCGTATAGCGCGCCGCTACGCGCTGCGTCAATCGAGCGTGATGCTGGCGCGCTGCGCGATGTCCTTGAACTCGGCCATCTCCTTGCGGATGAGCTGCTGGAACGCTTCGCGACCCAGCATCGCCGCATCCAGGCCGTTCGCGGCCAGGGTCTTGCGGACCTCCGTGTCGGCCATCACGGCGGTGAGTTCCTGCGTCAGGCGGGACAGCACCGCCTCGGGCGTCTTCGCCGGCGCCACCAGGCCGTACCAGCTGACCAGCGAAGCCTTGGCCAAGCCGGCCTCGGCATAGGTGGGCACTTCGGGCAGCAGCTCCGAACGCTTGTCGCCGGTGACAGCCAGCGCCTTCAGCTTGCCGGCGCGCACATGCGGCGCGCCCGCGGCCACCGTGTCGAAGGTGAAGGCCACTTCGCCGCCGATCAGCCCGGTGAGCGCCGGCGCACTGCCCTTGTAGGGGATGGCGGTGAACTTCACATGAGCGGCGTCGGCCAGCATCGCGCCCGCAAAGTGCGGGCCGGAGCCATTGCCGAAGGTCGCGAACATCAGGCCGTCCGGCGTGGCCTTGGCGCGCTTGAGCAGCTCGTCCGTGCTCGCAGCCTGCGCCGCGGGGCTGGCCAGCAGCACCAGCGGGGCCTTGGCCACCACCGCGATGTGCGAGAAGCTCGCCAGCGGGTCGTAGGGCAGGCCCGCGCGCAGCGCCGGCACGATCGAATAGGTCGACGAGCCTGACAGCAGCAGCGTGTAGCCGTCCGGTGCAGCCTTGGCAACCGCACCCGCACCGATGGCCGTGGCCGCACCCGGCTTGTTCTCGACGACCACCGCCTGCCCGAGGCGGGCCGCCAGCTTGACCGCCACCAGGCGCGCGACGATGTCGGTGCCGCCGCCGGGCGGGAACGGGACCACCAGCGTGACGGCCTTGCTCGGGTAGCTTTGCGCGGCCGCCGGGGGCAGCACCGCGACAAGGGCCGCGGCAGCCATGGCCAGCAAGGAAACGGGTTTCATGGGCAGTTCTCGGACAAAGGAAGAGAGAGGGCGTGGTGCGGAATCAAGCCGTCAGGACCTGGCCTCGCACGCCACGGCGCGTGCGTCCATCAGCGCCGCGGCCCGTGCAGTCCGCAGCGCTGCGCCGGACTCGCCGAGGTCCCAGAACAGGCCAGCCATGACGGCCAGGCCTTCACGCGCCACCGAGGCCAGCAGGTGCTCGTTCGGCGCATGCTGGGCGCAGGCGGGATAGGAGTGCGGCACCCACAGCGTGGGCAGGCCCAGCAGGCCGGCGAAGATGTCGTTGGGCAGCGAGCCGCCGAGGTTGGGCAGCAGCGCCGGCCGGCGCCCGGTGGTGCGTGCGATCGAGTCCATCGCCCAGGCGACCCAGGCGTCGTCCGGATCGAGGCGGGTCGCCTCGGCGCTGGCGCCGAAGTGCAGCTCCACCTGGCCGAAGCCGGCCGCGTCCAGGTGGGCGCGCAGCGCGGGCGCGATGTCGTCCAGCCGGGTACCAACGACGAAGCGCAGCTGGCACCACACCTGGGCCCGGCCGGGAATCGCGCCAACCGGCTGCGCGGGGTTGCCCGCGCTCATGGCCAGCACCTCCAGGCTGTTCCAGCCGATCACGCGTTGGGCCGGCGTGAGACCTGGCTCGCCCCAGTGCGCATCGATGCGCGGATCGTCCTCACCACCGCCGACCTCGATGTCCTCGAGCGCCCGCGTCACCGACGCCGGGATGGCCGCCGGCCGCAAGGCCTCGACCCGGATGCGCCCACGTTCATCGACCAGGCTGGCGACGGCGTTGGCCAGCACCACCGCCGGGTTGGCGAGCAGGCCGCCCCAGTTGCCCGAGTGGTAGGAGCGTTCACGCAGCGGCAGCCGCAGCTCGAAATTGAGGGCCCCGCGCGAGCCCAGGAACAGCGTTGGCCGCTCGGCCTGCACGCGCGGCCCGTCGCTGGCCAGGAACAGGTCGGCCCGCAAGGCCTCGCGATGCTGTTCGCAGACCTCGCGCAGGCCGGGCGAGCCGGCTTCTTCGCCCATCTCGACCAGCAGTTTGACGTTGAAGCCGAGCCGGCCGGCCCGCGCGGCGATCACCTGTTCGAGCGCGGCCAGGTTGATGCTGTGCTGGCCTTTGTTGTCGGCGGTGCCGCGGCCGTACCAGCGGTCGCCCTCCACCGTCAGCGCCCAGGGCGCGAGGCCGTCGCGCCACTGCGCAGCGTGGCCGCGCACGACATCGCCATGGGCATACATCAGCACGGTGGGCAGCGCGGGGGACTCGATGCGCTGCGCGATCAGCATCGGCAGCCGCGCGTCGACCGGATTGGCCACGCGCTGCACGGCAAAGCCCAGCGGCGCCAGCGCCGGTGCGATCTCGTCGTCCAGGTAGGCCTGCAGCGCCGGCGCCGCCTGGTCGGCGTTCTCGCTTTCGGTGGCGCAGCGCACGCGCCGCGCCAGCGTGGCGGCGAACGCGCCGGAATCGATCACGCGCTGGGCGCGCGCCACGGCAAGGGCTCGGCTCATGGTCTGTTCTTGCAGGTCGGCGGTGGGGGTTTTGCGGGCGGCGCAGGCGCCCGGGCACAAAGGCCTGCCACTGTGAGCGCAAAGCGCCCATGCCGCCAGTAGAGATAATCGAAGCATCGATTGCCAAAACGGCAATCCAGGAGGCGGCCGTGAGGGTGTCCTTGATCAGCACGCAGATGCGCTACTTCCTGTCGGTGGCGCAGACCGGTTCGGTCAGCCAGGCCGCCGCGCAGTTGCATGTGGCGGCCTCGGCCGTCAGCCGGCAGATCACGAAGCTCGAGGATGCGCTCGGCGCCGCGTTGTTCGACCGCAAGCAGCGCGGCATGGCCCTCACCCCGGCCGGCGAGCGGCTGGCGACGCATCTGCGCGCAGGCGCCGAAGAGGCCGAGCGCGTGATCGAACAGGTGCAGGGACTGGCGCGCCAGGCCAAGCGCCAGGTGCGGCTGGCCTGCACCGAGGGGTTTGTCGCCGGCTTCCTGCCGACCGTGATCAACGCGTTCCGCGCCGAGTTCCCCGACGCGCGGCTGCAGCTCAGCATCGCGGCGCCCGACGAAGTCAGTGCCCTGCTGACGCGCGGCGACGCGGATCTCGCGCTGAAGTACTGCGTGGCGCCCGAAAAAGGCATGACGGTGCAGCATGCCGCGCTGGCGCCCATCTGCGCGCTGATGAAGCCCGGGCATCCGCTGGCCCGCAAGCGCGCGCTGACCGTGGCCGAGGCCGTGCGCTACCCGCTCGCGGTGGGGGCGATGGGCATGACCGGCCGGCAGCTCTTCGACAGCGCCTGCGCCCTGCAAGGCCTGCAGTACGAGGCCGCCGTGGTCAGCAACTTCTCGTCGGCACTGTTGCCTCTGGTGCACGACACCGACATCGTGTTGGCCGGCAAACTGACGGCGTTTCACCTGGTGGCCGACGGCAGCCTGGTGCTGGTGCCGTTTGCGGATGCTCAGCTGCAGCAGCGTCGCCTGCAGCTGATGTCGCTCGAAGGCCGCCTGCTGCCGCCGCTGGCCCAGTCCCTGGCGCAGCGCCTCATTGCGGCGATAGAGTGCCACGGTGCCCCTCCCCCCAACACAAGGAAGGATTCGACATGAAGTTCGTGATCATCGGAGGCAGTGGCCTCATCGGCAAGAAACTGGCGGCCCTGCTGCAGCAGGCCGGGCATCAGGTGCTGGCAGCATCGCCGTCCTCGGGTGTCAATGCGGTCACCGGCGAAGGGCTGTCCGCGGCGCTGGCCGGCGCCGAGGTGGTGGTGGACGTGAGCAACTCGCCGTCGTTCGAGGACGACGCGGTCATGGCCTTTTTCCAGTCTTCGACACGGAACCTGCTCGCCGCCGAACGCGCCGCGGGCGTGCGTCATCATGTGGTGCTGTCGGTGGTGGGGGCCGAGCGCGGGTCCGACAGCGGCTACCTGCGCGCCAAGCTGGCCCAGGAGGACATCATCCAGGGCTCGACGCTGCCGTACACCATCGTGCGGGCCACGCAGTTCTACGAGTTCCTGGCGTCCATCGCCCACTTCTACACCCAGGGCCAGACTGTGCGCGTCTCGTCGGCCAAGCTGCAGCCGATCGCCGCCGACGACGTGGCCGCCGCGCTGATGAAGGTCGCCACCGAAGCTCCGCTGAACACCACCCGCGAAGTGGCAGGCCCGCAGGCGCTGCCGCTGGACGAACTGCTGCGCCGCACGCTGCAGGCCCGGCAGGACCCGCGTGAGGTCGTGCGGGACGACGATGTGCTGTATTTCGGCGCGCGCCTGGATGACGGCACCTTGACGGCCGGCCCGCAGGCCTGGATCGGCCCGGTCTCGCTGGACAGCTGGCTGGCCCGCAACGCCGCGAACTAGGTCTGGACCCCCGTTGCTGCGTGCCCCTGATTCGCTGGGGGCAAGCGATTGCCGGCACACTGTGGCCGGCCCACCATCGGATTCACGCATGCTGCCCTTCGGCTTCGACAACACCTACGCCCGCGAACTGCCGGGCTTCTACGTGGCCTGGAAGCCCGCTGCGGTGCCGACGCCGCGCCTGCTGTTCCTCAACCAGGCGCTGGCCGCCGAGTTGAAGCTGGACGGCGCAGCGCTGAACGGGCCCGAGGGGGCCGCGCTGTTTGCCGGCAACGCCGTACCCGAGGGCGCCGAGCCCATCGCCCAGGCCTATGCCGGCCACCAGTTCGGCGGCTTCTCGCCCCAGTTGGGCGATGGCCGCGCGCTGCTGCTCGGCGAAGTGATCGACCGCGCGGGCCGGCGCCGCGACATCGCTTTCAAGGGCTCGGGCCGCACGCCCTTCTCTCGCAGCGGCGACGGCAAGGCGGCCGTCGGCCCGATGCTGCGCGAGGTGCTGATCGGCGAGGCGCTGCACGCGCTCGGCATCCCGACGACGCGGGCCCTGGCCGTGGCCGCCACCGGCGAGCCGGTCTACCGCGAGCAAGCGCTGCCCGGCGCGGTGCTGACGCGCGTGGCCGCGAGCCACCTGCGCGTGGGCACCTTCCAGTTCTTCGCGGCGCGCGGCGACATCGACAAGCTGCGCCAGCTCGCGGACTATGCGATCGCCCGCCACGACCCGGACCTGGCCGCTACGCCTGAGCGTTACCTGGCGCTGCTGCAGGCCGTCGCCGCGCGGCAGGCCACGCTCATCGCGCAGTGGATGAACGTGGGCTTCATCCACGGCGTGATGAACACCGACAACATGGCGATCTCGGGCGAGAGCATCGACTTCGGGCCCTGCGCCTTCATGGAAGCCTACGACCCGGCGGCGGTGTTCAGCAGCATCGACCACGGCGGCCGCTATGCCTACAGCAACCAGCCGCACATCGCGCGCTGGAACCTTGCCAGGTTTGCCGAGACGCTGCTGCCGCTGATGGCTTCAGCCGACGACGAGGCAGCGGTGCAGCACTCGGTCGCGCAGGTGATGACCGTCATCGACGCCTTCCCGGCCCGCTACGCCACGGCCTTGCTGCAAGGCCAACGCGCCAAGCTCGGTCTGCACGCCGCCGGCGTGGCCGACGACGAGGCCGACACGGCATTGGCCAACGACTGGCTGGCGCTGCTGCATGCGCAAGCGGTCGACTTCACGCTGGCCTGGCGTCGCCTGGCCGGCGCCGCCGACGGCAACGACAGTGCGCTGCGCGCGCTGTTCGCCGAACCCACCGCCCTGGCCGCCTGGCTCACGCGCTGGCGCGAGCGCTGCCGGCGCGACGACGCCGCCGGCGGCCCCGGTGCGGTGGAACGCGCGGCCCGCATGCGGCGCGTGAACCCGTGGATCATCCCGCGCAACCACCGCGTCGAAGAGGCGCTGGCGGCGGCCTCCGGCAACGACGACCTGGTCCCCTTCGAGCGCCTGCTGGCGGCGCTGCGCCAGCCGTTCGACGAGACGCCCGAAGGGGCGCCCTATGCCGAGCCCGCGCTGGCGGAAGTCACCGCCTGCTACCGGACCTTCTGCGGCACCTAGCGCGCGGGCCGCGCACAGCCATGCCCTTGCCGCCCCCCGCATCGCCCGACCTGCTGGACGCGCTGACGGAGATCAACGTCGACGACCTGCTGGATGCGGCCGGCCTGATGCGCTGGCGGCACACGCCGCTGCGGCGCTTGTTCCGGGCGCCCGCCCGGCGCTTCGCACGGCTGGCCCACGAGTTCGACCAGCGTGTCGGCGCGCAAGGCCTGGCCGCCGGCAGCGCCTGGCTGCTGCAGCAGGTGACAGCGGCATTGCACGTTAGCGGCGACTGCCACGTGCCGGCCAGCGGCCCGCTGCTGATCGTGGCCAACCACCCCGGCATGAGCGACACGATTGCGCTGCTCTCGGCCCTGGCCTGCCGGCCCGACCTGCGCGTGATCGCCGGCGACCGGCCGTTCCTGCGCGCGCTGCCGCAGGTGGCCCGCTCGCTGATCCTGGTGCCCGAGGGTGACGGCGAGCGCCTGCCGGTGCTGCGCGCCGGCGTCGCGCACCTGAAGCAGGGCGGCGCGCTGCTGAACTTTCCGGCCGGCCGCATCGAGCCCGACCCGGCGACCTTCGGGCCGCACCAGGCCCTGGCTTCGCTGCAGGACTGGTCGGACAGTGCGGCGCTGTTCGTGCGGCGTGTGCCGCAGACGCGCTGGCTGGCGGCGCTGGTCAGCGATGTCGTGTCCGCGCAAGTCCAGCGGCACCCGCTGACCTGGCTGCGCCGCAGCGCACACGACAAGGAAAAGCTCGCCGCGGCGCTGCAGGTCGCGCTGCCGCGCTACCACGACATGAGCGCCCGCGTGGCCTTCGGCCCGCTGCAGACCCTGGGAGCGGAGGATGCCGGCTCGCTGCACGCGGCGATGGTGGCGCAGGCCCGGCAGCTGATCGAGGCCCTGCCCTGCCGCGAAGCCGCTGCGACATCACGCGGCCCAGCTTCCCGCGGCGGCTGGCAGCGGCACCCTGCCGAGCGCGCGGCGCTGCGGCGGCTGGTGGACCGATGAGCGATCTGTCGGCCTTGGCCTGTTGGCTGATGGAGCCCGGCCGAGCCGAGTTGCGCAGTGAGATCCTGCCCGCCCCGCAAGCCGGCCAGGTGCAGGTGCGCACGCTGCACAGCGCCATCAGCCGCGGCACCGAAACCCTGGTCTTCCGCGGCGAAGTGCCGCTCAGTGAATACGAACGCATGCGTGCGCCGTTCCAGTCGGGCGACTTTCCCGGGCCGCTGAAGTACGGCTACAGCAGTGTCGGCGTGGTCGAACAAGGACCGGCCGAACTGCGGGGGCGCCAGGTGTTCTGCCTGTACCCGCACCAGACGCGTTATGTCGTGCCGGAAGCAGCCGTGCACCGGCTGCCGGACGATGTGCCGCCGGGCCGCGCCGTGCTCGCCGCGCAACTGGAAACCGCTGTCAACGCGCTGTGGGACGCCGCACCGCGGGTTGGCGATCGCATCGCGGTGGTCGGTGGCGGCACGGTCGGTCTGCTGGTGGCCTGGCTGGCGGCGCGCCTGCCCGGCTGCAGCGTCGAGCTGGTCGACACGCAACCCGGCCGCCGCACCGTGGCCGAGCAGCTTGGCGCTTATTTTTCACTGCCCGGTGCCGCACAGGACAACGCCGACCTGGTGATCCACGCCAGCGGCCAGGCCGCGGGGCTGGCAACGGCGCTGCGCCTGGCCGCCTTCGAGGCCACGGTGCTGGAGCTCAGCTGGTACGGCACACGCGCGGTGAGCGTGCCGCTGGGTGAGGCCTTCCATGCCCGGCGGCTGACCTTGAAGAGTTCGCAGGTCGGCCAGGTGGCCACCGCGCAGCGCAGCCGCTGGACGCACCGCCGCCGCCTGGCGCTGGCCTTGTCGCTGCTGCGCGAGCCGGCGCTGGACGCCCTGATCACCGATGCCGCGCCATTTGCCACGCTGCCCGCGGTGCTGGCACGGCTGGCCGGTGCCACCGGCGACAGCACGCTGTGCCAGCGCATCGACTACGACTGACCACCAGGAGAGAGCCCATGTACAGCGTCGGCGTTCGTGACCACTTCATGATCGCGCACAGTTTCCAGGGCCCCGTCTTCGGCCCCGCGCAACGCCTGCACGGCGCCACCTACGTGGTCGACCTGGAACTGCGCCGGCCCACGCTCGATGACCATGGCATCGTCGTCGACATCGGCCTGGCCGGCGAACTGCTGCGCAGCGTGCTGGGCGCGCTGAACTACCGCAACCTGGACGACGAGAGCGCCTTCGCGGGACGCAACACCACCACCGAGTTCCTCGCCCGTGTTGTCTTCGACCGCGTCGCCGAACGCATCGCGGCCGGCGCGCTGGGCCTGGGCAGCGAGGCCTTGTGCACGATGAAGGTGACGCTGAACGAATCGCATGTCGCGTGGGCCGCCTACGAAGGCGCGCTGCCCACCACCAGCGGCGGCTGACGCGCCAGCAACCTGCCATGTCGCCACCTCGCATCGCCTTCGTCGTGCCTGGCGATCTGGACAGCCTGACCGGTGGTTATGGTTACGACCGCCGCATCATCGGCGGGCTGCGCGCGGCCGGCTGGACCGTCGACCTGGTGAGCTTGGGTGGCGGCTTTCCGTGGCCGGATGCGGCCACGCGGCAGCATGCCGCCCGGCTGATCGCCGCGATCCCGGAAGGCTGCACCGTCGTCGCCGATGGCCTGGCCTTCGGCGCGCTGCCGGAGTTGGCCGTGCAGCATGCGGCGCGGCTGCGCTGGGTGGCGCTGGTGCACCACCCGCTTGCGCTCGAATGCGGCCTCGCCGCGCCGCAACGCCAGCAGCTGTTCGACAGCGAGCGGCGCGCGCTGGCCAGCGCGCAGGCGGTGATCGTCACCAGCGCGGCCACCGCGCGTGCCTTGGCGGACTACGGCGTGGCCGGGCACCGCATCCGGGTGGTGATGCCGGGCACGGCGGCCGCGCCGCTGTCCACCGGCTCGGCGGCCGCTGCGGCCGACGGCGGGCTGTCGCTGCTGTGCGTCGCGACGCTGATTCCGCGCAAAGGCCACGCCGCGCTGATCGACGCGCTGGCGGGTCTGCAGGACCGCGCGTGGACGCTCCATTGCGTCGGTAGCACGACGCGTGACGCAGCCACGGCGGCCGCCGTGCGCGCCGGCATCACCCACCACGGACTGGGCAGGCGTGTGCGGCTGCACGGCGAGGTCGACGCGCCCACGCTGCAGGCCTTCTACGCGCGTGCCGATGTCTTCGTGCTGCCGTCCTTGCATGAAGGCTACGGCATGGCGCTGGCCGAGGCCTTGGCGCATGGCCTGCCCATCGTCAGCAGCGCGGCCGGCGCCATCACCGACACCGTGCCGGCCAACGCCGGTCTGTTGCTGCCGCCGGGTGATGGCACCGCACTGCGGGCCGCGCTGGCGCGCATGCTCGACGAGCCCGCGCTGCGCCAGCGCCTGGCCGCGGGCGCACGCGCGGCGCGCACGCAGCTGCCCGGCTGGGCGCAGGCGATAGAGCACTTTGCGGCGGCGCTGCGTGCAGCCGCGCTGCCGCCAACACTGGCGTGACGGCGTGATGACGCAGCCGCACGTGACCTCCGATCCAGCCGGCTTCAGCGCCCAGTGGTTAGCGCTGCGCGAGCCCTTCGACCACGCGGCGCGCGAAGCCGGGGCGCCGCAGCTGGGCCTGCCGGAACACATCGCGCGGTGGCGCCGTGCGGGCGCGGGCTCGCGTGCGGGTGGCGTCCTCGGCGTGCTCGACCTCGGCTGCGGCCACGGCGCCAACCTGCGGGCGCTGGCACCGCGCCTGGGAGGCCTGCAGCGCTGGCGCCTGGTCGACCATGATCCGGGCCTGCTGGCGGCCGTGCCCGAGGCCCTGGCGCGCTGGTCGCGGCAGCAGGGCTACCACTTCACACAGCCCGGCGACGCCAGCGACGCGGGCCCATGCTGCATCACCGGCCCCAGCTTCTGCGCCGAGGTCCTGCGCCAACGCATCGACCTGGCACGGGACCTGTCGTCGCTGGACCTGGCGCAACCCGCCCTGATCACCGCGTCGGCCTTGCTGGACCTGGTGTCGGCCGCGTGGCTGCAGCGCTTGATTCAACGAGCGCGAGACGCCGGCGCGGCGATGCTGCTGGCGTTGACCGTCGATGGGCGCTCGGCCTGGCAGCCGGCCGACCCCGACGATGAGGCCGTTCACGCGCTGTTCAGCCGGCACCAGCGCCGCGACAAGGGTTTCGGCCCGGCGCTGGGGCCGCAGGCGCCGGCCGTCGCGTTGCAGCAGATGGCGAACGCCGGCTACCAGACGACGATGGCACGGACCGACTGGCTCATCGCCGGCGCGCAGGCTGCGGCGCTGCAACGGGCGATGATCGAAGGCATCGCGGCGGCGGCGCGGGAACAGGACCCGACCGCGCATGACCTGGTGACTGCATGGCAATCACGGCGCGAGGCCTGTGTCGGCACCAGCAGCTTGCGTGTGGGCCATGTGGACATCGTCGCCAGCCTGCCTTGAGCGGCAGGCCCGTCAAGCCGGCGCGCGCAGGTCCAGATCCCACAGCTGGTCCCGCCCCATGCGATAGACGCTGCAGCGCGGCCGCGCGCAATCGGCCAGGCGCGTGGCGCCGGCGAAGCGCAGCCCCGGCCGGCCGTCGCCGATCAACAAGGGTGCGATGGCCAGGTGCAGCCGGTCCAGGCAGCCCTGCGCCAGAAAGCGTGACACGGTGACGCCGCCGCCTTCGACGAACAGCCGCGACAAGCCTCGTGCGTGCAGCGCCGCGACAGCCAGCGCCAGCTGCAGCACGCCGCCTTCAGCCAGCAAGCCGCCCACCGCCAGCACACGCGGCGCGCCGAGCAGCGCCACGGCCTGATCGCGCCGGGTGGCGTCGCACAACCACAGCGTGGGCACCTGTTCGTCGGTGAACACATGGGCGGTGCCCACCAGCCCGGCCAGCCGCAGCGTCGGGTCCAGCAGCACGCGTGTCGGATGCGGGCCGCTGACATGGCGCGTCGTCAGACGCGGGTTGTCGCAGGCCACCGTACCGGCGCCGACGATCACCGCGTCGCTCAAGGCCCGCAAGCGATGCAGGTGCGCCAGCGTCTCGGGCCCGTTGACGAAGCAGGAGTCGCCGCTGCGTGTGGCCACGCAAGCGTCCAGGCTTTGGCCCAGCTGCGCGATCACCCACGCCGGGCCACCGCGCGGCGCATCGAGCAAGGGCTTGAACAGCGCGAACAACTCCTGCGCCGCGCTGTCCCAGGGTCCCCGCAGTTGCCAGCCGAGCCCGGCATCCCGGCTCACGCCATGCGCTGCGGCCGGCGCAGGCTCGGTGCCGCGCGCCTGGGCCATTGCCAGGAGCAGGGGCCACAAGTCGTCGGAACATCCGGACATCTGAAGGCGCTTCACGGGTGCGGACCATCATAAGCGCGCCGTGTGAGCGCCCCCAGGCCGACGACATACGTCGCCCGCCCCCCGAGGGGGATGAGCAAAGTGGCAGAGCCACATTTGCTCATGAGCGCCCCCAGGCCGACGACATACGTCGCCCGCCCCCCGAGGGGGATGAGCAAAGTGGCAGAGCCACATTTGCTCATGAGGCCGGTGGGAATAGTGCAACCCGCTCACCCGCTGCGCTAGGCCAGGCCTACAGTCCCGCCGCATGCGCTGCAGCCGGTGCTGCAGCGTGGCAGGCCACCGGGAGACCCACCATGAGCAGCGCCGCGTTCAATACCAGCATCCTGCCCTTGCCGCAGGTGGAAGGGGATCCGCCGGCGCCCGATGCCGCGGGACCAATGCGCAGGTCACCAGCGCGATGTTCGCCTGAATCGCCAGGATCCCGCCATGACATTCACACGCGTACTTCTGGCGCTAGCCGAGGCCGCCCTGGCCAGCAGCTGCAGCAAGCATGACCTGATCGCCTACCTGAAGACGCTGCAGGGCCCCACCGGCAGGCATCCACAACTTGGAGAAAGCATATGCGCGGCATCTTTTATCGCAGCGACACCCGTAGTCCCGACGCCAACGAGAACCTGTTCACCAACGGGTTCACGAAGCGCGACGTGACACAGGTGAACCCGACCCTTCGAAACATGGGCACGACGTCCGTGGGCACCGACCGGGCCCCTGATGTCGAACCATCGTCGGCGGTGTGTTTCACCAGCGACTTCTTCGGAGCGCCGATCTTCCCGGTGGCGAACCTGAATATTCCCTCGTGGGTTTACGTGCTGGACCTGGACGTCGCGACAGTGATGAACACCCAGGCGACGCAATTCAACCTGGTGCAGAACTCGGGCGCCAATACCTTGGCCGGGGGCGCCGAGGCCTTGTGGCCCATGTTCGGCCAGGAGCGCTGCGTCAATTCGATCGCCCACACCGACATCGTCGGGGCGCTTCGAGTGGCCCGGGCTTTCCTGGGCACATTTGCCCAAGGAGGAACCTTCGTCTGTTCGGCGTACAGACCGAACCCTCACTACAACGGGGGGCAGGCGGTTGCGGTTGCCGCATCAATGAACCACTTCATCGACGGCCGCGCGCACAGCACACCCACGCAGGCGGGAGGCCTGGTGCGCAACACCCGCACCTAGGCAACGAAGGGAGCAGCGTCGGCCGGCGTGTTGCGGGCCAGTGCGCGCCGCCCGCGCGCCCACCCACGGCCCACGCCCTCGGTGCGCTCCAGGTCGGCGTGGCGGCTTTCATGCTGCGTAGCGTGCGATGGTCAGGCCCTCGGTGTCGATCTCGGGTTTGCGGCCGCTCATCCAGTCGGCCAGCAGCCGGCCGGTGCCGGTGGCCATGGTCCAGCCCAGCGTGCCGTGGCCGGTGGCCAGCCACAGGTTGTTCAGCTTCGTCGGGCCGACCAATGGCGTGCCATCGGGTGTCATCGGGCGCAGGCCGGTCCAGAACTCGGCCCGGGCCACGTCGCCACCTTTGGGGAACAGGTCGGTGACGACGAATTCCAGCGTGCGGCGGCGGCTTTCCGTGAGCTGCAGGTCGAAGCCGGACAGCTGTGCGGTACCGCCGACCCGGATGCGCTCACCCAAGCGAGTGACGGCGACCTTGTGCGTCTCGTCCATGATGGTGGACTCGGGCGATTTCGCCGCATCGGTGATCGGCACGGTGATCGAGAAGCCCTTCACCGGGTAGACGGGAATCTTCAGCCCGACCTGGGCCAGCGTGGCGGTGGAGTAACTGCCCAGCGCCAGCAGGTAGGCGTCGGCCTGCACCGGGCCGGCGTCGGTGCTCACGCCGGTGATGCGCTCGCCATCGCTTTGCAAGCGCTGGATGTTGACGCCGAAGCGGAACTGCACACCCAGCGCGCGGGCCCGGTCGGCGAGGCGGTTGGTGAACAGATAGCAGTCGCCGGTTTCGTCGCCGGGCAGGCGCAATGCACCAACGAACTTGTGCTGGACCTCGGCCAGCGCGGGTTCGTACTGCAGGTAGCCGCGCGGATCCAGCAGCTGATAGGGCACGCCGTACTGCTTCAGGATCTCCACGTCCTTGGCGGTGCCGTCGAGCTGCTTCTGGGTGCGGAACAGCTGCAGCGTGCCCTGCATGCGCTCGTCATAACCGATGCCGGTGTCCGCGCGCAGTTGCTTGAGGCAGTCGCGGCTGTACTCGGCCAGGCGCACCATGCGTGCCTTGTTGATGCGGTAGCGCGTCTCGGTGCAGTTGCACAGCATCTGCAGCCCCCAGCGCCACATCGCCGTGTCGAGCATCGGCTTGATGACCAGCGGGCTGTGGTGCATCAGCAGCCAGGTGATGGCCTTGATCGGCACCCCCGGCCCGGCCCAGGGTGACGAATAACCGGGCGACACCTCGCCGGCATTCGCGAAACTGGTTTCCAGCGCCGGGCCGCGCTGGCGTTCCAGCACCGTGACTTCATGGCCGCTCTTGGCGAGGTAGTACGCAGCGGTGGTGCCGATCACGCCGCTGCCGAGGATGGTGATCTTCATGGCGTGAGTGTGGCCCATGTTGCCCGACCGCCCGGCAGATCTGTCGGCCGGGCCCTTGCGACCCGGCCGGCAGTCACGCCGCGGCGAAGCGGGCGAGTCGCTGGTGGATGAGGCTCTCGGCCTCGGCCATGATGCGGTCGATCAGCGCCTTCACGGTGGGCACGTCCTTGATCAGGCCGGCCACCATGCCGCAGGACCAGGCACCGGCGTCCATCGCGCCCTCTTTCATGATGCGCGGATAGACGCCGGCCACCTCGTCGAGGATGTGCTCGAACTTCAACGCCGCGCCCAGCGACTTTTCTTTCTCCAGCAGGCGCTCCACCGCGGCGTTGGTCAGCACACGTTCGGTGTTACGCAACGGGCGCATCACCAGCCGCGTGTCCAACTCGCTGGCCGCGACGATGGCGGCCTTGACGTTCTCGTGCACCGGTGCTTCCTGCGTCGCGATGAAGCGCGTGCCCATGTTCATGCCCTCGGCGCCCAGCGCCAATGCCGCCACCAGTGAGCGGCCATCGGCCATGCCGCCGGAGGCAACGAACGGGATCTTCAGCTCATCGGCCGCGCGCGGCAGCAGGATGAAATTGGGCACGTCGTCCTCGCCCGGGTGGCCGCCGCATTCGAAGCCGTCGACGCTGACCGCGTCGCAGCCGATGGCCTGCGCCTTCAGCGCATGCCGCACCGAGGTGCACTTGTGGATCACCTTCACGCCGGCCTCGTGCAGCGCCGGCAGCCACTTCTGTGGGTTGTTGCCCGCCGTCTCCACCGCCTTGATGCCGGCATCGAGGATGGCGCGGATGTAGCCCGGGTAGTCCGGCGAAGTCACCGTGGGCAGGAAGGTCAGGTTCACGCCGAAGGGCTGGCTGGTCAGTTCCTTGCAGCGGCGGATCTCGTTGGCCAGCAACTCCGGCGTGCGCTGCGTCAGCCCGGTGATGATGCCCAGGCCGCCGGCATTGGACACCGCCGCCGCCAGCTCGGCAAAGCCGACGTAGTGCATGCCGCCCTGGATGATGGGGTGCTGGATGCCGAAAAGTTCGGTGATGCGGGTCTTCATGCGGGGCGTCTCCTGCGCGGGGTGGGGTGAGTCAAGCCAAGGCGGAGTCTCGTCGCACCGGCGCCGGCGCGCTGTCGCCTGGGTGTCGCGAACGAGACTCGGGGGCCCGGATCCAGCCGCAGGCCTACTGCGGACGTGACGCTGACGATGCCGGCTGCGCCGGAGGACGGGAGGGGCGGAAGTTGAGGTTGTCGATGTCCGCCGCGATCAGCCACTTTCCGTCGGCACCGAGACGCAGGACCAGCACGAACTTGCCCATGTCCGGCTCGCTACTGGACTGGCTGAACCCGCCCACCATGTAGGCCAGGTCACGGGACTGCGTGAATGCGATGGCGCGCAACGCCAAAGGACCACCGGCATTCTTGGCGTACTCCGCCGCGATGGCTTCATTGCCGACAGCCGGAGGACTGCCGTTGGGAAGTGCCATGCCGCCGGGGAAGAACAGCCGTGCCAATGCAGCGGCATCCTTGGCGGTCCAGGCGCGTTCATAGCTGCGCAGCAGCGTTTCGAACTCCGCGGGAATCTGAACGGACGGTGGCGTCTTGCCTGGGTTGGCTTGCGCGTGCGTCAGGCACGAGAACAGAAGTGCGGCGGCGAGGGCTTTGGTGAGGTGCATGTCGGTGACGCCAGCTTGGTGTGCGGGCTGAGGTTTGACAGGGGGCGAGTCCGACAGTGAGACGCCAACCCGCACGGAGGATGATATGCCTCACCGCCTTGCGAGGCTGGTGGCCCGCCGTGGCCACGCCTCGAGCCAGGGATTGGACGCCAGCTGCGGCCGGACCTGCGATGCGCCGAGCGTATGATGTGTATATTGAGGCAGAAAAGTATGCATCGTGAGAACCAACATCGTGATTGACGACAAGCTGATGGCTGAAACGCTCCGAGCAACAGGCCTGAAGACCAAGCGCGAAGTGGTTGAGCTTGGCTTGAAGACGCTCTTGCGGCTGAAGCAGCAGTCCGAGATCAAGAAGCTGCGCGGCAAAATCACGTGGGAGGGCGACCTGGATGCGATGAGGCGGGATAAGTGATCCTGGTTGACTCAAGCGTCTGGATTGACTACTTCCGCGGCAGGCCGACAGCTCAGACTGAGCTCCTGGAGGGGCTGCTTGACTCACAGGAGTTGGGCATTGGCGATCTGAACTTCATCGAGGTTCTGCAGGGCTGCAAGTTCGACAAGGAGTTCAATGAAGTTCGGCGCCTGCTTGGGAGGCTCGAACTCATAGTGCTGGGTGGTGAAGACGTCGTCATCGCGGCCGCGAAGAACTACAGGAAGCTTCGGCAACTTGGGGTGACTGTTCGCGGTACGGTTGATGTCGTTCTGGCCACTCGGTGCATCGTCGGTGGCCACCGGCTTCTGCACAGTGATCGGGACTTCGATCCGTTCGAAAAGCACCTCGGCTTGCAGTGCGTCGGGTCCGGCGCCTGACGACGAGTTGACCGGCGCGACGGTAAGGCGCCCAGGCCGAACGGCGCACATCGCCGCACTACGGCTGCCGCAGTGCCTGCCACTCACGAAACGCGCTGAGCCCATCTTCCAGTTCGGCGCCATAGCGGGATACCGCAACTTCGCCGTTGAGCCTAGGTTTCGCTCGGCGGAGAGGGATATGGGGTTCCATCCTTGTGGACGGCGCGACGGCCGTGCTCGGTGACAAAGACAGCCAGGTCATCGTCGGGGTAGAAGGCCATGTCTCCTGGCACCCGAGAGCCAACGACGATGAACTTGGCAAGCGCAGCGCTTCGATTGATCAAGTGATGCGCGTTCTTGTCCCCGGCCTTGAAGCCCATGCACGCGCCAGGCTGGAGCAGAAACTCCCCGTCGTTCGTTCGGAGCGACAGTTCGCCTTCAATGACGTAGAGAAACTCGTCCGCCAATGTGTGCCAATGGCGAACCGACGACTGGGCGTTGGGTTCAAGCGTCTCGAAGCTCACGCCAAACTGGGTGAGGCCAAAGTGATCTCCGAGGGCGCGCCAGTTTGCCTTGCCCATGCGCGTTCGGAAAGGTTCGGGGTATCCGACAGTCGAGTCGGCGGCGATGTCTTCAGCGACGATGGGTTCGGTTCTGTCCATGAGTAGGGGTGGCTACGTCGGCATCGATCTCGCCAAGAGCGTTCTTTGGGGGTTTACAGGGCGGATGACGCAGGCATGCCCGCGCCGCTCAAGCCGAGCATGCGGCGCGTCGAGTTGACCGCATGCGCCGTGGTTTCGTTGAACGTCGTCACCATGCTGCAGGTCGCCCGGAAGGCCCAGGCCTCACTTCAGCTCTTCCCAGCCACTGCGTGTCCAGCGCAGAATCGCCGCGGAGAGGGGACGGGAGGACTTCTTTGCCATCTCGCGACCGAACGTGCGCAAGGCCTCGACGCCTACGGGCGTTGATCCGTCGCCGTACAGGAGAATATCGGGCGCTGGCAGCATGACGATCAGATGCCCGTTCAACTTGTCAGCGAGGACCTTCCAGTCGCCATGAAAGGCAATGCGGCTGGACGCATAGTCTTCACCCGTGATGCTGCCGAAGGCATTTGGCCCGGGAACCGGGGTCACTTCCGAGAGCGGCTTGACACTTGCGCGAAGGTTCTGCTCACCCAGCTTGAACACCTCGTCTTCGGTGACTTGAAGCTTCGGCAGATCTTTCTCTCCAACGAAGCGAACCGAGCGCGTGTAGTCCAAGACGGGAACAAGAGAGAGTCCGGCGCCGATGGGTCGACCGTAGATGGGCGCAGCGCCGGAGCCCATCTGCTTCTTGATGCGGTCGACATACTCTGCCGGTCGAACGGCAACTCTCACCATGGACTTCTCGATGGGGCGATCGCGCTCCTTGATCACTTCGCCGATTCCCTTTGCGTATTGGTCCAGCGCGGTGCCGCAGTTCGGAGCATTCCTCGAACAGAACGCGTAAATGCGGTCCAGGCTGAGTTGACCGGTAGATTCACCATCCGTGCGCTTGCCTTCAAGCGTCAACCGAGTCGTCGGCTTGATGTCGTACGAAGGAAGCTCGCGCTGCACGCGCTGCGCGGCAAGCTTCGCGAAGCCCTCCTCGTCCAAGGGAATCTCTTGGGCAAGCGACCAGGTCGGTGGGACGCACAGAGCGATGGCGGTGATGTACTTGAGCATGGTGCGTCACCTTGCGTTTCAGAATGGTCGATCACCGGACCGCACCTCAATGCCAAGCGTTGCGGAAATGGCCGCAACAGCGCTCGCCGAGATCGACTTCGTGATCCACCCGCAATAACAATCTCCTTCAGTGTCCCAGTTCCATAGCACAAGGCCTTTGGGAAGGAGTTCGCTGTGTGCCTGGTTCATCAAGTCCGGGACGGTGGTTCGCGACAGAAAGTCATCAGCGAGCGGGTTTTCGCTGCCGAAGGTCAGCGTCACTCCCCATCGATCAGCGAGCTTCATGACGCAATGAACGAATGACTCGGTGTCCTTCCAGTCCACAAAGTATCCGGACTCCCAATCAACGACATCTTTGACAACCCAAAGGAGGTTCGAGTCATCACCATCGTCGTCGACTTCGGAGAGCAGCGCCTCACGGAATTGAACGATCTGCTGATGCGCCAAGTCAGCCGATGGATTGATGATCTCCAGCAGCTTTTCGGCCGAGAGAATCTGGTCTGTGGAATAGTTGTCCCTGATCATGAACGCTCCTGAATCTCGTTTGATGCCGCCTCACATTTGATAGCAGAGGCATCGGGTGCGGCAGCAAGAATGCCACGCTGTTGGTCAACGTGCTGGCATACCGCGCGCGTCCGGTTGAACGGCATATTGGGCGTCATCTGATCGAGACGTGAGAGATGCATCGCCGCTGCCTGGATCGCGTCCATGCGTAGAAGCCTTGGCCAATCCGGCGGAGCGTCCAGCAGCTCGCTGGGGCCGATGCGCCCCCCTGACCCTCAGCCAACCAGCACGATGGCGTCCACCTCGCGGTCCAGCAGCAGCGCCCGCGCCCGCCGCAGCAGCCCGCGCACCGGCATCTGCCACTCAGTTCCAGCAGGCTCCAGCGTGCGCTCAGCCGTGGTCAGGAAACACCGCAGACCGGTGGCCACCAACGCCTGCTGGCGGGCCAATGCGGCGGGCATCGTGGCGTCGCCGCCTTTGAAATGCTCGATCGGAATGCGGCCGTCGCCGTCGATGAAGTCCTGCAGGAACACCGGGATCAGCCGGCGGGAGATCTCGCCGCCGCCGAACAGCGGCGCGAAGTTGACCTCGTTGAGGATGGCGCCGTTCTCGTGCCAGGGGCGGGCGATGTCCGGCGTGATGATGTCGATGCCCGCCATGTGCAGGCCGAACAGCGCGGCCGCACGCAGCGCGATGGCCAGGTTCTCGGGATGGATGCGGTCGCTGACCTCTTCGTCGACACCGCCCCATCGCGTGGATTCGATGCGCCTCAGCGACACCCGCGCACCGGCCGGCGGCACGCTGGCCGGCGTGAAGCCCGCGGCCTGCAGCGCGGCAATGGCTTCGTCGTCCAGCGGCGCGATCTCCGAGCGCAGCCAGGGCGGGCGCCGCCGCTGGGCCTGCAGTTCATGCTCGACCAGCACGGCCACCGATGCGCGGCCATCACCGAAGACCGACATCGGCAAGCGCTTGACGGCATAGAGCAGTTTGCCGTCGGCGATGAACAGGCGGTGGCAGACCCCCGGCACCTGCCGCTCGACCAGTACCAGCTTCTGGCGCGACAGGCCGAGCGCCAGCGCAAACGCCGCCAGCAACTGCGCCTCGCTGCCGACATCGACCGTGACGCCTTCGCCGCGCTCCTGGTCGGCCGGCTTGACCACCAGCGGCCAGCCGAGCTTGCGCGCGGCGGCCAGCGCCTTGTCCGGCGTGGCCACTGCCTCATGCACCGGCGCCGGCAGTCCGGCCCTGCGCAGCAGCGCGCCGCTCAGCGGTTTGCTGCCGCACAACTTGGCGCCGAGCATCGAGTCGTGCTCGGTGCTGCTGCGGTCCATGCGGCGGCCCTTGCTGCCCCAGCCCAGCTGGTAGCTGCCGCCGCCCAGGTGGATGAAGGGCATGCCCAGGCGGTGCGCCCCCCGCAGCACCGGTATCGTCGACTTGCCCGCCGGCACCATGCGCTTCAGCGGCACCAGCACCTGCTCGGCCACGCGTGCATGGAGCTGGTCGCGCCCGGCTTCGCTCCACGGCTGACTGGCGGCCCAGGCGCAGAGCTGGAACGAGGCCGTCACCGCCAGCTGGTAGGCGCGCGCCGGCATCTGCTCGACCAGCGGCATGCGCACCAGCGCCGACCAGGCGGTGCCGCCGTCGCGGGGCTGCTGCTTCAGCGAGACGACCTGCGCGGCGTCGAACACCGGCATGCGGCCAGCCTGCAGCAGCGCGCCAGCCAGCCGCAGGCTGCGGTCGAGGAACAGCGCCGCCGACGACTGCGCCGTGCCGGGCGCGCCGATCGAAAACGCAGCGGCGTGTTCGCCCGGCACCGCCGCCACGTCGATCTCCAGGGCCTGGCTCAGCCACAGGTCCAGCTGCGCGATGTCGACCGTCTCCGGGCAATCGAAGCCGAAGCTGAACTGCCCGCTGGGCTGGCCGACGAGCGCACGGCCGTCGGCCGCGGCCGCGCCGCCCACGTCCGCCACGCCGATGGTCCGCGCGGGCTGGAGGGCCGGCGACGCCGCGGCCACCACCGGCGCGGCGGGCTGCATCAGCCGGCGCAACTCGGCACGCTGCGGCTTGCCCATCGCGTTGCGCGGTATGCGGTCGAGCACGAACACGCGATGCGGGCTGCGGAAGCCCAGGTGCTCCCGCGCATAGGCGCGCAAGCTGGCCTCGGACGCCGTGGCGCCCTCGCGCAGCGCCACGGCGCACACCGGCACGTCCTGGTACACCGGGTGCCTGAACGGCATCGCCGCCACTTCCTGGACTGCAGGATGAGCGGCCATGACCTGCTCGATCTCGACCGGATAGATGTTGACGCCGCTCATGATCATCATGTCGTCGCTGCGGCCGCAGAACACCAGTTCGCCGCCCTCGGTGAAGCGGCCGGTGTCGCCCGGATAGAACCAGCCCTCGGCAAAGGCCGCGCGGCTGGCCTCTTCGTCGTCCGGGTAGCCGTCGATCAGCGCAGCGCTGCGGATGCGGATCTGGCCGGTCGCGCCGCGCGGCAGCGGCTGGCGATGCGCGTCGACGATTTCGAGCTCGACGCCGGACACCGGCTTGCCGACGCTGCCCGGCGTCTCCAGCGCCTGCGCCGGCCCGGCCAGCGCGATGGTGCCGGCCTCGTTGGTGCCGTAGTTGACGTGCACATTGCGGGCCAGCCGGCTGGCGACGCGCCGGCGCAGGCGCTCGGGCACCGTGGAGCTGCCGATGGTCAGGATGCGCGCTTGCAGGACCGGGCCGGCCGAGGCCGCGGGCAGCCGCTGCAGCAGGGCCTCGGCATGGTGCACGGTGAGGTGCAGGATGGTCGGCGAAAGTTCCTGCAGCAGCGCGATGACATCCTCGCGCGCGCGGTCCAGGAGCGCGAAGGCAGCGCCGGCGGCCAGCGTGGCCATCAGGCGCTGGTGCGCGGTGCCGTATTCCAGGTGCGGCATCGCCACGGCCCGGTCCGCGCTGCTGTTGCCTTCGGCCAGGTTGAGGATGCGGTTGCGCTCGGCCTGCTGGCGGTGGCTGATCGCCATCAATTTCTGCCGGCCGGTGGAACCCGAGCCGATGCGCATCGCCAGCGGCGCCCGCGGGTCTTCGTCGATCAGCGCCAGGTCAACCGGCCCGGTGCGCGCCAGGATCTGGTCCGCACCCAGCGCCACCGCTGGCAGCGTGCCGGCAAAGCGCTGCGGCCGGTCGCTCAGCAGCAGCCTGGCCCGGGCCGCCGCCGCCCACTGCGCGCGCTGCGCGGCCGTCGCGCTCTGCGCCATCGACACCATCGTCGCGCCCAGCCGATTGAGGCCCAGCATCGCCAGCGCCAGCAGGGCTTCATCGACGAAAGTCAGCGCGATCACATCGCCGCGGCGGATGCCGGCCTCGTGCAGGAAGGCCGCGCTGCGCCAGGTGAGCTGGTCCAGCTCGCGGTAGCTGACGGTCCGGTTCGACAGCAACAGCGCGGGCGCCCCCGGGTTGCGCCGGGCCTGTTCGATCAGGTCGTGGGTGATGTTCATGGGGCAGCAGGTGGTCGGGGCGGGCCGACTGTAGCGGACCCATTGCGCCGCACGGCGCCGGCTGGGGCTGCGCCCCGCTAGCGGGGCCCGTGCCGCCCCACCAGCATCGGGTAGGGGTTCAGCGGCGTGCCCTTCCACCACTCGCGGCCGGGCCCGAGCCGGAACACCGCGAAGTGCAGGTGCGGCGCATCGGGTAAGGCATTGCCGGTGCTGCCGACGGCGCCGATCGCGTCGCCGCGCTTCAGCAGAGCCCCTTCCTTCAAGCCGTGGGCATAACGGTCGAGGTGGGCGTAGTAGAAGGCGAAGCGCCCGCTGCTGTCGAACTGGTAGACCGTCAGCCCGCCCGGCTTGCTGGTGAACAGCTTCGCCACGCGCCCGTCGGCCACCGCGACGACCGGCGTGCCGCGCGGCGCCATGATGTCCAGCGCTTCGTGGCGCTGCGCACCACGCACCTCGTCGAAGTGATCCTGGATCATCGACGCCTCCACACCCAGCACGGGTATGCGCAGCGAGCCCGGGGCGACGGCGCTGAGGCCAGCCGCTGCGCTGCGTTGCGCACTCGCAGGCGAGAACGCCATCAGCAGGCCCAGGCTCAGCAGACAGGCACCAGGCAGGCCTGCCACAGCCGGCTCACTTGCGCACGTCGACGACGAAGCCGGTCGAGCCCAGCGCGGACAGCCGGCGCGCGTCCCAGTTGGTCAGGTGAAGGCAACCGTGCGTTTCCGTGCGACCGACGAGTGCGGGGGCCGGCGTGCCGTGAATGCCCCAATGCGGCTTGCTGAGCCCGAGCCAGGTGTTGCCCACCGGATTGTTCGGCCCGGCGGCGATGTCGACCTTCTCGTGCTGCGGCTTGGCATCCCAGATCAGTTGGGGGTCGTAGCTGAACACCGGATCGCTGACTTCGTTCTTGATGTGCATGCGGCCCAGCGGCAGCGGGTCGTTCCTGCCGCCGATGCTGATCGGGAACGCGGCCAGCGTCCGGCCCTGCGCGTCCAGCACCTTCAACTGCCGCTCATGCCTGAGCACCTGGATCGACGCGGCCTTGCCGGCCGGCTTGCTGTCCAGCACATCGGGCACGACGATCTCGCGGCCGGCGGTGAACTCGCGCCCGCGGTTGAGGTCCTGCAGCAGCCGCGGCGAGGCATGGAATTTCTCGGCCAGCCCTTCGAGCGGCGATTCATAGCCCAGCCACTTCTGCTTCGCGCGGTCCATGATGTCCTTGGGCACCGGCGCGAAGGGACCCCGCATGTCGCCTTCGGAAATCACGTAGCGCTGCAAGGGCGTCGCGCCGTCGCCCTGCAAGGCCTGCAGGGCTTGCCAAGTGGCGGCATCGATGCGCCCGCTCGGCTTGAGGCCACGTGCGGCCTGGAACGACGCCACCGCGCGCCGCATGTTGAGGGCGAAGCGACCATCGATCTCGCCGGGAGAAAACCAGGCGCGGTCCAGCAGCACCTGCGCGCGGATGACCGCCGGGCCGCTGGCGCCGGGCCCGAGCACGGGCGACTGCCGGGTGTTCTCGACCGCGGCGATCAGCCGTGCCGCGGCGGGCTGCGACGCCTGCGGCTTGCCGGCTGCATGCGCCGGTGCCAGCACGCCAGCCCCCGTGCCACCCAGCAAAGCGCCGAGCAGGCACAGGCGCCAGCCGGAAACACGCGAAACGTCCATGGTGGTTCCTCACGGGCGAGCCATTGCCTGCCGGTTGCCAAGGCTCCGGCAAGCCGCGTTCCCGGCACCAGCGACGGTGGCAAGAATGGCGGACAGGCACACTGAGCGCCGGACCATGGCCACCTTCGCACCTCTGAACCGACGACCATCGAACGCGCGCCGTTCGCGGCCTTGCATCGCGGCCGTGGCCCTGGTGTGGCTGGCCGGCTCGTCTGCGGCGACGGCCAAGCAACCCGCGGCACGACAGCCGGATCTGGCCCAGGCCGAACAGGCGCTGGTGGAGCGCAGCAATGTCTTCCGCCAGTCGCAAGGCCTGTTGCCGACCCGGCCCGATGCGCGCCTGTCCGCCGCGGCGGCGGAATTTGCGGCCTACATGGCACGCACCGACCGCTACGGCCATGACGCCGACGGCCGCCAGCCGCAGCAGCGGGCCCAGGCCCACGCCTATGCCCACTGCATGGTGGCCGAGAACATCGCCTACCGCTTCAACTCGGCCGGCTTCGACACCGCGGAACTGGCGCAGGGCTTCGTGCAGGGCTGGATCGATTCACCGGGCCACCGCCGCAACCTGCTCGCCGCAGAGGCCACCCACATCGGCGCGGCCATCGCCCGCAGCCCGCGCACCGACCGCTACTACGCAGTGCAGATGTTCGGCCGGCCGGCCGCGTTGCGCCTGCGCTTCGAGATCAGCAACCGCAGCAGCCAGGCCCTGCACTACCAGCTGGGCGACACGGCCTATTCGCTGGGCCGCGGTGCCACCCGCTGGCACGAGCACTGCAGCGCGCCGACCCTGAGCCTGGCGCTGCCCGGGCAGGACCGGCCGACGACGCTGCAACCCGCCGACGGTGCCCGCTACCGCATCGAGGCCGTGGGCCAGTCGCTGCGCGTGGTCGCCGACTGAAGGCCTCGCAGCGCGCCGCTGAAGCCGCTCAGGCGTCGAACAAATAGCCCTGCACCACCGCGCCGACGCGGCGCACGGCTTCCGCCCGCTTGAGCGCGACCACCGGGGGCAGCTTCAGCACATAGCGGCCCAGCCCCAGGCCGAGCAGCTGGGTGGCGATCAGGCCGGCCCGCGTGGCGGCGGCTGCGCGCGGCTCGCCGCACTCCCCGGCCTGCGCGCGCTGCGCAAGCTGATGTTGTCGGCGCTGCCTTGGCTGCCACCACTCCGCCGGCGGTTGGCGGGGCGGCTGTCAGGCCGTTTCTACCTCTGAAAATAAGCGGCATGATCCGGGACACCGGCCGGGCCGGGCCGGGCCGGGCCGGGGAGAGCCTGGCCTTGCTGCTGGACCTCAACAACCCGGACCGCCTCGGGCCCGCGTGATTCGAGCAGCTGTGGGCCGACGCTGCGCGCCAGGACCCAACCACGCTGGCGCCTGGCCGATCCTGATCAGCGGGTGCCGGCCACTTCGACCACCACGCGGCGATCGGGCTGCAGGCAGGCGATGAGCCGGGCGTTGGCGGTGTTGCCCTTGCACTGCTCGGCAGTGGTCACCGGCATCGTTTCGCCCTTGCCGACGGCGCTGAGCTTGCCCGCGTCGACGGACCCCGAGGCCAGCAGGTAGGCCTTGACCGACTGGGCCCGGCGTTCGGACAGCGCCTGGTTGTACGGGCCCGTGCCCAGCCGGTCGGTGTGGCCTTCCACGGTGATCACGTCGAAGCGGGTGCCACGCAGTTCGCTCGCGAACCGGTCGAGCGCGGACTTGCCTTCCGGCGTGACCACCGCCTTGTCGAAGGCGAAGAGCGAATCGGCCGAGAAGTTCACGCGCCGCGGCAAGGGCGCGGGGATGGGTGCCGGCGGCGGGACCACGACCACGGCCACCGGCGGCGGCGATGGCGCCATCACCGGTGCCGGCGCCGGCGTCGGGGCCGGGGCGACGTAGGCCGGTGCGGCGGACACGCGCGGTGCCGCTGCCCGTTCATCCGCACGACCGAACGGAAACACCAGGCTCAGCGAGACCACGTTGACATGACCGTGGTTGCCCACTGCGTCGTTGATGCGGTAGCGCTCGGCCTCGGCGCGCATCAGGACAGACCGGCTGAGCTCGTATTGCAGACCGCCACCCAGCTTCAGATTCGTCTCGCTCTTGCTGGGGCTGGGATTCAGCACCCGCACCACACCGGTGGCGCTGAAGTTGTCGCGGGCACGGGCGTACTGAGCGCCCACCCTGCCGAACAGCGCGAACCGCTCGCCCAGCGGCAGCATGCCTAGCACGTCGGCATTCACGCCCTGCAGCTTGATCTCGCCCGTCAGCGAGCCCGCCGGCACCGTGGTCGAGGTGAAACCGAACTTGCCCAGATTGAAGTAGCCGCCTTCGAGCGCCAGGTAGCGGTTGAACTGATAACCCGCAAACAGCTTGTAAGCCGGGCTGCTCTCGTCGCGGACCATCGTGCTGCTGATCAGGCCCGCGCCCAGCAGGCTGGCGCTGATGCGCTCTTCGTCGATCTTGGCGCGCGCCTGGCCGAGCGACAACCCGCCATAGGCAAAAGAGGTGTCCTGCGCGTGGGTGGCGGAGGCCAACAGGCCACCGAGTGCTGCCAACGGCAGCCAACGCAGTGCATGGGGTGATGTCATCGTGGTCTCTCAGGCAGTCGTGAAGGGAGTGGGCGCGAAAGTCGAGCGGCCCGGGCTCAGGGCGCCACGATGGTGGTGTTGACCATCGTCACCGAGGCCGTGAGGCTGATGGCGCGCCCGGTCAGCAGCGTCTGGGCCGACTGGCCGGCGGTGGAAATGGTCACGCCGGCCGGCGCGATGAGGGTGCCGACCATCACGCTGCGGTCCTCGATGCGGCCCGCGCTGCCGATCTGCCAGTACACATTGCGGGCCTGTGCGCCGTTGATCAGCAGCACACGCCGCGGCAGCGCGGGCTGGCCCACCGTGAGGGCCGATGCGCTCTGGAACACCCACATCGCGTTGTCGTCGCCCTGCGCATCCAGTGTCAGGTCGCCGGTGGTGATGTTGAAGCTGCCACCCGCGGCGGTGTAGACCCCACCGGGCAGGGTCAGGCCACCGAGTTGGCCGGCGCCGGGGTCGCTGCCGGGTGGCAGAGCGGCCAGCGTGTTGTACGCCGCCTGCGCGGCGGCGTGGGCCTGCGTGGCGACGGCCAGCGTCACCGCGTTGCCCGGCGCCGACGGCGCGCAGTAGACCTTGCCGTTCACCTCGCCCTGGTTCAGCGGCGTCTCGGTATAGGACGTCGCGCTGTCGTGGAAACCGGTGATCGCGGAGCACACCGCCGTGCTGCCGAGGTTGCCGCCCACCACACTGTTGGTGCCCTGGTTGGTGACGCCGGCAGCACCGCCGAACGCACCGAAGGACGACGCCAAGCCGAGGTCGATCGCCCGCAGGCAGGCCTGCGCGCTGGTGGTGAATCCCCAACTGCGGTCAACGGCCAAGGGGTTGCCGGCCAGGTCCTTCATCCCGGCACTGCCAGACGTCAGGGTCACGACATAGGGTCGGTTTGCGGCCAGCCCCGCTGCTGCCGTTGGCACGAAGCGGGCACGCTGGGTCGGCGCGTCGTAGCTCACGATGCCTGCGACGGCGACACCGTTGTCGCTGACGATGAAGCTGGAGGTGGTGATCGTCGTCGGATCCATTGGCTCGCTGAAAGTGGCAGTCACCGGCGTGCTCAGGCAGACGGCGGTGTTGCCGTCCGGCGGGCTGACGGCGGTGACCGTCGGCGCCATGGCGTCGAGCGCACTACCGACGGTGAAGCCCCACTGGAAGTTCGCGGCAAGCGCATTGCCGGCCAGGTCGGTGGCGGCGGTGGTGACGGTGGCGGTGAACTGGCTGTCGGTGGCCAGCGTCGCCGGCGTGGACGGCGTGAAGATCACCGCGCGGCTGGTGGCCGAGTAACTCACCGTGCCGGGCACGGCGCTGCCCAGCGTGGTGTTGCGCAGCGTGAAACTGGTGGCCGAGATCGTCGCCGGATTCATGTCCTCGCTGAAGGTCGCGGTGATCAGGGTGTTGCTGGAAACGGCGGTGGCGCCGGCCGCCGGCACCGTCAGCGTGACGGTAGGCCGCGTCGTGTCCAGTGCCGCGGTGGTAGCGAAGGTCCACACGAAGTTCGCGGCCAGGGCGTTGCCGGCAAGGTCCTTGGTGCCGGTGGTGAGGGTGGCTGTGAACTGGCTGTTGTCTGCCAGTGTGGCCGGCGTGCTCGGCGTGAAGACCGCCGTGCGGCCGCCAACCGAGTAGCTGACGCTGCCGGGCACGGCGGTGCCGAGCGTGGTGTTGATCAGCGTGAAGCTGGTCGCCGACAGGCTGGCCGGATTCATGTCTTCACTGAAGACGGCCGTGACCAGTGTGTTGTTGGCCACGTTCGCGACGCCGGCGAGCGGGCTGGTCATCGCGACGGTGGGTGCCGTCACGTCGTCGGCGGGTGCAGTCAGGAAGCCCCAGACGAAGTTGGCGGGCAGGCCCAGGCCGATGGTGTCCTGCACGGCGGTGGTGAGCGTGGCGACGCACAGCGTGCTCGCCGGCAGCGGCGTGGCCGGTGTCAGCATGGCCACGTTGGTCACTGTGTCGTAGCTGATGCTGGCCGCCACCGGTGAGCCGGCCGGACAGGCCAGCGTGAAGCTGCTGGGTGTGAGCGTGTTGCCTGCCATCACCTTGCTGAACGCGGCCGTGACGCGGGCGTTGCTGGCCACACCGGTGACCACGGGTGCACTTGCGACGGGTGATGTCGCCGTGACGCTGGGCACCGCCGTGGCGCCCGGTGTCCCGAGGATCGGGTCGAGCCCGCCACCACCGCAGCCGGCGACGAACCCCAGCACCAGGACCGGCAGCCAGCACCTGATGGATCTAGACAAGCGATTGAGTACAGTCATCGGGACGCCCCCTGCAGAAATGGTGGGCCATTGGATCTGGCGCAGGAGGTCGTTCTACGGACCTCCGGGCAAGCCGTCGGTGCGGTAGGCAACATTGGCACGCGCGGGAATGCAAACGCACAATCAGTGCGTCCGTGCCAACTCACATAAGACGCGGCCTTCCGAGAGACCCGGCAGCACTGGCCCGCGGCGGTGGCTGATCGTGCTGCGCTGCAGAAACGGCGACGGCGAGTTTCCCGACTCGCCGCAGGGTCCGCGAGCGCGTGAATTCAGCCGCCGCGGCGACGCGCGACAAAGCCGACCGCGGCCACGCCCGCCAGCAGCAGCGCCAGCGTGCCAGGCTCCGGCACGGCGGTGACGTTGACGACGCCGCTGTACGAGGCCGAGATGGCCGCGTCATCGGCCAGGCCAACGCCGGCGAACCCGCTCACCGTGAGCACAAAGGGTCCGCTGACATTGACGGGGCTCAGCAGACCGGATTCCAGGGTTCCGGCGCCCGTCAAGGTCAGGGGCTGACCGTTCAGCATGGCCGACGTGAAGTTGATGTCCGTGGCCGGCGTGAAGCCGAAGGTGAACACACCCGTCGACACCGTGCCGGTCACCGTGGGCGAGAAGGTGATGGTGTCGGTGAACAGCCCGGCCATCAGGTGCGTGAGGCTGAAACCGGCCGAGTAGGTGTCCGGCACGGTGCTGATGAGCGGCACCGACAACGCGATGTCCTCCGCCAGGGCCGCGCCAGCAGCCAGTGACAGCGCTGCTGCAGCGCCCACCAAACGAGTGAGTGTCATGGGATCTCCAAGGAGTGAAACAAGGCCCGGCATGAACCGCGGCGCAGCAGCGCCGATGTCCGGCGGGGCGCGACGGCAACGAACAGGCTCGGCGTCAAGCCAAGGCTGCAGGCGGCAGGGTGCGGGAGTTCATCGGGCCCGTCTGTACGCCAGTGCACTGACGCAAGGCTGCGGCACGAACGACCGCCTTCGTCGACGACCGGCGGGCGCCGGCAGGCTCACTGTCGCGGCGCTTCGGCCGGTGCGGCGGGCAAGGAAGCGCGTGCGCGCTTGGCCTCGATCGCGCTGCGGAAGTCGGCGTTGCCGTTCGGCTGGCCGGGCTGCCAGCTGCGCTGCACCACGCCCTGCTCGACGACCAAGCCCGGCTGCCGCGGCGGCAGCACAACGGGCCGGCTCGGCGGCGCGGATGCTGCCGGCGCTGCGGCCACGGCAGCGACGCTGACCGGCGGCGGCGCGGCCACGGGCTCGACGGGCGCTGGCCGCGGCGCGGCGATCACCTTCACCGGCTCATGCCGGGTATCGCCGCAGCCCGCGGCAAGGGCCGCGAAGGCGCTGACGATCAGGCCCGTGCGCAGCATCACAGCAGTTGGATCTGGCCCGTGCCGCGCGAGATCCACGAGGCGTCGTACACCGTGCAATTGCCGACAAAACCTGCCACGCGCGGGCAGGAAATCGTGTAGCCGGCGACCAGCATCGTGATCGCGAACGAACCATCGGCGGTGGTGAACAGGCTGCCGGTGACGCCATAGGCGCCGGAGCCGCAGTTCAGTGCGCCATAGATCAGCAGCGCATCGCTGGTGATCAGGTCGCCGGTGGCATCGATGACGAGCTCCGTGCAGTTGGTGAGGCCGGCCGCGTTGAACGACGAGGACCACACCAGGTTGCTGTAGGTCACCGGCGTGGCGACGCCGATCTGCGCCAGGGCCGGCACGGGGGCGGCCATCAGCGCTGCGGCAGCGGTCGCGGCCAGGGTGGTGATGAGCTTGTTCATGGTGTTCTCCGGTGGGGTGTCGGAAGCCGCGCGATTGGCGCCGCCTGGGGGTGCTCTCGGTACAACGCCATCGCCCGGCAATTGGTGAACCCACTGTGCCGCCAATCTTGCCTGCATTTGCAACAGCCGGTGACGAACCGGGCTCAAGCCGGCGCCGTCCGCGCCGATAGGACGAACATCCCCCTCCTGCGAGTTCACCCCGCATGCCCACCGTTGCCCAGGCCACCACCGTCGAGTATTCGGGCGACGCCCGTGCGGATTCCCTGATGGGGAGTTTCGCCAACTGGAACTACCTGACGCCAGACATCACGCCGGCGGCGAACACGCTGTACTTCACTTTCGACATCACGTCGCAGATCACGGCCAAGGCGCCGGACGGTTCACCGCTGGCCTTCAACGCCAACCAGCAGGCAGCGGCCCGCGCGATCCTGGACTATTGCGCCGACGTCACCGGCATCCAGTTCGTCGAAACCGCCAGTGCCGCGCAGGCCGACCTGCACTTTGCCAACGCCAACCTCAACGGCGCCAGCACCAGCGGGCTCTGCTCGTCGACCTGGAACTACAGCAGCAGTGGCGGCAACATCGTGTCGTACGCGGCCGAGGCCTACGTCTTCCTGGACGACGTGGAGTGGTCGGCGAACAACGTCAACCCGCAGGCCGGCACGGCCGGCTACGAGACGCTGCTGCACGAGATTGGCCACGCGCTGGGGCTGGACCATCCGTTCAGCGGCAGCAACAGCCTGCCGGCGAACGAGGACAACACCAACAACACCGTGATGTCGTACACGAATCAGGGTGGCAACAAGAGCGTCTTCCAGGCCTACGACCTGCTGGCGCTGGCCTGGATCTACGGCAACGACGGGCTCGGCGGCGCCTGGGGCTACAACAGCAGCAACGGCTTTTCGCTCGATCCGGCTTCGGCGCCGGCGCCTTCGCCCTCACCCTCGCCTTCTCCGGCTCCCTCCCCATCACCCTCTCCGTCACCGTCTCCCTCGCCGGCCCCGGCACCTGCCCCCACGCCGGCACCCGCGCCGGACACCACGGCACCGGTGCTCGACAGCATCACACCCGCCGATGAAACAACCGGCGTCGCCATCAACGCCAACCTGGTGCTCAAGTTCAGCGAGACGGTGCTGGCCGGCACCGGCAAGCTCTCGCTGACCACGCTGTCCGGCACGGTGATCGAGCAGTTCACCGTCGGCAGCAGCAGCGCGCTGAGCTTCTCCGGCAACACGCTGACGGTGAACCCGACCGCCGCGCTGGCCTACGGCAGCGAGTTCAAGCTGGTGCTGCCGAGCGGCGCCGTGGTGGATGCGGCCGGCAATGCCTACACCGGCCTGAGCAGCTTCAACTTCAAGACCACCGCCGCGCCGGACACCACGCCGCCCAGCGTGCTGAGCACGCTGCCGGCCGCCGGCGCGGTGGGCGTGAAGCTCACCGACAACCTCAGCGTGCAGTTCAGCGAAAGTATCCAGCGCGGCAGTGGCCGGCTCGAACTTCGCACCGAGGCCGGCGTGCTGGTGGAAAGCTTCAACATCGCCAGCAGCCAGCGCCTGAGCTTCAGCGGCAGCACCCTCAGCATCGATCCCAGCGCCAGCCTGGTGTACGGCACCGGTTACCGGCTGGAGATCGTCAGCGGCGCGGTGCGCGACCTGGCCGGCAACGCCTTGGCGCAGGCCAGCACGCTGCAGTTCAGCACCGAAGCCGCGCCGGACCGCACGGCGCCGCAGCTGCTGGACAGCACACCGGCGCAAGGCGCTACGCAGGTCGGCGTGGACAGCCACATCGTGCTGCGCTTCAACGAAGCCATCGTCGCCGACCACGGCACGGTGCGGCTGAAGACCGAGGCCGGCGTGCTGGTCGAACAGTTCGCGCTGGGCAGCTCGAGCCGCGTGACGATCAGCGGCGACACGCTGAGCATCGACCCGAGCGCCGCGCTGAACCTGGGCACCAGCTACCGCGTGGAAGTGAGCAGCGGCGCCATCGAGGACGCGGCGGGCAACAGCCTGAGCGCGCAGCTGCGCGTGCAGTTCACGACCATTCCAGCACCCACGCCGGCACCACCGCCGCCGCCGATCAGCGGCACCGAGGGCAACGATGCCGTCGAAGGCAGCGCCGGGGCCGACACGCTGGACGGCCTGGCCGGCAACGACAGCTTGCACGGCGGGGCCGGCGCCGATGCATTGCATGGCGGCGCCGGCATCGACACCGCGTTGTTCGACCTGGACCGCGGCAGCTACCAACTGGCACGCGGCAGCGCTGCCCACAGCTGGCAGGTCAACGCCACCACCGGCAGCGAAGGCAGCGATGCGCTGATCGACGTGGAGCGCCTGGCCTTCAGTGGTGCGCACCTGGCGCTGGACCTCGACGGCAACGCCGGCGCCGTGGCCAAGCTGGTCGGTGCGCTGTTCGGCGCCTCGTGGGTCGGCAACGCCGCGATCATCGGCATCGGCCTGTCGCTGCTGGATGGCGGCATGAGCCCAACCGAGCTGGCGCAACTGGCCATAGGCACCGACCTGTTCGTCGATCTCGCCGGCTCGGACGGCCACCGCGATTTCGTGGCACTGGTCTACCGCAATGTCTTCGGGGCCGAGGCCGACGCGGCCACGCTGGACCTCTACGCCGGCATGCTGGACCGCAGTGAACTCAGCACCGATGCGCTGGCCTGGCTGGCCGCCGAACGCAGTGAAACCGCCGCCAACATCGACCTGGTGGGCTTGAGCGAGCACGGCCTGGCCTTCGAGCCGCTGACGGGTTGAGGCGCGCCGGCACGGCGACGGGTCGGCTTCAGCCGCGCGGCACCGGCGGCGCCGTGGTCGCCTGCCGCTGCACTTCACGCAGCTTCATGTCCAGGTAGTCCGCGCGATCCATCTCGTGCAGCTGCCGCGCATAGCGCTCGGTCGCGTCGAAGCAGTCCTGCAAGCTCTTGCGCAACTGCTGCGGCGGAGGCAGGCCGTGCGCCCCGAGGCGGGATTCGATGGCCAGGTAGTAGCGCATGGTGTTGCGCTCGACCATGCCGCGCACGCCGCCGATGCGCAGCGGCTGGCCATCGGCGCCGCGGCCCGTGATGCTGAAGCCGACTTTGTCCTTGCCGAGTGTGGACAGGTAGGCCTGCATCGCCCAGCGCGCCACCGTGCCGAAGCCATAGGCGTAGGTCATGCGCACCACGGTCTGCCGCGCCGTGAGCGGCGTGGCCTCCATCGTGATGCGGAAGTCCTTCGTGCTCATCGGGCCGGTGGGCGCCTGCAGCTCGAAGCCGATGTGATCGGCCTCGCTGCGCGTGCTGCGGAAGGCAAAGCGGGCCCAGTGCACATCGGCCAGCGGCTGGTCGAACTTGCGGCCGATGCCCACGTCCAGCACCTCCTGCCCGCCGGTGGTCGACGCGCGGCAGTACTTGACGTTCAGGTGCAGGATCAGCACCTCGCACCAGCTCGCGGCCGAGCCGAGTTCCTGGCGCACGCTGTCGAAGGGCTGGTCGACCAGCGCATGCACGTCGGCGCTCAGGCTGTTCGGCGTCTCGGTGGATTGCAGGTAGACCGGCCGATCGGAAATGCCGCCGCCGCTGCGCTCGCGCGCCGCGGCGAAGCCGGCGCGCAAGGCGTCGGCGGCCGGCAGTGCCAGGGCCGCACTGCAGAACGCCGCGGCGGCGAATGCGCAGAGCGCGGTGACAAGCCTGTTCATCGTGAATCGCCCGGAAAGACCACAGCCCGCGGTGCAGGCCCCTGTGCAGGGCGGGGCAATCGGTGCGCCCGTGGGCTTTGCCCGATGCGCCAGCATGAGCGGCGACAGCTTCGGCTACACGCTCACAATATCGCATGGACATCGATCCCCAGGAACTGATCAAGACCGACGCCGAAGCGCCCGGCGGCCCTCGCACCGCGCGGCTGAACACCATGGTGGCCATCACCGTGGCACTGCTGGCCACCTTCATGGGCATCTGCAAGGTGAAGGACGACAACATCGTCCAGGCCATGCAGCAGGCCCAGGCCGACAAACTGGATCACTGGAACTTCTACCAGGCACGCAACGTCCGGCAGGACGTGGCCGATGCCGCCGCGGTGCAGTTGCGCCTGGCCAAGCTGGCAGCCCCCGCCGACAAGGCCGCCGCCTACGACGAGGCGATTGCCAGCTCTGTAGCCAAGGCTGCCAACGAGGCCCAGAAGAAGCAGGAGCTCAAGACCCAAGCCGAAGAAGACCAGAAGACCTACGACCGGTTGAACTACCGCGACGATCAGTTCGACCTGTCCGATGCGGCGCTGGCCATCGCCATTTCCCTGCTCGCCGTCACGGCGCTGACCGAGTTGTCATGGCTGTACTGGGTGTCGTGGCTGCCGATCAGTTTCGGCGTGCTGATGGGGCTGTCCGGCCTGCTGGGCTGGGCGGTGCACCCGAATACCTTGAGCCGCTGGTTGTCCTGAGGCCTGCCCCGCCCGCATGAAGCCCGGCGCCATCGCGGCGACGGCGCGCAGAGGCGGTGTTGTCCTACAGAAATCCCCTTGGCATGGGCGTAGCTTGACCCGACCGCACGAGGGTGCGCTGACATCGGAGTTCCGCATGACCCAGCCGTTTCAACAATGGACCGTGCTGCCGCACGGCAAGCTGTCACGGATCGACGACAACCTGCTGACCGTCGTCGGCGAGATCCACATGCCGCTGATGGACCTGCCGCGGCGCATGACCGTGGTGCGCCTGAACGATGGGCGGCTGGTGGTGTACAGCGCGATTGCCCTCGACGACGATGAGATGGCCTCGCTCGAGGCCTTCGGCCGCCCCGCCTTCCTGATCGTGCCGAGCGACAAGCATCGGCTCGACGCCAAGATCTGGAAAGACCGCTACCCCGGCATGCAGGTCGTCGCGCCCGAAGGCGCCCGCGAGAAGGTTCAGGAGGTGGTGCACGTCGATACCACGATGCCCGGCTTCGATGACCCGAACCTGCTGTTCGTCGTCGTGCCCGGCACACGCGGGCGGGAGGCGGCGCTGGTCGTGCGCAGCCCCCAGGGCACGACGCTGGTCCTCAACGATGTGGTCGGCAACATCCGCGATGCCTCCGGCTTCGGCGGTTGGCTGCTGCGCATGGCCGGCTTTGCCGGCAAGGAAGCGCACATCCCCACGGTCGTGAAGGTGGCGGTGATCGCCGACACGCAGGCCTTGCGCCAGCAGTTGCTGCAATGGGCCGAGATCGAATCGCTGACCCGCATCCTGGTGTCCCACGGTTCGCCGATCGAGGACAACCCACGCCAGGCCTTGCGTGATCTCGCCAAGTCACTGAGCTGACGCGGCCCGTTCAGTCCGCTCCGATCAGCCGCAAGCCAGCGGGCAGCGCTTCGCCGAACACGCCGCGTTCGCCGGCTTCGTCCAGCGGCACGTGTTCGCGCACACCCAGCACCCAGCTCGGCGGCGCATGCATCGCCTCGAGGCGCGCAGCCACCTGCTCGCGCAGCTCGGGCGGCAGGTCGCGCGCGCGGTCGCCGCACAGCCGCGCCAGGTTCGCTGCCGCGGCAGCCGCGCCCTCCTCGCGCTTCCAGTCCAGCGCCAGCAGCGTGGCCAGCCAGGCCGCCGCGGTCTCGACCGGCACCACGCGGTGTGCGCTGCCATGGAACGGCGCACGGGCACCGAGCCGGCCTATCGCCCAAAGCACGTGGCTTCCGGACGCCTTCACGGCTGACTTCTCGGGCGACTTGCCGGAGGGCTTCCCGGGCTGCGGCTGCCGCTGCGCCAGCAGCCAGTCGCCGATCTCGACCTTGTGCTCGGGCGCGATGCGTTCGAGCGATGCACCCAGGCGCACCATGTCGTCCCGGCCGCCCTTCACCAGGCTGGCCGACTTGTACTGCTGCGCATCGGCGCCCAGCTCGTGGCCGCGCAGGTTGAACGCCAGGTCCTCGAGCACGCGCTGCTGCGCCGCTTCGTCCAGGCCGCCGGCCACGCGCCGCCACAGCGTCCACCACTCGGCGCAGACCTGCGCGTCGCGGCCGTGCTGCACGCCTTGCACGAAGATCGGCCACAGCTGTTCGATGCGCCAGCCGTCCAGCGCATCGCCGAAACCCGGGCGCAGGCACCAGCCGGCCAGGCTGAGCCACAGCCGCTCATGGTCGGCCGATCGGCGGCGGGCGCGGGCACGTTGCCACAGCGCGTCGTACAGCGGACGCAGCAGCGCCAGGTTCCAGCGTTCACGCTGGCCGAACAGCGCTTCCAGTTGCGCGCGCAACTGCTTCACCGCCTTGGCATCGACCTGGCGGTCGCGTGCACCGAAGACCCGCTCGATCGCGGCGATCGCCTCATCCAGGCGCGGCGGCAGGCCGGCGGCCGCCGGCGCCGCGGCGTCGTTGCGCAGCTGGAACTGCAGTTGCCAGTGCCGCGCCGGGTCGCCGACATCGATGCATTGCAGCGCCAGCGTGCCCAGCTCGCTGAGCCGGCTGGTCAGCCGCACCGCGACCTCGCGCCGGCCCGCGCCGTCGGCCGTGCGCAGCACCGTCGCCAGCGGCGGCAGCGGCAGCACCGCCTGGTCGGCCAGATCGACCAGCTCGCCGGCTCGCACCGTGCCGGCGGTGCCGGCGACGAGGTTGAAGCGCACGGGCTCGCCGCTCTTCAGCGCAAAGGTCCGGCCTTCCAGCGGCACTTCGCGGCCGGCCTCGCTGCCGCGCGGCAGCACGCAGACGCCGCGCTGCGCGCCGCTGCCGCTGCTGTCCAGCAGCAGGAAGTAGTTGCGCGCCGAGCCGCCGCCGATCTTCGGCGCCAGGCCGCGGCGCGCCAGTGCATGGGCCACCGCGCCGCGGGCCACCGCCACGTCCGGGTCGGCGTTGTGCAGCAAGGTCAAGGGCGCACCGCGCCAGGCGGCCAGCGTGGCCTGCAGGCGGGTGGCGATGGCCTCGGCGCGGAACACGCCGCCGTTGAGCAGCAGCGCATCGGGCCAGCCGGCATCGGCATGTTCGTGCAGAAAGGCTGCGACATGGCGGGTCACCGCCGGGTCGCTGGCATAGGGCAGGCCGAAGCTGACCAGGCCGGCCCCGCTGCGTTCGCGGCGCGGCAGCTCGTCGGGCGCGCCGGCCGGAAAGAAGCCGTCGACGACGATGCGCTCGACCTCGTCGCGGCGGAGCGTGACGGACCGGGCACCGCCGATCAGCGTCGCGCCGGCGCCGAGCAGCGTCACCGTGGCGCTGTCGGGTGCACCGGCCGCAAGCAGGCTCTCCTTCGCGGCGCGGCAGCGCTCGACCAGTTGCGCCAGCTCGCCGGCCGCCAGCCGGCGCGGCGCGCCGGGCAAGCGGCTTTCAGCAGGATGCGCCAGCCGGCCTTCCGCCAGGTGCGCCAGCGCCAAGTCCATGTTGTCGCCGCCCAGCATCAGGTGGCGGCCGACCGCGAAGCGTTCGAGCCGGGGCTCGCCGTCGATGGTCTCGACCCGTACCAGGCTCAGGTCGGTGGTGCCGCCGCCCACGTCGCAGACCAGCACCAGGCGCGTGCCGGCCAGCGCCTGGGCCAGCGTGCGACGGTGGCGGAACAGCCAGTCGTGCAGCGCGGCCTGCGGCTCCTCGAGCAGGCGCAGCGTCGGCAGGCCGGCGTCGCGCGCGGCCTGCAGCGTCAGCTCGCGCGCGGCGTCGTCGAACGAGGCCGGCACGGTCAGCACGATGTCCTGCGCTTCCAGCCGCGCCCGCGGAAAACGCTGGTTCCACGCCGCCCGCACATGGGCCAGCAGGCTGGCGCTGGCGGCCACCGGCGACACCTGGGGCACGCCCGCCGGCGCGCCCCACGGCAGGATGGGCGCCAGGCGATCGACCGCGGCATGCGACAGCCAGCTCTTGGCGCTGGCCACCAGCCGGCCCGGCACCTGCGCACCGAGGCGGCGTGCCCAGGCGCCGATCACCGCATCGTCGCCGCTCCCATCCCAAGGCAGCAGCCGATCGCCCGGCGGGATTTCACCCGCCGCCGGGTGATAGCGCAGCGACGGCAACAACGGCCGCGCCGCGACCTCGCCGGGCGCGACGAGTTGCTCGATCTCGAACAGCCGCAGGCCTGCACCGGCCTCATCGCTGGCGGCCCCTGTCGCCGGCGCATAGGCCACGACGGTGTGCGTCGTGCCGAGGTCGATACCGACGAAGTAAGCGGCCATCAGGCGGCACCCTTACGACGCAACAGCGTCCTCCGGCCGTTCGCCGCGCAGGTCGAACTGCAGTTTCCAGCGCTCATCGCCGCTGCGCGGCAGCGCTTCGAGTTCCAGCGTGCCGGCTTCGGTGACGCGGGCGTGCAGCCGCACCGGCACCACGTCGCCGGCCGTGCGGCCTTCGGGCGGCAGCGTCGCCGAGATCGCGTCGAGTTCCTGCAGCTCGTCCGCTGCCCAGCTGTCCAGCAGCGTGCCGACGACGTCCTGCCGCCGCACCGACGATCCGAAGAAGCGGAAGCGCACCGGCTCGCCGACCACCAGCCCCAACTCCAGCGCCGGCAGCGCGGCGTCGGTACCTTCTTCCATGCCGAAGGGCGCGATGCACAAGGCCTGCACCGGTGGCTCCAGGCCCGGCACCGCCGGCATCGCCGATTCCACCGCGATGTAGTACGCGAACGCGGTGCCGCCGCGGATGCGCACGCCGCGCCCGCGCCGCACATGGCCGTGGTACGCGGCGCCCCGGGCCACCGCCAGGTCGAGGTCGGCACCACCCAGCAGCCGGGCCGGCGGGCTGCCCTCGGCGGCCAGCCAGGCGTTCAGCGTGGCCAGCGTGCGCTCGGCCAGCAGCGGCGACTTGAAAACACCGCCGTTGAGCAGCAGCGCCGTGGGATGCAGAAAGCTGGCGCCGGGCTGCAGCCGCTCGGTGAAGCCCGGCAGCTCGGCCACCGCCGCATGCTGACGGCCCAGGAACGCGGCCAGGTGCCGTGTCACCGCGGCATCCTGCGCGTAGGGCAGGCCCAGCTGCGCCAGGCCGGCGCGCACGCGGGCCTGCGGCCGGGCCGTGGCCTCGACCGCCGGGAAGAAGCCGTCGACGATGGTCGCGGCGATCTCGTCGTGCGTCAGCTCGGTACGGATCGCGCCGCCGATCAGCTTGGAGCCGCGGCTGGGCACGACGATGGGCTGCGCTGACGCCCCGGGCGCGGCAGCGTCCGGCTTGCCAGCGTGCGGTGCGCCTGGTGTGTCGGCGCTGGCCAGCAGCATTTCCTTGGCGCCGCGGCAGGCGTGGGTCAGCGCGCGCAGTTGCCAGGCGTCGAGCGGGGTGCCGGCGGCGGCCAGCTTGCGCGCGACGACGTGGGCCAGCGCCAGGTCCATGTTGTCGCCGCCGAGCAGGATGTGCTCGCCCACCGCGACACGGTGCAGTGCCAGGCTGCCTTCGGCTTCGAGCACGGCGATCAGCGAGAAATCGCTGGTGCCACCGCCGACATCCACCACCAGCAGGATGTCGCCCGGCCGCAGCTGCTTGCGCCAGCCGCTGCCCGCCGCCTGGATCCAGCTGTACAGCGCCGACTGCGGTTCTTCCAGCAACGTGGGCGCGGGGTAGCCAGCGGCCTGCGCGGCTTCCAGTGTCAGCTCGCGCGCGGCGGGGTCGAAGGAAGCGGGGATCGTGACCGTCAGGTCCTGGTCGACAAAAGCAGCGTCCGGAAACGCCGCATCCCAGGCCTGGCGCAGGTGTTCGAGGTAGCGCGTCGAGGCCTCCAGCGGCGAGATGCGCGCCAGCTCCGGCGGCGCATCCTGCGGCAGCAGCGCCGCGCGGCGGTCCACGCCGGCGTGGCACAGCCAGCTCTTGGCGCTGGACACCAGGCGGATCGGCGTGGTCGCGCCGCGCCGGCGCGCCCCTTCGCCGGCGATGTGGCGGCGTTCCTCGGCCCACGGCAGCGTCAGCTCGCCCGGCGCCAGCTCGTCGGCATGCGGCAGGTACAGGAACGAGGGCAGCAAGGGCAGGTCCTCGAGGGTGCCCGGCGCCGTCAGCTGCGGGATGTCCAGCACGCCCAGCGGCGGCGTCTCGCTGTCATGCTCGGCGGCCAGGTCGATGTAGCTCAGCGCGCTGTGCGTGGTGCCGAGGTCGATGCCGATGGCGTAGCGCGCGGCCTGGCCGCGGGCGGCACCGGTCGCAGCGGCAGACGGCGCCGTGGTCTTGGCGGCGCTCACAGCTCCACCTCCGCCGGCGCCAGCACGCGCGCGTCATGGCCCTCGGCGAGCTTGGGCAGCCGCACTTCGGCGACCCGCCAGCCGCGGTGGCTGAGGCTGCCGTGGAACGGCGCCTGGCCGACGACGTTGCCGGTCAGCCGCACGGCCGCGGCGTCGAAGCCGGCCGGCAGCGTGATGCGGCTGCCTTCGGCTTCGTCGCGCACCGGCACGATGCTGAAGTGCTCGCGCAGCACCTTGGCGCAGCCGGCGTGCACCAGGCGCGCCGCGGCGCCGATCTGCGCGTCTTCGTAGCCGCTCAGGTTCTCGCCGCTGAAATCGATCAGCCGTGCTTCGCGCTGCAGCAGTGCCAGCAGTTGCAGCGCGGCGTCCGGATCGCGGGTCTTCAGCACCGGTGCGACGGGCGCCGGGGCGGGTGCGGGTGCAGGCGTTGGCGTGGCGGGGGTCGGCGCGGCGCCGCTGCGCAGTGCGGCAAAGCGTGCCGCGAACGCGGCATCGCCAAGCACCGCGAAGAAAGCACCGAAAGCCAGCCCGATGCGTGTCATCAAGGAAGGCGGGGCGCCGGGTGGGAAAGAGGCTGGGTTGGCCATGGAATGCTCCTGGCCCACGATCGGCGGGATGCCGTGGGGCCGCAAGGGTTGCAAAAGCAAGGGGCAGCACCGTGCGCGAGGGCCGCAACGACCCCGGATCACCCCGGCCCGGTAGTTTCGCGGGTTCGGCCGCCGCGACGGCGCACGTGCTGCAGCGCAACATTCTAGGGCGCGCCCTTGACCCCCAGCGCTGCCAGATGAACCACCCATTCGCGCGCCGGGTCCAGCCCCACCAGCGCGCTCGTTTCATCGTCGTAGAAGCCCCCCACCGCGCAGGCGCCCAGGCCCCGCGCGCCGGCCGCCAGGTAGACCCGCTCGCCCACCAGCCCGGCTTCCAGGAAGGCATGCCGATAGCCCCGCGCCGGGCCCAGCGGGTCGGCGGCCAGCACCGCGCGGTCGATGGCCAGCACGAACACCGCCGCGGCGTCGCCGATGAGGTCCTGATCGAGCGCCGCAGCGCGTGCGGCGTCGCGCAGCGCCATCGTCACGCGCCGTGGCAGCAGCGCATGGCGCGCCGGCAGGTAGGCGTAGGCGCCCGGCGCGAGGCCGGCCACCGCGTGCACCACCACCGACACGCGCACCGCCGCCGACAGCTGCGGCGCCTGCTGCTGCATCTGCGCCAGCACCTCGGACAGCGCCTGCAGCGGCAGCGGCGTGCCGGCGAAACGCCGCACCGAGCGGCGGCCGGCGATCACGCGCAGCCAGGGCGGCGCCAGTGGTTGCGGGGCCGGCAACTGGACGAGCGGTGGCAGCACCGCACCCGGCAAACCCGGCAAGCCCGGCCAGGATGCGGCCGTCGAGGCCGCCGTCGGCGATGCGGCAGCCGCGCGCATCGAGGTCGCAGCGTGCATGGCGGCCGTCACGCCCAGCGGCACGCCTTGTGCGGCCGGCACCGGCGCGGGTTGCCAGCGCGCGGTCGCTGATGCGCCGAGGGCCAGTCTCGCCGCGGCAGCCCCGGATGCCAGCGGGGCCGCGGCAGCCGTCGGCGTCGCCCGGTCGGTGGCTTCGGCAGCCCGCGTGATGCCGATCGCGACCAGCGCCAGCACGCCCTCTTCCGCCTCGTCCACGCCCAGCGCACGCGCTGCGCGGGCTTCGTCGAAGGCGGCGATGAAGCGCACCTGCACGCCGCTCCAGTCGGCCGCGACACGCAGGTTCTCCAGCGCGTGCCCCAGGTCGGCCAGCAGGTAGCGGTAGCTGCGGTCGCGGTACTTGTGGCCGGTGCGCCGGAAGATCGCGGTGGCCGCCACCAGCGCCGGCGCGTCGTGCAGCGCTGCATCGTCGAGCGCGCCGAGCGGCAGCGCATCGGGCGCCGCCTCGGGCAGGCGCTCCAGCGCATGCCCTTGCGGGTCGTAATGCCACAGGCCCCGCTCGAGACCGGGCAGCGCGCGTGCGGCCACGTACAGCTCGGTGGAGAACAGCGCGCCCGACGACGGCGAGGCCCGCAGCTGCAGCCCGCCCCGTGTCTCGGTCACGCCGGCGGTGTGCCACAGCAGATCGGCCAGCAGCGCCAGATCGAAACGCACGCTGCGCGCCGAACCGGGCGCCGGCAGGCTCAGCCGCTCGGCGCCGGCGTGGTGCTTGAACGGCGGCGGCGGATCGCCCCAGTCGACGCCTGGCGCACGCAGCAGCACGCCGGCGCGCGAGTGCGACGAGAACGCGTGGAAACGCTCGACGAGGGCCAGCGCCCTTGCCGCCGCCTCGGACGGCGGCGCCAGGACGCCCGATGCAGCGCCCGCCGACGAGGCCTCGATCCGAATATCCGTGCGGCCATGGCGCAGACCCAGCACGAAGGCCACGCCGGCCGCGGCCGCCACGCCCAGCGCACCGAGCACCCCCCGCCGCGCGATGGCCCCTGGCACGGCAGCCGCCACCGGCTGCGCCGCCGAACCGGGCGCCGAAGCACCGGCTGCCACGCGGCCGCGCCGCGCAAAGAAGCGCCAGACCACCGGAAAGTTGAACACCAGGTGCAGCGACACCAGCAGCACCGTGCCGTAGCCGAACAGGTAGTGCCAATCGAACACCGGCAGCTGCTGGTTCGCGACCCAGAAAATGCCCAGGCTCGCAGTGGCCGCCACGTAGCCGAGCAGCAGCACGCTGGCGCCGATGTTGATGGCGTGGCGCGACGGCACCCGCCGGCGCAGCACCTGCACCGCGAGCAGGACCGCGGCGATCAGCAGCGGCAATGCAACCCAGAGGATTTTCGGCATGGCATCACCTCGGGCGCTGATCTTGCCTGCGCGGGGCGAAAAGTGAACGGCGGCTGCCCGGGTGACTCAAGGCGCAGCAGACAGCGCCGAAAACGGTAAAGCTGCTCAGGTCCGGCGCCCGCCGGACATTGACGCCGCCGATTGCTGCACCAGACACTCAAACTCGTCCAACGCGTCGTGGAAGCCCACCGGAGCCCAATATGCCCGCCATCGTGATACTGCCCGAAGACAGCACCCGCACGGTCAAGGAAGTGCGTGAACAATATATGAAGGACTGTGAAAAAGGCGGCCTCGTCAGCCCGCCGGTGCCCTGGGTCAAGGTTGGGAACATTTACCTGTCCCTGTTTGAAACCGGCGAAGAATCCTGGCCGCCGATCGTGCGGGCCCTGGCCGGCGCCGACAAGAATTCGACCGCGAAGTTCACCATCATGTCCGGCCGCCACGGCGCGCCGGTGCAGAACCAGGGGGCCAACTTCCAGTTCGTCGGTGTCGCGGACAAATCCCACATTGGCGAGGACCAGTCCCGCATTGCCGCGGTGAACAAGGAATACAAACAACTCTCGATGGAGGTGCTGGATGTCACCGAGAAGGAATACAACTCGCCCTTGCTGTTGAAAACGGAAATCAAGAAACAGGTGAATGGCGGTAGAACCGCGATACTGGCCTGGTGTTTCTCGATATTCGCGCTCAAGACGGCCCAGGGCGACATCACCAACATCGGTTCTCCGGCGAACCTGCAGTATTACGTCAACTACGGCATGAAAATCTGCGACCTGCTGCGGGAAGACTGGGCATCGATGCCGCGATAAGCAGCCGGCCGGTGGCCCGCCGTCCCCTCCAAAGGGGACATTACACGAATAAACGTTCAGCTATGATGCTGCCGTGAAGCCCAAAGACGACGAGAAGCTGCGCGCCATCGCCCGGGCCACCTACGCGCTGGTCGAACAGACAGGCCTGAGCGGCCTGACCATGGCCGCCATTGCCCGTGAAGCCGGCCTGGCCACCGGCACGCTGTACGTCTACTTCAAGTCCAAGGAAGAACTGTTGGTCGCGCTGTACGAGCAGGCCAAGACCGAAACCGCGGCCATGCTGTTGCAGGGCGACGATCCGCAGGCGCCGTTTCGCAGCCGCTTCCAGCGCACCTGGACGAACTGGCTGGAGCACCGGATCACCCACTCGGCGCAGATGGTGTTTCAGGAGCAGTACTACAACTCGCCCTGGTTCAGCGAAGAGAGCCGTCAGCTGTCGGCCCGGCTGTTCAAGGACTGGGTCGACCTGATCGAGGCGGCCAAGGCGCAGCAGATCCTGAAGAACGTGCCGACGCCGATGCTGATCAGCAGCTTCGCCGGCTCGGTGCGCGAAACCGCCAACCTGCTGCGCTCCGGCACGCTGGCCCGCACCGACGCCCATGTGGCCATGGCCTTCGGGCTGTGCTGGGACGGCATCAAGGCCTGAGAACACCCCTGCACGCTGTGGGGCGTGCACCCCCCCCCCGCTTGACCAATCGTCCTCACGGGACTATCGTTTAAGCGAATAAATGTTCAACCAAGGGATCCATCGATGAGCACGCTCCACATCAACGGCCAGAACCGCCAGGTCGATGCCGACCCCGCCACCCCCATTCTCTGGGCGCTGCGCGACACACTGGGCATGACCGGCACCAAGTTCGGCTGCGGCGCGGCGCTGTGCGGCGCCTGCACCGTGCACCTGGATGGCCAGGCCATCCGCTCCTGCGTGACGCCGATCTCGTCGGCCGCGGGCAAGAAGATCACCACCATCGAAGCCGTGACCGGCGGCGCCGACAAGGTCGGCAAGGCCGTGCACGAGGCCTGGGTCAAGCATGACGTGGCGCAGTGCGGCTACTGCCAGAGCGGCCAGATCATGTCGGCCACCGCCTTCCTGAAGAGCGTGCCGCGCGGCAAGCTGCCGACCGAGGCCGAGATCGATTCCGCGATGGCCGGCAACATCTGCCGCTGCGGCACCTACGCGCGCATTCGTGCCGCGATCACCGACGCCGCCAAGACGCTGGCCTGAAGGAGACGCACATGCATTTCGACCCAAGCACCTTCGAGCTGCCCCGCCACCTGCAAGCGCTGATGGCGCAGGAGCGCCTCCCGACCACCGAAGGCGAAGGCCTGCCGCGCCGCAGCTTCCTGAAGCTCAGCGTCGCCGGCGGTTTCGCGCTCGGCGCCTTCCCCTTGGGCACGCTGGCGCAGGACGCCGCCAAACCCGCCGGCCTGAAGCCGGAGCAGCAGCCCTCGGCCTTCGTGCACATCGCCAAGGACGGCACGGTCACCGTCACGATCAACCGGCTCGACTTCGGCCAGGGCGTGCAGACCGCGCTGCCGATGATCCTGGCCGAGGAACTCGATGCCGACTGGTCCAAGCTCACCAGCGTGCACGGCAGCAACCACCCGGCCTACATCGACCCGGTGTTCGGCATGCACCTCACCGGCGGCTCGGGCTCCATCGCGCATTCGTACACGCAGTACCGAGAACTGGGCGCCCGCACCCGCGCGATGCTGATCAGCGCCGCGGCGGCGCAATGGAAGGTCGATGCGGCCAGCCTGCGCACCCAAAACGGCGTGGTCATCGGCCCCGGCGGCAAGCGCCTGGTCTACGGTGCATTGGCCGAAGCGGCGATGAAGCTGCCGGTGCCCGAGACCGTGACGCTGAAAGACCCGAAAGACTTCCGCCTGATCGGCAAGGCCACCGGCCGGCTCGACGCCAAGGCCAAGTCCAGCGGCCGCCAGGGCTACGGCATCGACGTGCGCCTGCCCGGCATGCTGACCGCCGTGCTGGCCCACCCGCCGGTGTTTGCCGCGAAGCTGAAGTCGGTGGACGACAGCGCCGCGAAGGCCGTCAAGGGCGTGAAGGCCGTGCTGCGTGTGCCGGTGGACCGCGGCGGCGAAGGCGTGGCGGTGATCGCCGATGGCTACTGGTCAGCCAAGCAAGGGCGTGATGCGCTGAAGCTCGAATGGGACAGCAGCAGCGTCGAGAAAGTCGACAGCGCCAAGCTGCTGGTGCAATACCGTGAACTGGCAGCCAAGCCCGGCGCGCGCAAGTACGACGCCGATGTGTCCGGCCTGGCCAACGCCGCGCACACCATCAACGCGGAATTCGTCTTCCCCTACCTGGCGCATGCGCCGATGGAGCCGCTCAACTGCACCATCAGCGTCAAGGGCGACAAGGCCGAGTTGTGGATGGGCTCGCAGATGCCGGGGCTCGATGGCCTGGCGGCGTCCAAGGCACTGGGCGTGCCGCCGCAGAACGTGCAGGTCCATGTGCAGATGGCCGGCGGCGGCTTTGGCCGCCGCGCGATCCCGACCAGCGACTACGTGGTCGAGGCCTGCGCGATCGTCAAGGCGGCGCAGGCGGCCGGCATCAGCGCCCCGATCCGCACGCTGTGGAGCCGTGAGGACGACATCAAGGGCGGCTACTACCGCCCGATGCACCTGCACACCGCGAAGATCGGCTTCGACGCGCAGGGCAAGATCAGCGCCTGGGACCATGCCATCGTCGGCCAGTCCATCGTGACGGGTTCGCCCTTCGAGCAGTTCATGGTCAAGGACGGCGTCGACGCCACCGCCGTCGAAGGCATGAAGGAGCCCTACGAGATCCCGATGCGCCTGACGGTGCACCACCCCAAGCTCAACGTGCCGGTGCTGTGGTGGCGCAGCGTGGGCTCCACCCACACCGCGTTCGTGATGGAAACGCTGGTCGACGAAATTGCCCGCACCACCAAGCAAGACCCCGTGGCCTACCGCATGAAGCTGATCGGCGACAAGCACCCGCGCCACAAGGCCGCGCTGCAGCTGGCGGTGGACCAATCCGGCTACGGCAAGAAGACGCTGGCGCCGGGCCGCGCCTGGGGCGTGGCGGTGCACGAGTCCTTCCAGTCGGTGGTGGCCTATGTCGTCGAAGCTTCGGTGAAGGACGGCGTGCCCAAGCTGCACAGCGTGACCGCCGGCGTGCACTGCAACCGGGTGATCAACCCGCGCACCGTGGAAGCCCAGGTGCAGGGCGGCGCGCTGATGGGCCTGTCGATGTGCCTGCCCGGCGCCGCGATCACGCTGAAGGACGGCGTGGTGGAGCAGAGCAATTTCGGTGACTTCGTCGTGCCCCGCATCACCGACATGCCGCAGATCGCCGTGCACACCGTGCCCAGTGCCGACGCGCCCACCGGCATGGGTGAGCCGGGCCTGCCGCCGCTGGCGCCGGCGTTTGCGAATGCGCTGGCGGCGTTGACGGGCAAGGCTTTGCGGGAGATGCCGTTCAAGATGGCTTGATGGTGGGCGGACGCTCCTGATCAACGGGCTGAATGAGGGTCGGTGGCCGGACTGCATCGCAGCGATACCCGCACTTGTGTACACAATGATGCACAATCCGGCGATCCCCTCCCCCTGCAGCCTCATTTCTGGAGCACGCCATGGAAACCACCAAGGTCGGCATCCGCGAATTCCGATCCGGACTGGCCGAGTACATCGCGTCGGACACGCCGGTGGCCGTCACCCGTCACGGGCAGACCGTGGGCTACTTCATCCCGACGAAAGGCCAGGCCGACGCCGACGTGGCCGCCCTGAAGAAGGCTTCCGCCGAGTTGGACCGCCTGCTGGCGGCCAAGTCCGTCGACATCGAGGCCGTGGCCGCTGAGTTCAAGGCGGTGCGCAAAGCCGGCCGGGTCGGCTCGGCGCAAACCAAGCGATGACCCGGCGCACCATCGTCCTGGATGCCAACATCTTGATCCGCGCTGTGCTGGGTGAACGCATCCGCGAACGTGATCCAGACGACTGGCCGGCATTGGCCTGCGCGCTGGCCCTGAGCTGCCCGATCTGGACCGAGGACGCCGACTTCTTCGGCACGGGCGTTCCCACATGGACGACCAGCCGGGTGAGGCTGTTTCTGGCGCCTGAGATCACGGGTACGCCGGAAACATCCTGACCTTGCCAGGAGCCGTACCGACCGGCAGACCCGAGCGGATCGACGACGGTGCGCGTCAGCCCAGGTCGTCGAAGTTGCGACGCAGATCAAGGATGCGTCCGGCCTTGGCTTGGAAATGCGGGTCGCGCCGCTTCAATCACGCACTATCGAAGATCCCGAGCGAGGCCTGGTCTTCGACGTTCCGCGCCCACCACCGGACGGTCCGGCGTGATCAAGCTCAGCGCGGCATCAGCCGCCCCGGGCCTGAAAGAGCGCCTCCCACGAGCCGTGGGCGGGGAACGGCATGTGCTCGGGCGCGCTGTAGACCGGAACCTGATCTTCGCGCGCGTTCGCGGGCGCTCGATGCGGGGCTTGTCGTCCGGATTCGCCCGTGGCGCCGACACCCGGCGTCACGGCCACGAGGGCCAGGCTCGCCGACACTGAAAGCCCCGCCACGCCCAACAGACCCAGGATCAACGTGGATGAAATCGCCATGGCCAACTCCTTCGCCCGACATCTTGATTGCGATTACCTAGTTATCTACGTTAAATCATTTGATGGGCAACCGGCTTGGGGTTTGCCCGCGCCGCGAAGCGCAGGACTCAAGGGCCGTCGAGTCAGAAAGGATCGTCCCGCCACGCCTGGAATGACCCGACTGGCGTGAGGTGCCGGACGGGCCTACAGTGGCCGTTCACCCCCATGAGGACCGCAACATGCCCATTCGCATTGCATCGTTGACCCACCGGATCTCGGAAAACGGCCAGGCGCTACATCGCGCGACGCTGAGCCGCATTGAAGCCCAGGGGGCGGACAACGAGCCGTCCGCCGACGAACAGGCCTTGATCGAGGAACGCCGGGCGCTCAAGGAGGAAAGAGCGAATCGCCTGGCCCACGCCGGCGAGACCAAGCCGGTGGCCGACCGGCTGGTGCGAACCCACCACGCCCTGCCCAAGGACAAGCCCAAGGCCAAGAAGGAAGCCAAGGAGAGCAAGGACGCCAAGACGAGCAAGGCCCACAAGTCGCGCGCCGAGAAGCACGCTGCCAAGGCGGCGGCCCTGGATGCCGCACGCAAAGCGGGGAAGAAGTCGGCGAAGAGTTGAGGACCACGCGCATGCGGCGCAAGGCGCCGCGCGAGAAGCTCACGAGCGTGAGCTTCGACTGAAACGGCCCCGGGCAAGCTTGCCGCCCGGCCCGCGAGCCGGGCCGGGCGGCAGACCGGTTCGAACCGGAGTTAGTGCGCGTCAGCCCTGGTCGTCGAAGTTGCGACGCAGGCCGCGGATGTGCTGGTCAGCGCGGTCCACCATCGCCACCAGCCGATCGGCTTCCCAGCGGGACACGCGGCCGTCTGCCTTGGCGCGGGCCTGGAAGCGCTCGATCTCGCGATGCTCGCGCATCAGCTGGCGGGATTCCGCGCGGTTGAGCTGGCCACGCTGGATGCCGCGGTCGATGCGCTCCAGCTGGCGCTCGATGCGGGCGTCAATCTCGGTCGTGTCGACGCCGACACGGTGGTCGTAGGGACGGTCGTAGGTCTGGGCGCCCACTGCCAGCGAAGCGACGGCGGCGGCGGCCACGAGGGCGGACTTGAAAATGGCTTGCATGACTGCTCCTTTGCATTGCGGGCCATATGGCACCACCCATTCAACGCGAGGCCGACTCGAGCGGGCTATCGGAATGCGCCGCGCGCTGCGGTAGGCGCGCCCCTACCCGCACGGCCTCTGCTCTGTTGATCAGCGGGCGGCATTGCCGCCGGATCCATCCAGAATGCCCCCCACGTGTGCCCGTCGGGGTTGGCGAGGTCGCGCGCGTCCATGAAGCCCAGCTCCTGGACCCAGGGCGACGAGTACTGCGGACGCAGCTGGCGTCGAGCTGTGCGTCGCGGCTTCAGCGCCTTCGCTGCCGTCGCCCAGCTGCCCGCTGTAGTCGTCGCCCCAGGACCACACGGAACCGCCAGCCAGCCGGACGCGCGTTTTGAAGTCAAACAGACAAGCTCTACACTCAACCGGCAAGTGTCTGGCGCGAGTTTCACGCTTGGCCTGAATTCGCGGTTCCCAGCTCACCATCCAGTTCATCAAGCTGAGTTTTCCGAATACGGAGAATCGAAATGTCGAACTTCACGCAAGCGCAAGTGATACAGAACCTCAACTCCTTGCAATTCAAGATTGAGCACGACGCTCGCACGCGGGCAGATTTCTTGAGGGACCCCGCCGCGGTGCTGGGCGCAACCGGGCTGGTGTTG
>NZ_DATILJ010000181.1:0-13992 GCF_035476535.1 Aquabacterium sp.
CACCTGCTCCAGCGTGCGTACCTGCGCCTCGTTCATGTCGATCACCATCGATTCGATGATCGATACCCCGCGCTTGCTGACCCTGGTGGGCCGCACGGCCCACCAGCCTCTCGCCCTCTCCAGGCTCATTCCTCGTTGGAAAAGACTTGATCTTGCCCTTCGCCTTCGCGCGGCGTATCGTCGACAGGCGGCGACGCTGCCTGGCGCCGCAGCCGGGCGCCGTGGTCGCCGCAAGCTGTCGAAGGGGTCGCACCATGGACCTTTGTCTCATCTGGGCTCAGGACAGAGCTGGTGCCGTCTGCCGCCAGCATGCCATTCCTTGGCATCTGCCCGAGGACATGAGTCACTTTCGCGAGACCACCATGGGGTGCCCGGTCATCATGGGACGGCGTACCTGGCAGGCCATCGGTGGTCGGGCGCTGCCAGGACGGCAGAACATCGTGCTGGTGCGCGAGAACGATGCGTTCGATCTTGCCGGCGCCGTGCGCTCCAGCAGCATCGGCGACGCGATCATGATGGCCGGATCCAGCAGGCCGGCAAAGGCCTTCGTCATCGGCGGTGCCGACCTGCACGCACGCACGATGCCGGTGGCCCAGCGCATCTACCTCACCGAGGTGGACATCGACGTGGAAGGCGCTGATGAGTTCGCGCCGGAGGTTCCGCTCACGCAATGGAAGCGCCACCTCGAAACCGAATTGACGGCGTCGCGGTCCGGTCTGCGTTACCGCTTCGTCGAGTACCGCCGCTCCGGCCGGCATTGATCCGGATCGACTCGGAACGGACCCTCGACAGACCCTGTTCTGCAGATCCCGGCTCACCCTTCTGGTGAAAGGTACTGGGCCGGCACGCCGCGCAGTTACGTGCCTGCCCGCAGCGCATCGACCAGCCGCGCGGCCGGACCCGGCAGCAGGCCTTGCCGGCGGCGGAATGCGGTCAGCCGGCGGCTGCCGACCACGCCGCGCAAGGGCAATGCCTTGATCTGGCCGGCGCTGCGCTCGGCATCCCAGATCGGCTCGGCCATCCAGCCCAGGAAGCCGGCGCGCATGATCAGGCTCTTCAGCACCGTGATCGAGCGCGTCTCGACGGCAATCTCCGGCGGCGCCAGCCCCTGCGCGCGGAAGACCTGCTGCAGGTGCTCGAACGGCCCGGTGCCGCGCGGCGGCATCGCCCAGCGCTGGTCCAGCGTGTCGGCCAGCTGCAGCCGGCGCTTGCGCTGCAGCGGATGCGCCGGCGCGGCGACGACGTAGCTCATGTCTTCCCAGTGGCAATCGGCGATGCCGACGATCTCGTCGCCGTCGGGCTTTTCGACGTCCAGCGCCAGGTCGATCTCGTGGCGCACCAGCGCATCGGCCAGGCGGTCCCACACGCCTTCGAGCACCTGCACCTGCAGCTGCGGCCACTGCTGCAGCACGCGGCCGATGGCCAGTGGCAGCGCCAGGCTGGCGACGCTGCCGATGGCGCCGACGCGGATGGTGCCCTTGGCCAGCCCGCGCATCGCGCGGATTTCTTCTTCGGCATGGGCGGTCTCGCGCTGCAGCAGCCGGGCATGCGGCAGCAGTGCGTGGCCGATGGCGCTGAGCGCCATGCCTTTGGAATAACGATCGAACAGGGCGGCCCCGAGCTGGCCTTCGAGCCGCTTGATCGTGCGGCTGAGCGCCGGCTGCGTGATGTGCAGCGCCTCGGCCGCGCGGCCCAGGCTGCCGTGGTCGACGATGGCCAAGAAGGCGTTGAGCTGGCGCGGATCCAAAGTCATGCCGGATGGTTAACCCTTTGGCGTGAAAAAGCAATTCCACGGCAAGGGCTGGCTGCCGATACTCGGGGTCCCGGGAAACCAGGACCGACACCGCGATGACTGACCCGATGGCCACCACCATGACCGTGCGCGATGCGGTGATCGCGCTGATGCGCCGCTTCGGCATGACGCAGGTCTTCGGCAACCCGGGCTCGACCGAGCTGCCGCTGTTCCGCAACTTCCCGGCCGACTTCCGCTACGTGCTGGGGCTGCAGGAGGCCGTGGCGGTGGGCATGGCCGACGGTTACGCGCAGGCCACGCGCAACGCGGCCTTCGTGAACCTGCACTCGGCCGCGGGTGTCGGCAATGCGATGGGCAACATCTTCACCGCGTTCAAGAACCGCACGCCGCTGGTCATCACCGCCGGCCAGCAGGCGCGCGCCATCCTGCCCTTCGAGCCCTTCCTGTATTCGGCGCAGGCCACCGAGCTGCCCAAGCCCTACGTGAAATGGAGCGTCGAGCCGGCGCGGGCCGAAGACGTGCCGCTGGCCATCGCGCGGGCCTACTACACGGCGATGCAGGAGCCGCGCGGCCCGGTGCTGGTGTCGATCCCGGCCGATGACTGGGACCGCCTGGCCCCGCTGCCGGCCGAACGGCTGGTCAGCAGCGAGTCCCGGCCCGAGCCGGCGGTGCTGGGACGCATCGGCGACTTGCTCGACGGTGCGGCGCGGCCGGCGTTCGTCGTCGGCGCCGCGGTGGACCGCGGCGGCGCCTGGGACGCGGTGGTGCAGCTGGCCGAGCGCCACAACGCGCGCGTGTTCGCCGCGCCGATGTCCGGCCGCTGCAGTTTCCCGGAAGACCACCGGCTGTTCGCCGGCTTCCTGCCGGCACTGCGTGAGCGCATCGTGCAACTGCTGAGCGGCCACGATGTGGTGTTCGCCATCGGCGCACCGGCCTTCACCTATCACGTGGAAGGCGCGGGTCCGCACCTGCCGGCCGGCGCGCAACTGTGTCAGCTGATCGACGACCCGGTGCCGGCGGCCTGGGCGCCCGAGGGCATCTCGGCGGTGGCCAACATCCGGCTCGGTCTGCTGGACTTGCTGGCGCGGCCGGCACCGGCGCCGCGCGTGCAGCCGCCGGTGCGCGAGCCGGCTCCGCGCATCGAAGCGCCGCCAAGCGGCGAGCGCCTGTCGGTGGCCTACGTGCTGCAGACGCTGGCCGGCCTGCGTGATGTGGCCGACATCGTCGTCGAAGAAGCGCCCAGCGCGCGCCCGGTGATGCAGCGCCACCTGCCCATCACCTGCAGCGAAACCTTCTACACCATGTGCAGCGGCGGCCTGGGCTGGAGCCTGCCGGCGGCGGTGGGCGTGGCGCTGGCCAAGCCCGGGGAGAAGGTCATCGTGCTGATCGGCGACGGCTCCAGCCTGTATTCGATCCAGGCGCTGTGGACTGCCGCGCAGCTGAAGTTGCCGATCACCTTCATCGTGCTGAACAACCGGCGTTATGCCGCGCTGCAGGAGTTTGCGCCGGTGTTCGGCTTTGCGCCGGGTGATCCGGTGCAGGGCACCGACCTGCACGGCATCGATTTTGTCGGGCTGGCGAAGTCGCTGGGCTGCGACGGCGTGCGCATCGGTGATGCCGCCGCGCTGCAGGACGCGCTGGCCACGGCGCTGCGCTCGCCCCGGCCGGTGCTGGTGGAGATCGACGTGGCGTGAGACACCCTGGAGTGCAGCAGTGAGCCCAGGGTGCAAGATCACACAACGACAGCAGGAGACACGAGATGCGCAACAACACATGCCGGCGCTGGGCGCAAGCAGCCGCGCTGGCGCTGCTGGCCAGCCTGGCCTGCAGCGGCACCGCCTGGGCCCAGGCCTGGCCGAGTAAGCCGGTGAAGGTGGTGGTGAACTTCCCGCCGGGCGGCGCGGCCGACCAGATTGCGCGCGCCGTCGCGGCGCCGCTGCAGGAGGCGCTGGGCCAGCCGGTGGTGGTGGAAAACCGCGGCGGCTCCGGCGGCAACCTGGGTGGCGACGCGGTGGCGAAGTCAGCGCCCGATGGCTACACGCTGCTGATGAGTTCGGGTGGCATGGTCTCGGTGAACCCGCACATCTACCCCAAGATGAGCTTCAACCCGGCCAAGGATCTCGTGCCGGTGGCCGCGGCGGCACGCGTGCTCGTGTTCCTGGTGGTCAAGCCGGAGTACCCGGCGCGCGACATCCGGGCCTTCCTGGCCGACCTGAAAGCCCAGCCCGGCAAGCGCAGCTTCGGCTCGCCGGGCAACGGCAGTTCGCCGCACCTGGCCGCCGAGATGATGAAGTCGCAGGCCCAGGTGTTTGCGGTGCACGTGCCCTACCGCGGCGCGGCGCCGGCCTTGACGGACCTGCTGGCTGGCCAGATCGATTTCCTGTTCGACCCCGGCATCGCCATCCCGCAGGTCAAGGCCGGCAAGCTGCGCATGCTGGCCGTCGGCAGCCTGAAACGCTCTCCGTTGTTCCCGGATGTGCCGACGCTCGACGAGGTCGGTCTGAAGGGCTTCGATGCTGACACGATCTTCGGCTTCTACGCGCCGGCCGGCACCCCCGCCGAGGTGATCGCCCGGCTGAACCAGGAGATCAACCGCATCCTCGGCAGCGCGGCGGTGAAGGAGCGCATCGCCGCACTCGGCGGTGAACCGGCGCCGATGACGCCGGCGCAGTTCCAGGCCAAGGCGATGGAAGACTCGCAGCGCTTCGGCGCCATCATCAAGGAGCGCCGCATCGTCGGGGATTGACGCGTGCGGGCCCCGACTGCGGCCCGGATCAGCCCTGGCGCGCCGGGTCGTGGCGCTGCAGCCAGCCGAAGAACTCCTGGTACCAGAGCTGGCTGTTGCGCGGCTTCACGACCCAGTGGTTCTCGTCCGGGAACCACAGCAGCCGCGCATCGACGCCCAGCGCCTTCAGCGTGTTGTAGTAGGCCAGGCCTTGCGCGTCGGGCACGCGGTAGTCCAGCGCGCCGTGGATCACCAGCGTCGGCGTCCTCATGGCCTTGGCAAAGGCATGCGGGCTTTGCGCATGGATCTTGGCCATGTCGTCCCAGTACCAGGCACCGAGTTCCTTCGAATGCCAGGACCAGGCATCGTCGGCGAACATCGCAGTCCAGTCGAAGCAGCCGGCATGGCAGACGTAGGCCGCGTAGCGCCCCGGTTTCACGTGGGCGTTCATCCACGCGACCATGAAGCCGCCATAGCTGCCGCCGGTGGCGAAGACGCGCTTCTTGTCGATGTAGCGCTTTTTCAGCAGCGCGTCGGTGGCGGCTTCGATGTCCTGCAGCTCCAGCTCTCCCCAGCGGTGGGTGATGCTGTCCTTGAAGGCATGACCGAAGCTCGATGAGCCGTGGTAGTTGACCGCCGCGACCACGTAGCCCTGGGCCGCGAAGACCGGGTTGTTCCAGCGGTAGTGCCAGTTGTCGCCGGCGGCGGTGTGCGGGCCGCCGTGGATCACCTGCAGCAGCGGGTACTTCTTCTTTGCGTCGAAGCCCGGTGGGTAGTACAGCCACACCTGCACCGGATCGCCCAGCGCGCCTTCGACCCAGATTTCCTCGTGGCGGCCGAGTTCGAGGCCGGCCATCACCGCATCGTTGAAGCGCTCGATGCGCCGCGGTGCCTGGCCGGGCAGGTGGGCCGTGGCACGCGCCGGGTGCTCGGCCGCATCGGCCACGCTGACCAGCGTGCCGGCGGCCTTGTCGAAGGCTTGCACCCAGCCGCCGGACACCACCACCTCGGGCCGGCGGTCGGGCAGGTCGAAGCGCCAGAGATGGCGCTGGCCTTTCTGCTCGGTGGCGAAGAGCAGCGCCTGGCCGTCTTCTTCCCACAGCAGCGGCGCGTGCACCTCGTGGTCCCACTCGGCGCTGACCACCTCGTGACCCTGCCCGCGCTCCCACACCGCCAGCTGCGTGGGCATGGTGTGCTTGCGGCCCTGGTGGCTGGCGATGAAGGCGATGCGCGAACCATCGGGGCTGTAGCGCGGCGCGCAGAAGTCCCATTCGGCATCGATCACGATGGTGTTGATGCGGCCCGAGCGCAGATCGACCTCGGCCAATGCGCAACGGCCGTCGGTGCGCTTCTCGGGCGCGGGGTCGTAGGCGAACACCACGCGCCGGCCATCGGGCGAGACATCGAAGGCACCGGCATCGGGCTCGCCGCGCGACAGCTCGTACGGCGTGCCTTCGAACAGGTCTCGCGGCTTGCCTGTGGCGATGTCCATCAGGTGCAGGTGGGGCACGCGGCCCAGCGGCACGAAGTGGTCCCAGTAGCGGTACAGCGCCTCGCTGGTGGCGTAGCCGGTCTCCTTGCGCGCCTTGTGGTCCTTCAGCGCCGCGGCCTGGGCCTTGGCGCCCTTGAGCTCGGGCCAGACCCAGGAGATGAAGACGATGCGCTGGCCGTCCGGGCACCACTTGAAGGCCTCGACGCCGGTGGCCACTTCGCCGACGCGTTGCGCCTCGCCGCCATCGGGCGGGATCACGTAGAACTGCGCTTCTTCGTCCTTGTGGCCTTGCTGCTCGCGGCGCGCGATGAAGCCGATGCGCTCACCGCGCGGCGCATAGCGCGGCTGGCCGTCCTTGTCGCCGCACTGCGTCAGCTGCCGCGGCGCGCCGCCGAGCGTGGACAGCAGCCACAGCGAGCTGGCCGCCTTGTTGTCGGCCATGGCATACCGGCTGACCGCTACCACCGCATGCGCACCATCGGGCGACAGGCTGGGCGTGCCCAGCCGCTCCATCTTCCACAGCGCATCGACGGTGATCGGCTTCTTGCGGGCCATGCTGTCTCCGGTGTTGGAACCCGCTCAGCGCGGGCGGCTGAGCTGGAAATCGAGGTGCGTGCGCACGGTCGGCCATTCATCCGCGGTGATGCTGTAGACCACGGTGTCGCGCAGCGTGCCATTGGCCGCGCGCTGGTGGTTGCGCAGGATGCCATCCTGCTGCGCGCCCAGGCGCTCGATGGCGCGGCGGCTCTGCTGGTTGAAGCGGTGCGTGCGGAACTCCACCGCGATGCACTGCAGCGCCTCGAAGGCATGGCTGAGCATCAGGCGCTTGCACTGCGTGTTCAGCGGCGTGCGCTGCGCGCTGGCGCCATACCAGGTGGAGCCGATCTCGACGCGCTGGTGCACCGCGTCGATGTTCATGAAGGTGCTCATGCCGACGATGCGATCGGCGGCATCGAACACCGTGAACGGCAGCATCGAACCGGCCGCCTGCAGGCCGAGGCGGCGCTCGATCTCGGTGAGCATGCGCTCGGGCGCCGGGATCGCGGTGTACCAGAGCTGCCACATGTCGCCATCGCGCGCGGCAGCGGCCAGGCCATCGGCATGCACGAGGGAGAGCGGTTCGAGCCGCGCGAACTCGCCGCGCAGCGTGAGGGGCTCGACGATGCGGGGCAGGGCCATGTGCTCAGTCCTTGCGTCAGCGTTGGCGCCGGCGGTGGCGTCAGCGCTTGGTGTTGCGGCCGGCGCGCCAGCGCATCGCCGCCCATTTGCCGGCGCCGCAGCCCAGCGCGATGAGCACCACGCCGACCATCGCGCGGGCATCCCAGCCGGCTGAAGCAAACACATCGAAGCCGAGCAGCCTGCCCAGCTGCCAGCCGGCCAGCGCGCCGAGCACAAAGCCGGCGGCGTCGCTCAGGCCTTCGATCAGCGCTTCACGCGGGTCTTGCGCCATCGTTGCTGCGTGCGCCGATTCAGCGGTTGTGCTTTTGCATGAAGACGAGCTTCTCGAACAGCGTCACGTCCTGCTCGTTCTTCAGCAGTGCGCCGACCAGCGGCGGCACCGAGACCTTCTCGTCCTTGCTCTGCAGCACCTCGAGCGGAATGTCCTCGGCCACCAGCAGCTTCAACCAGTCCAGCAGCTCGGAGGTGGAGGGCTTCTTCTTCAGGCCGGGCAGGTTGCGCACGTCGTAGAAGGTCTTCATTGCCGCGCCCAGCAGCTCCTTCTTCAGCCCGGGGAAATGCACGTCGACGATGGATTGCATCGTCTGCGCATCGGGGAACTTGATGTAGTGGAAGAAGCAGCGGCGCAGGAAGGCGTCCGGCAGTTCCTTCTCGTTGTTGGAGGTGATGAAGACGATGGGCCGGTGCCGGGCCTTCACCAGCTCGCGGGTTTCGTAGACATAGAACTCCATGCGGTCGAGTTCACGCAGCAGGTCGTTCGGGAATTCGATGTCGGCCTTGTCGATCTCGTCGATCAGCAGCACCACCTGGTGGTCGGCATTGAAGGCCTGCCACAGCACACCCTTGACGATGTAGTTGTGGATGTCCTTGACGCGCTCGGAGCCTTCGACATCGGCCAGCTGGCTGTCGCGCAGGCGGCTCACCGCGTCGTATTCATACAGGCCTTGCTGCGCCTTGGTGGTGCTCTTGATGTGCCACTGCAGCAGCGGCATGTTCAGCGCCGCCGCCACTTCCTCGGCCAGCATGGTCTTGCCGGTGCCGGGCTCGCCCTTGACCAGCAGCGGCCGCTTCAGCGTGATGGCAGCGTTGACGGCCAGCATCAGGTCCTGCGTGGCGACGTAGTTGTCTGAACCTTGGAATTTCATGGGAAAGATCGGTCGGTGGGCGGGTGCGAACCAGTATAAGTGCGGGCCCTATAATTCCCGGCTGCCCTGCGGTGCAGGCCGCTCCCTCGACAACCGACATCCGCGACACGATGAAAAAAGCGCTCCTGACCCTGATCGCCCTTGCGGGTGCCGGCACCTTCTCCACGCTGTCCCAGGCCCAGGATGCCAAGACCGGCGACGCCGCACGCGGCAAGGGCAAGGCGCAGATGTGCATCGGCTGTCACAGCATCGTCGGCTACCAGGCCAGCTTCCCCGAGGTCTACAAGGTGCCGAAGATCGCGGGCCAGGGCGCCAAGTACATCGTCACCTCGCTCCAGGCCTACCAGAAGGGCGAGCGCAGGCACCCGTCGATGCGTGCCATCGCCGGCTCGCTGACCGATGAAGACATGGCCGACCTGGCCGCCTTCTACGAGCAGCAGGGCAAGGCCGAAGGCACCGCCGCGCCGGAGCAGCTGGCCACGCCGCTGCCCGATGCGCTGAAGGACCGGCTGCTGGCCTGCACCGCCTGCCACGGCCCGAACTTCAGCAAGCCCATCGACACCGCCTACCCGCGCCTGGCCGGCCAGCATGCCGACTACCTGTATGCCACGCTGCGCGCCTACACGATCGACGGCAACCCGCATGTCGGCCGCGCGAACGCGGTGATGCGCAGCCAGGTGCTGCAGGAGTCCGAGGGCAAGAAGAAGCCCACCTTCTCCAACACCGAGTTGAAGCAGGTGGCGGCTTATCTGTCCAAGCTGCCCGGCGACCTGAAGACGGTGCCCGAGCCGCGCCTGCACAAGCAGCACTGAGCGCACGCCGAGGCTCCGCCTGCCCACCCACCGCTGGATGACCCAGCGGTTTTTTTTTGGGCGCGCGCCGCATGGGCGCAGTGATTCAAGCGCCCGGCCAGAGGTTGTCCAGCGTCGCATCGAGGTTGGCGCTGCCGACCAGCTGCACCAGATCGACCACCACGCCCTGCAGTACCGCGATGTCCTGCGGGGCATAGGCGCTGCCCGCGCCGTCGCGGTCGACGCTGACGATGCTGTCGTTGCCCGACTCGCGCAGCTGGATCCAGGCGGCGAGCGAACCAGCGCTGTAGCCGATCAGCAGGGCCGACACGTCCAGCACGTCGTTGCCGAGGCCGGTCTGGAAGTCGACGATCTGGTCCACGCTGGCGGCGTCGCCGACGAAGGCGAAGCGGTCGCTGCCGGCGCCGCCGGTCAGGATGTCGGCGCCGGCGCCGCCGACCAGCACATCGCTGCCGCTGCCGCCGGACAGCAGGTCATGGCCGGCGTCGCCCAGCAGCACATCGTCGCCCGACGAGCCGGTGAGGGCGTCGTTGAAGACCGAGCCCTTCACGCCTTCCATGTTCTTGTACGCATCGGTGCCCAGGCCGCTCTGGGCGCCCGTGCTCCAGTTGCCGCCGCCGTTGCTGCCCTGGCTGAGGATCAGCGAGACCGCTGCGCCGGCATCGCTGAAGTCGAGCAAGTCGATGCCGGCACCGCCGTCCAGCGTGTCATTGGCGGCGCCGCCGCGCAGAATGTCGTTGCCGTTGACGCCATGGAGGGTGTCGGTGCCGCCATTGCCGATCAGCGTGTCGTCGGCCGTCGAACCGGTGAGCGTGTCGTTGCCCAAGCCGCCGATCACGCCTTCCATGTTCCGGTACTGGTCGGTGCCCAAGCTGCTGGGGAGCGCTCCGGTGCTGTGGTAGGCGCCGCCGGCCGCCGTGCCCTGGTTCAGCGTCAGCGTGATCGCGCCGGTGGCATCGCTCAGATCGAGCAGGTCGATGCCGCCTTCGCCGTCGAGCGTGTCGTTGTCCCTGCCGCCCCGCAGCGTGTCGGCGCCATTGCCGCCTTTCAAGGTGTCGCTGCCGTCGCCGCCGATCAGCACGTCGCCCGGCGCAACGCCGGTGAGCGTGTCGCCGCCGTTCTTGGCATCGATGTAGGACGCCTGATAGCTCAGGCCGCTGAGGTCCACGATGTTCCCGCTGCCCGTCACCGGCTTCAGCGTGACGGTCACCGTGCCGGTCGTGATGCCACCGGCGCCGTCGTCGAGCGTGTAGCTGAAGCTGCCGTCCGCGTTGCTGACGGTGATGCCGATGCTGCCGTTCGCATTGAGCGTTACCGACGGCAGGTTGCTGGTCGAGACGGCCGTGATCGCGAGCGCCTTGCCGTCGCTGTCGCTGTCGTTCGCCAGCAAGGCGGCCACGGAGATGACACCGCTGGTGCCGTCCGACATGATGATCACGTCGCTGGCGGCGACCGGTGCATCGTTGACCGCCATCACCGTGATCGCGACGGCATCGCTGTCGCTCAGCGCGCCGTCGGACGTGCTCATGCTCAGCGTGTCGTCGCCGTTGTAGTTGGCGGCGGGCACGTAGGTCGGCGCTGTCGCCAGTGCGGCATTGAGGGCGGCGAGCGTACCGCTGAGCGTCACGCTTGCGCTGCCGTTGCCGCTCAGCGTCACGCCGGCCAGGCTGCCGAAGCTCAGCGTTCCATGGGCCACGCTCAGCGTGGTGCTCAGCGTGCTGCTGCCCGCGTCGGCGTCGGCGATCGCCAGGCCGGTGAGGGTCTTGGAGCCGTCCTCGGCAACGGTCAGGGCCGCCGGCACGGTGTTCACCGGCGCGTCGATGACGTCGTTGACGGTCATCAGCACGACAGCGCTCGCCGTGGCGCCGTGCTCGTCGGTGATCGTGTAGCTGAAGCTGTCGCTGCCGGCGTAGTTCGCGGCCGGCGTGTAGGTGAAGCTGCCGTTGCCGTTGTAGACCACGCTGCCGTGCGCGCCCTGGCCGTGGGCGGTGATGCTGCCGGCACCCAGCACGCCGTCCACGTCGGCGTCGTTGGCAAGCACGTTGCCGGTGGTGATCGGCGTGTCCTCGTTGCCGCTGGCCGCATCGCCGCCGGCCGTGGGCGCATCGTTGGCGCCCTGGATCGTCAGGGCCACCGTGGTCACGGTGCCGTCCTCGCTGAGGACGGCAAAGCTGTCGGCCAGCGACTGCCCGACATGGAGCGCCTGCACGGCGGCGTTCAGGTCGTCGAGCGTGTAGGTCCATTGGCCGGCCGCGTCGATGGTGTAGCTGCCGTAGCCGGCGGCGCTGGCCGTGCCGGCTGCAAGCGCCTGGAAGGCGTTGTCCGGGTTGTCGACGTCGTCGGCGAGCAGCGCGCCGGTGGCGCTTGGTGAACCCGGGCTGCCGTTGTCGATGCCACCGGCCTCGGCGACCGTGCCGTTCAGCTTGCCGGTGATCAGCGCCGTGTCGTTGCGGCCGGCGATGCTGATCGTCACCTCCTTCGTCGTGCCGTCGACGGTGGTGACGGTGAAGGTGTCGGTCAGCGTGTCGGTGGTGTTGAGCGCCTGCACCGCGGGGCTGTCGTCGTCGAGCAGATAAGTCCATTGCCCACCGGCGCTGACGCCATAACGTCCGTAGCCGCTGGCCGTGAGCGTGCCGGCGGGCACCGGCTGGAAGCTGTCGTCGTCGTTGTCGACGTCGTCGGCGAAGAGCTCGCCCGTGGCGCCGGGTGTGCCCGCCGTGCCATTGGCCGCGCCGCCCGCTTCCACCACCGCAGCCGCCGCGCCGCCACTGATTGCCGCCGCGTCGTTGCGGCCTTCGATCGTCACCGTCACCTCTTGCGCCGTGCCGTCGGCGCTGAGCACCGTGAAGCTGTCCGACAGCGTGCTGCCGACGTTCAGCGCCTGCACGGCCGCATGCGCGTCATTCAGCGTGTAAGTCCACTTGCCGCCGGCGTCGACACCGTAGCTGCCGTAGCCCTGGCCGCTTGCGGCATCCGGGGCCACCGCCTGGAACACGTCGTCCGGATGGTCAAGGTCGTCGGCGTAGAGCTCGCCGCTGGCCGCTGTTCCCGCCGTGGCGTTGGCCGCGCCGCCGGCTTCCACCGCCGTGCCCGTGGTGTCGCCGCTGATCAGTGCCGTGTCGTTGCGGCCGGCGATGCTCACCGTGACGACCTGGGCCGTGCCGTCCACGCTGCTGACCGTGAAGGTGTCGTTCAGGCTCTGGCCGACAGTGAGCGCCTGCACCGATGGGTGGCTGTCGTCCAGCGTGTAGCGCCACTGGCCGTCCGCATCGACGCCATAGCGGCCGTAGCCGCTGGACGTGGTGGTGCCGGCGGCCACGGGATGGAAGGCGTCGTCGATGTTGTCGACATCCTCGGCCAGCAGGTCGCCGTTGGCCTGGGGGCTGCCCGCGCTGCCGTTGGCCAGGCCGCCGGCCTCGATCACGGCGCCCGAGGTGTCGCCGCTGATCGCCGCGGCATCGTTGCGGCCGTCGATGGTGATCGTCACCACCTGCGCCGTGCCGTCGACGCTGAGCACCGTGAACCAGTCGGTCAGCGTGTCGCCGACGTTGAGCGCCTGCACTGATGCATGCGCGTTGTTCAGTGCATAGCTCCATTGCCCGCCGGCGCTGAGGCCGTAGCTGCCGTAGCCCTGGCCGGTCGCCGCGCCGGCGCTCACGGCCTGGAAGGCATCGTCGGGGTTGTCGATGTCGTCCGCATACAGGTTGCCGTTCGCCGAGACGGTGCCGGCGCCGGCGCTGGCGCTGGCATTGGCCAGCCCGCCGGCCTCGAGCACGGCGACCGTGCTTTGCCCGGTGATCAGCGCGGCATCGTTGCGGCCGGCGATGCTGACCGTGACGAGCTGCGCCGTGCCGTCCGCGCTGTGGACGGTGAAGCTGTCGCTGAGGCTCTGACCGACGTTGAGTGCCTGCACGGCCGCGTGGCTGTCGTCGAGCGAGAAGGTCCATACCCCCGCCGCATCGACGCCGAAGCTGCCGTAGCCGTTGACCGTCGCGGCGCCGGCCGCCACGGCCTCGAAGGCGTCGTCCGGATTGTCGATGTCGTCGGCAGACAGGTCGCCGCTGGCAGTGGCCGTGCCGGCCATGCCATTGGCGACGCCACCGGCCTCGACCACCGCGCCCGAGGTGTCGCCGCTGATCGCCGCGGCATCGTTCTGGCCATCGATGGTGATGGTCACGGTCTGCGAGGTGCCGTCGATGCTCAGCACGGCGAAGCGGTCCACCAGCGCATCGCCGACGTTCAGCGCCTGCACCGCGGCGCGGGCATCGTCTAGCGTGAAGCTCCACTTGCCGGCAGCATCGACGCAGTAGCTGCCGTGGCCGTTGACGCTCGTCGCGCCTGCGGCGACGGCCTGGAAGCTGTCGTTCGGGTTGTCGACGTCGATGGCGTACAGGTTGCCGCCGGCCGTCGGCAGGCCGGCACTGCCGTTGGCCAGGCCGCCGGCCTCGATCACCGCGCCCTCGCTCTGTCCCGAGATCACTGCCGCGTCGTTGCGGCCGGTGATGCTCAGGCTCACCACGTGGGCCGTGCCGTCGACGCTGGCGACGACGAAGCTGTCGCCCAGGCTTTGCCCGACGTTCAGGGCCTGCACCGCCGCATGGCTGTTGTCCAGGGTGTAGGTCCAGACGCCGGCCGCGTCGATGCCGAAGCTGCCGTAGCCGTTGAGGGTCGCCGCACCGGCGGGCACGGGCGCGAAGGCGTCGTGCGCGTCGTCGACATCGTCGGCGAACAGGTCGCCGCCGGCCGTCAGCGTGCCGGTGACCGCGTTGGCGACGCCACCGGCCTCGACCACCGCGCCCACGCTGGTTCCGCTGATCAGCGCCGCGTCGTTGCGGCCGCCGATCGTGATCGTCACCAGCTTGCTGGTGCCGTCCTGGCTCTTGACC